>NZ_JBPWBC010000012.1:0-157313 GCF_051776965.1 Bacillus cereus group sp. BceL220 | reverse complement strand
TACCAACTTTAGCTGTCTTTGCAATTTCATCAACCGTTGTGTTACGGACACCACGCGTAGAGAACAGTATTGTGGCAGATTGAATGATTTTCATTTTTTTATTTTCTTTTTCTAATTTGATCATTGTCTACACCCTATCCTTGAAATATTTAGCGAAGTTTTCTGTCTTTACATTCTGTATTAGTTCATTTCTAATTTTGTAAATCCTAATAGAAAGTCCTCTATTTGCTTCTTATAGAATAACATACACCATTCTTATTTCTAGTATATAACTATAATAGAATGCAACTGTATCACTTAGGATGAAAATGAAAGTTTAAGGTAATAATTTTTTAATCGGACGATGAGAATTCAAGTGAAAGGGGACAGTGATTTCTTTCTTGAATGAATTATTTGATTTTTTATTCAATTCATTTTATTATATAAACATGACTAAAAGATGTTTTTAGTCGGATTTTTTTACGGAAAACCGACTGATATTTGATTTTAGTCGGTTTCTATACTATTTGAGAGAAGGTAGACACTATGTGTGGAATTGCAGGGTGGATAGACTGGTCTAAAGACCTGTCTAATGAACAAGAAACGTTAAAAAAAATGACAGATGCTATCATTCACCGAGGACCTGACGCAGAGGGGCATTGGTTTTCAAAACGAGCGGCATTAGGTCATCGACGTCTCATCGTCATTGATCCTGAAGGTGGCCTTCAACCTATGCTGTATAAAGATGGAAATAATACGATTGGCCTTACGTTCAATGGAGAAATTTATAACTATCAAGAATTACGTAAAGAACTTGAGGAGAAAGGTCATGAATTTCAGACCAAGTCGGATACAGAGGTATTACTACACGCTTACTTAGAATGGCAAGAAGATTGTGTTCAACACTTAAATGGGATTTTTGCTTTTGGTATTTGGGATGAAAGATTTGGGAAATTGATGCTTGGTCGTGATCATCTAGGTGTGAAGCCTTTATTTTTTGCTCAAAGGGGAAGTGCAGTTCTCTTTGGTTCAGAGTTAAAAGTTTTACTTTCACATCCACTTGTAGATGCAGAGGTAGATAAAGAGGGACTTTCTGAAATTTTCTGTCTTGGACCAACACGTACTCCTGGTCATGCTATTTTCAAGGATATACATGAAGTGCGTGCTGGCCATTATATGACGTTTACCTCTAATGGTTCGAATACGACACAATATTGGAAACTTGAAAGTAAAAAACATGTAGATGATATTGATACAACAGTCGAGACAATCCGCTCCATTTTACAAGATACGGTTAAACGTCAGTTAATTGCTGATAAACCAGTGGTATCTATGCTTTCCGGAGGTTTAGATTCCAGTGGTTTAACAGGTTTAGCAGGAAATGAATTTGGGAATAAAGGGGAACGCCTTCATACATATTCCCTGAATTTCATCAATGATGAAAAGGACTTTGAGCAAGACTTCCTTCGTTTTGATCGTGATGAACCTTGGGTGAAACGTGTGGCTGAATATGTAGGAACAAAGCATCATTCTATAGAGTTAGGATCAGATAGTTTAATAGAGTATTTATTAACTCCAATGCGAGCGCGTGATCTACCTGGAGTTGGAGAACTAGAAACGTCTCTTTATTTGCTATTTAAGGAAATGAAGAAAGACGCAACAGTTGCCCTTTCAGGCGAATCCGCAGATGAAGTATTCTCAGGGTATCCATGGTTCCATCAAGAGAAGTTTCTAGATGCAGAGATATTCCCTTGGAGTGTTAATTTATGGTATAGTACAGAAATTTTATCAGAGGATTTTAAAGCGAAGATTAGCCCTGAAAAATATCAAAAACAAAAATTTGAAGATGCGGTTGCTGAGGTTCCCTTTTTAGAAGGTGAAAGTGATCTGCAAATGAAGCAACGTCAAATGTCTTACATGTTTATTACTCGTTTCTTGCCATTTATGTTAGAACGAAAAGATCGCACAAGTATGATGAATGGCTTTGAAGTACGAGTTCCATTTTGCGACTACCGGCTTGTAGAATACTTATGGAATGTCCCATTCGAAATGAAAAGCATAGACAATATTGAAAAAGGTATTTTACGTCGAGCTTTTGAAAATGTACTTCCAGAAGATGTACGTTATCGCAAAAAAAGTGCATATCCAAGCACAAAGGATGCCTCTTATCTACAAGGTATTAGTGATTGGATGTTACATGTGTTGAACAATCCTGAATCACCTATCTTGCCATTAATTAATGTAGAAAGAGTTCGTGCTATTGCAGAAGGAAAAGACGAAGTAATTTCAGGTAATGATGCCCGAGGTATAATAGATTATTTACTTCAAGTTAATGGTTGGCTTCAGGAATATAATATTAAATTAGTATGGTAGATGTAATTTTCAAATAAAGAAGATAGCTGAAACATTAATGACCTAAGTGAACCGCATTCCCAATGGATTAGATAGTTATCTAATAATTGGAGATGCGGTTTTATAAAAAATAATAATATGTTTATAAATGTAAAGCCTACGGGAACTTTTCCTGTGGGCTTTTTAAGTAGTTTTTACGAAATTATGAGTGTTTTTTATTTTGTATTTCAATAAGTTTATCTGGTATCAGTTTTGTATAATATTCTTTTTCTGTTAGTTCAAATATAAATAATGCTTTTTTCCAGTTATAAACAATATCTTCTACATTGTGTTGTTTAATCTTTAATAAAAACCGACCTTTTAAATAGAATAGTTCACCTAATAGGTATAAAGTATTTAGATTAATTGCTAATTTAATGCCCTTATCAATGTATTTTATTGCCTCTTCATTTTGATATGTGAAGGCCAAAGATTTTGCTAAATTTAAAATGATTTTTAGTTTAATTTCTTTATCTCTAGGAAAATTTAACTTATTAAAATTAGATAAACATCTTCTTAATATAGTAATACTTTTTTCATATTCTTTATTTTCTCCATGAAATATAGCCATTGTCTGCATAATATCTATTTCTCTTTCTGATAAAAAATCAGAATTGGTTAAAGTTAGTTTTAATGCATAATTTAAAAGAGTTAAAGCAGTTTTGGTTGATCTATTTACCTCAAATATAGCAATTGCTTCATGCCATATTAGAAATTGTTTCTCTTCATTTGTTTGAAAGTTATTTAAGTTTTTCTCCTTTTTTACTATTTCATAAAGTTCTTTATATTGTTTTTGTTTTAAGCAATCTTTTATTACATATTTTACATTTTCTACATATTTAATTTTTTTGTTTTGAGTTAGTGCAAATATATTATTTGGATCAATACCAAGTCTTTCAGATAATTGATATAACAATATGCTAGATGGATAAATCACACCTTTTTCGATCTTGCTAATTTGACTTTGTGAACATATTCCATGACATAATTCGGATTGTGATATATTTTTGTTAATTCTAAGTTCTTTAATGGTAATACCCAAATCGTTAAATTCCATTTTTTCACCTACTATTTAGCACTGTATTAGTTAAAGAGTTTTCTCTAACTTTAATGTAATGTAAAATTAACATATTTACAATTATTATTTGTTTTAAAGGAATTACCGTTTTCATAGGATGGTGAGGCTTTTATTATGTACAAAAAAAGACACCCTAAGGGGCCTTCCTCCGACTTGAACCACGTTCATTTAGTATAAACTTATCGTATTATCCCTTTGTTATACGTGTAAATCTATGTTTAAAACGTATAGTATACAATTAAAAGAACTTTTTCAAAATTTGAGGAGTTTATCGTGAATGGTAAAGCTCTTCATAAATATATGGGTGAGAATACTGATGACGATTTCCCTTTTAAAATACATCGTAAAATATATTTTACGATGTATTTTGTTGTATGTTGGAGAGTGGAGAGTATAGGAATATTAAATAATTGTTCAGCTTTTAAGATGCCTTGAGGGAATTTAACACCTTACGCTAGCTTTGCTGCTTTCCTGGCCCCTTTAGCCTCCAGAAGGCCTAATCCAGTTATGTATTGGAGAAACGGTGAAGGAATAGAATCTTTAGTTGATAGTAAATTTTTATTTTAATGTGGAAGAAAAACAGTTTTGGCAGGTACTCAATTATATACCATATTCATTGGCAAGAGAGAGAAAAGAAGTAAAGAATCATGAATGAAAAGGTGAGAAGATACTATATTACGACAAATGAACCCTTTGTATATGTGAAGTAGAAAAAGTAAAAGATCACCTGTAAAGGGCGGTTGAAAATTGGTCTTACTATTTATTTTTTAAAGCTCTTTTTAAGAGTTCAACTATTTGTACTAGCTATTCTATAGGAGTGAGGTTTAAAGCACGAAAATAAATTTCGGTATTATATGTAATGAGTTCTTCTTTTTTATGAACAGATAAACCACTTTGTAGGATAGCTGTAATATTGAACTACTCACCACTTAACGTCCTAACGGACTGTTTGAAGTGGGAGATTCCTGCGAACACCGATGTATCCATCAGTTATCTTAGCAGGCTCTACCCGCAGTCCCTACGGTGAGAACATAAGTATCTTGTACGCTGACTCACCACACTACCTACTTTAGCTTGGTTTTCGCAATTTTGAGAAGCGTGGGGAGATAGAACGTTGAAGATTTTACGGTTGCAACGTTTTTCTGCAACCAACCTCATATCTTCAGTTTTCGAAGAGCAATCTGTACAAGTAAATGATAGCAAATATGTTGGCTTATGCCAACCGACATTCATCTCCCACCTAAAATTGGTGTTTCACACCTTCACATTTTTGAGGAAGGAGTCTTCTATCGGAAAACGATAAAACTACTATTTTATAGGAATACATTTCCGAATGATCTATTACCATCAATTTAATATTTTTCAAGTTTCCCAAAAACTGAAGTAATTACTAAAGTCTTTATAAGGAAATAGAAAGCTTTTTAATTCTTGACTAATATCTTCTAGATTCCCATATATATTATCTGCTGCTAAATTAATGTCCTCATTAAAATTATATAGCTGTTCATCTACATAACTGAATCCCTCACAGCAATTATTATGTATCAAATTAGATATAAATGGTTTTATTTTCAATACATTTTCTTCATTTAGGATAAATTTATCCCATAACAGCCCCAGTATTATTTTTACGGGTAATTTTTTATCATACGTTCCTTTTACGTTTTTTAATTTAGGTACGATGTCAACCAACTTATCATTACTAGATAGAGAAACTTCTATAATTTCAATAGAAGGGCTATCTAATGCTTCAATTGTCTGATCAGCCCAATCAATTATTTCAGTTTTTGAAAATAAACCAATTTGTAACCCTATACTCAGAACCTCAGCTATTATTTTTATATCATCCATATATACAACTCCTTAGAATTTCTGATAATTATATATCGCAGTAACCTAAATTTCAAAAGGTTGTTGCTAGTATGCAGTAACTAAAGGGATTTTTAAACCTAGGATATCTCCACATTGTTATCAAGCTAAAAAATAAAATCTCTCCTAAAACGAAAAAAAGATGAACTAAATAATAAAAAGGCTCATTTCTATTTCTTTTTTAGCTTCTATTCCTTAGTAAAAGAACTTAGTAGATGAAAAGGTTAGATTGCACAATTAATTGGGAGATAAGTACAAGTAACTTTGAATCTCTTGAACAAATACTTCTAATTTATTATATATAGAAACAGATATAACAAATTCACCCTTTCCTATGATTCTACAGAAAGAATTTTTTTATATTTGTAGGATAGTTTTAGATACAAAAACACAGGAGTTTGCAACCTATATATGACTAAATGTAAAATATATATTGCATTTATGTTGTTAATAATTTAATATATAAAATATAAGATTTATGGTGTGAAGTTATCTTTACAAGTGAGGTGTATTTAATGTCTTTAAGTAAAGTGAAGATTGCAAGGGTTGGTCAATATTGTAAATGTTACACGACATAACATTAGTATTATTGAAAGTAATAATTATAACCCTTCTTTAAAACTTTGCATTCATACAGCTAAAACACTAGATAAAAGTTTAGATAAATTATTTTGGGAGGAATTTTAAAATGGAAAAACTAAAAAAATGGTTTTCACTCAGTACACACCCAGATGAAAGAATCCAACAAATTGAAATGAAAATTTGGGCTCAATCTGGAATTATTGTCCTACTTATAGCTTTTGTTGATTTTGTAATAAGAGGAGCATATCTACACCGTCCATTTTTAGAATGGGCTGCTTCATTAGCCATTATAATTTTTTATATGATATTCTTTTTTATTAAATCGATTCTAACTGGTGTCTATGAAACGGATATTAATAATAAAGAACAATTAAACGAAAAATTAAAAGAAAAAATGAGTAATACCTTTATTTTTTGTTTTGTCGCAATAGGTGCTACCACATACAAATATAACTTACCTGAAGATTTCGTTGGATGGTTATCAGTAATAGCAAGATTTATTATACTTTTCGCTTTCCTATTTGGTATTCAATATCTTATTACAGTATTAGCATGGAAGAAATCAAATAAAATTTAATAAGTATAGACAAAAAAGCTTATCTTTTAGCACTTAATGATAAGCTTTTTATTATTTTTTCATCTTTTTTCGTTTGGGTGTACAATGAATTTCTTAGCTTGATAGCGATGGGATAGAACCACATCGCCATCAAGCGGAAAATTTATAGTACCCCAGGACAAAAATTCGTGCTAACTTGTAACAAAAAAATGTGAAATTGCCCATAGATAACTATCTTATATTAATTACATAAACTAGTGTGTGATATAATAATATAAAGATATTACATTTAAAGGGGGATTCAAATTGGTTAAAAACTTACCTTTACTAATAGTGATTTTACTACTTGGTATAAGTTCTTCTACGTTAAGTACGAATGGATACTTTTCTCCAGTTATAGAAGGGTCTTTAATGATTATAAGTATTATTTTAAACATTACTGCAGTGATAGGTTTATCACTACATGTTCTTGTATACCAACCTATGAAAAGATTTGAAACAAATTTAAAAGAAACATGTAAATAAAATAATTATATTTGAGGTAACACCCCATAGCTATCGAGCTAAAAAGTGTATCCATAAAAAGAAAAATACGCTATTCTTTCTGTAGAATCTTAGGAAAAGGATGGCGTTTTTTATTTTAGGGTGTATTTTGTTCTGTTAGCTTGATGGTGATGTGGCTGTACCCCATGCAGATCAATTTAAGAATTCAGAATTTCCCCGAAACAAAAAAATGAGGGTTTTTGTCACAAGTTAGCACAAAATTTTGTTTGGTTATTTGCTTTGTTAGGTTGATGAAGACGTGTTGCTACTCCTGTAAAGGTAGTAGAGGGTACTACAATGAGAAATTCTCTAGTATCTTATTGTGGTACCAAGCATAACTTGACAAGTAACTAATAAATTATGCCTGTTTTGTATAATTTTCGCAAAATCACTTTGACTCATTAATTATTATCATTATAAAATAATATAAGGATATATCTTACTAGCAGTTATATGTTTAGGTATATCCTTTTTGTAATTATAAGGAAGAAATTCAAGTTAAGACTGAAACAATAAGTTAGGAAAGCTAAACTGACGCAGCAGACAATGCAAAAACTGATGAAGGTCTGTCTATTGTTGAAGAAAAGAATTACTAAAAGAAAAAGGGGATAAGTTTAAAATGAATTTTAATAAATCATTTAAGGGTATCGCAATAGCAGGCTTAAGTGTTAGTTTCATGCTAGTAGGTTGTACATTAAATACATATGGACTTACACAGTCAGAGTATAGAAAAGTAGATAAGTATTATGATGCAGATAAAATGGTATCTGACCTAAAGAAATTGCACTATAGTGATGAACACATTGAAAACCAACTAAGAAACGCATTGTCTAGAATTGAGTATGAAAAGGGAAGTAAGGAAGAAGAATCAAGTAGTAAAGAAAGTAAATCAAATGTATCAGACACGGAAGGTGAAAAGAAGGTAAAGGTATCTGAAAAAGATTACCCTTATCGTTTGACTGAACTGCACTTAGAATTCCAGTATCATTTAAAAAAACTAGAAAAGAAAACTGATGAATTATTTACAGAAAAGGGTGTCTACATAGGTGAGATAGATTCTTTAATTAGTCACATTAGTTTGGATATAAACCGTTTTGAAAAAATCAAGCCACCTAAAAAGTATGAAGACTACCAATTCTTAATACAAGAAGGGGTAGAAGAGATTAGAAAACACCTAATAAAAGTAGAAGATGCAGTTAGACAGTATGATGACCGTAAGTATGAAGGTGAATATAATAAGGATAAAGCAAAAGAAATCATACAAACCGGTATGTTTGGGATAGATGATGGTGTTTCTAAATGGGAGACAGTATTTAAGGGGATAAACGAGAAATACCCTGATATAGAGCAAGAGGTAAAGGAAGAGAACCAGAAACATGCGAAAGAGGGTCATCGTGAGGATGATTTAAATGAAAAAGTTAGTGGTTCAGAAGTTGATAAATACAAAGCAGCCATCGTAGAAAATACAAATAAGATGGATGAAGTTATCAGACTGATACAAGATATTGGACATTCAGATGTAAAGGATTATGAGTCAAAGAAAAGTGAAATCCAACTGAGTTTGGATATGGCAAAAATACACGTAAGAGACATAAAATACCTTGAGGCACCTAAAGAGTTAGAAGTTGAACAAGAAAAGATAAAACAGGCAATGGATAATTACTGGGATGCTCTACGATTACTTTCAGAAGCATTAGAAGAACAAAATGATAGTAAGTTGGAACAGGCAAATAATAAAGCAGAACAGGCAATGAAACTATTTAAAAAAGCAACTGAGAGTATTAAAAGTAAAACGAACTAATCATGAAAAGGGGCATATGGCGGTAGCCCTATTGCAAATTAACAAATAAAAAAAGATAAGATCAGGGAGTAGGATCTTATCTTTTCATAAAAAAGAAAAAAACTTAAGGGGTCTTCGGACGACTTGAATTATTTTATAGTAATGCATGTTAATTAATAAAATAAACTATACAAATAATTTATTATACTTCTGTGTACTCTAGCTGATATAATGTGAAAGGTAATTATTGGCTAATTAGTAATACATATATGTTATATTAGGGGGATACATAAGTAATGTTAGATGCTATTTTTGCAGTTGTAGAAATACTCTTAGGTTTTTTCGCATTTATAATAGCTTTGTTTGCTTATCTCTTTTCAACAGGAGAAGAAAAGCGACAAGCAAAAGAGGATTTAAAGGAGCTTTCTAAAACTGCTCTCATCCCATTTGTTGTGTTTGTAATCGTAATATTATTTTTTGTTATTAAGGTGATTGATCATGATAATAAAGTTGAACAAGAACAACAAAGGTTACATGAAGAGAATTACCAACGTTACCATAATGATAGTAATTCTAATCTTGATAAAAATCTGGAACAAGATAATAAATAATATAGATAAGAACCTCGCCATTTCCATAAGATGGCGAGGTTTTTACGTATAAAGAAAAGACACCCTAAGGTGCCTTTTCTAATAGTTTTTTAGCAGAAGCAACTGCATCCGATAATGATTAATAGTATAAAGAGTACAACGAGTAAAGCAAAGCCTCCAGCAAAACCGCAGCCTTCGCCGCAACTACCACTATATCCCATAATAATAGTTCCTCCTTTAGATAAGAGAATACAACTAGGATCCATTCCACGGATTTTAATGGGTTCACTTTACCTTATGTTTTTACGTATGAATTGAGCAGGTCCTTTTGAAAATAAGCGGAAAATTATTTAATGTGTTGCCCCTGAATGTTGATAAGTACCGACGTTCGAAAGGTGCTTAAAACGTATAATCCAGAAGTAATTGTTGTAAATGGAGGGAGGCAAAATTTCTTCAAGGGAATCCTGTAATTATGACTAAAGAAGCTATTTATCAAATACATATGGAAGCTGTTAATCATTACTTACTAACTAGAAAAGAATTAAAAGATTTTATCAATGAAAAAGGACTTTCCAACAATATTTTAGTACTATCCGATGGTGAAGTATCCCACTTTCCAATATAAATACTTATGCGCTTTTTTTGATTATAAGCGTTGGTTTTCAAAATAGGGTGCTTACCAAACATGCCCATCAAGTCAAGATAATATAATACTCCCAGAACAAAAATTTTGGCGTGTTGCTCGTAATTAGTGTTTTGCGATAACTCGTTCTTGTTAGTTTGATAGTGATGGGGTGCTACCTCAAATAGATAAAATTCCATTCTTCTTTGTAGGAAACCTATAGGACTTAAATACTTTTGAATATTGAATACAAATTTAGACATGAAAAAACACGATCTATTCTTATGTTTTTATAGAAAGAATAGATCGTGTTTTTTCATTTTAGGGGGATTTTATTTTGTTAGCTTGATAGCGATGTGATCATGCCTTTTTTTAGAGTCATACTATCAGTATATCCAAGATTAGGAGATTACTTGCAAGAGTCTTGGAAGTATTGCAATCGTGCTGTGTTATAATTCTAAAGTACTAACACTTCATGTAGGAATTATAGATGTCGGTTTGACATATGAAATGTAAAATCAATCTGTTATTTTGAGGGTTCAGGCTACCATTATCTAAACTAACATTCACACTAAAAGAAGTACAAGGAGGAAGGTATATCTATTAAAATAGTGAGGTATACCAAATTAGAAATGAACATTAAATTTAATAAAAAAGTAGTAGCATTCACGGCAGGATTAACAGTATTATCTTCACCATTGGTATCGTTTGCAGAGGAACAACAATTAGTAAACAATAAGCAACCTACAAACGTTCAGGAACAAAGTAAAACAACAACAGATGAACAGGCTTTAAAAAGTATTGAAGCTAGTTTTGAAGAGGTAGACGGACGTGGTGGAGGTACTGTCGACAATAAGAAAGCAGATAGTCTTCAACGTTCAGAAGGTATTCATGAAGAAACAGGTACATTAACTGTTCCTAACAATTCAAACAGAACAAAACGTAGTCTGTCTCCCATATCACCTAGTACCTCTAGTACAATAAACGGTGTTCCATTCACTGAATGGATTGTTCCAGCAGGTAACGATAATATTCGTCCTCAAAACTACATGAGTCCAAAGTACATTACAATTCATGAGACTGATAATACAAGTGTAGGAGCAGGTGCTAGAAACCACGCTCAATACCTATATAACCAAGCAGTAGGAAACACAGACCGAGCTGCATCGTGGCATTTTACAGTAGACGATAAAGAGATTTATCAACACCTACCATTAAACGAGAACGGATGGCATGCAGGAGACGGTGATGGTCCAGGTAATAGAGAATCCATTGCAATTGAAATCGCAGTTAATAGTGACGGAAACTACAGTAAAGCGGTAGATAACGCTAAGAAACTTGTAGCTTATTTAATGAAAGAAACTGGTGTACCGTTAAATAACATTGTAAAACACCAAAAATGGAGCGGTAAAATCTGCCCTGCTAACATGATTAATAATGGTCAATGGGATGTATTCGTAAATAGCGTTGAGGGGTATTATAATAATCTTTATCAACCAAAGGATGACATTACAGGAGGGTGGTATGAAGAAGCTATTCGAGAGTTAAATAGAAGAAGTATTATGATAGGGGAAGGAAACGGAGTTTTCGCACCCAATAGAGCGATAACAAGAGCCGAATTTGCTCAATTAATCTCTAACTCTCTAAACCTGCCAGCTGGAGATGCTTCATTTAAAGACCTAAACGATGCAAATTCAACTTTACGGGATGGTATTAAACGTACTGCAAGTGCAGGTATCATTCAAGGTAGAGGAGATGGTTATTTTGACCCAAACACACCTATTACAAGAGAAGAATCAGCAATTATTGTAAACAAGGCTTTACAGTATAAAGGTATATGGGGACCAGTTGTAAACCTACCATTCTCAGATAAAGACCAAATTATATATAAAGAAGATGTACAAAGACTGTATGGCCTAGGTATTGTAAGAGGTAAGGGTGACAATCAATACGACCCTAAAGGAACAACAACTCGTGGTGAAACAGCAACATTCATTCTAAATATGCTACAAGTAATTGAAAATGGTAGTGTTGAAAAGGTAATCGGAACGGCTCAAATTAATGGCATTGGGGTAAATGTTCGAAGCGGATCAGGTACAAACTATTCTATTGTTAGAAAGACAAGTAAAGGCGAAAAAGTTACAGTATATGAAGAAAAGAATGGTTGGCTAAGAATTGGAACAGGTCAGTGGATTTATTATGACTCTAGTTATATTAACTATAACAGATTATAAAAGACTAAATAGTTAAAAGAACAGGTCATATTTGGATATATAACTTACTCTCAGGTTGTGAAGAAGAATTTCTCCACAACCTGTTTTTGTGTCTGCTCCCTTTTTACCTACCAATACTGATAAAAAGAGGAAAAGGAGAGATTCATTATGATGGATGCATCGAAAAATCACCGTGATCAGCGTGTATACAATTTAATTTACCTTATGTTTTTATGTATGAATTGAGCAGGTCCTTTTGAAAATAAGGGAAAGATCATTTAATGTGCTTCCCCTGAATGTTG
Organism: Bacillus cereus group sp. BceL220; assembly: GCF_051776965.1. Lineage (NCBI taxonomy): Bacteria > Bacillati > Bacillota > Bacilli > Caryophanales > Bacillaceae > Bacillus > Bacillus cereus group sp. BceL220. The sequence goes on along the minus strand of NZ_JBPWBC010000012.1, from coordinate 144,808 downwards.
TACACATTTTCTGAAAAATAAACTATTTAATTATATCGATAACGGGGTTATTTAATATAATGTATTAATCCTAACATAAGGGAGGATTAGCCATACAATTAGTTTGTTTTAAAGTAGTAAATGTACAATACTTTTTAGTTGTAGAAGGTATCGGAGATTCCTGCGCCAATTCCAGCGTTTGCTGCAGCTTTATTAATTGGTTTAGGAGTAATCCCGCTTTGTTCTTAATGTAAGGAATTCCAAACAGCTCTACCTTTCAATTGATAAACCCTTAAGCATATGAATGCTTGGGGGTTTTTTATATTAAAAAAGAAAAGACGCCATAAGGCGTCCCCACAAATAGGTAGATAAGACTTTAGTTTTCCAATCTAAAGAAATTTTGTATCAGCTCTTTGAAAGTATATCATAATATCTGATTGATTTATTATGCATTATTACATACTTTTCCCAAACCCTCTAGTTTCTATGAGATAAAATAGAATCCTAATATTACTAAAAATCAAATAAATATTTCTAAAAAAACTAATTATTTACAAGGGTAACAAAAGTGATACATTTAGGGTGCAAATTATAAAAAATATTAAAGGGGGAATAAAGAAGTATTTAAAAAGAACTATTATAAACGGTGAGCAGTTATACAGGTTATATGAACCTGAATCTTGTTAAAAAAGGATACTCATTTGAGTGTACTTTCTTTGATTTGAACCACCTTGATTTTTATAAGATGAATATTGTAGGAAAATCCCAATAGGGCTTTAGGTATCCTATCATGCAATGAAATCTTATTATTTAAATGAATTGTTTTGCTAAATTCAAAGGATTGAAAAACGTATTTAAAATTGTAATACCTTTGCAGAGATAATAAAGTTATCTAATTAAGGTACCTGTTCGTTAAAGTGAGTTTTTTAACAGATTACTATTTTAGGGTGAATTCTGTAATGGAATGATACTAGCATTTGTCTATTAGGTTTTCAGAAGGATTTAAAATCGTATATCTAAAAAATATAAACATATATATTTTAAGAGAACTGAGTTTGAAAGTATAACGATAAATGTGCTGGGTTTACTGACACATTGATAACCGAAAAAACAAACTATTCAAGACCAGTGCTATCAGATACTACAATTCTACTAGTCACGTTAATTATTTCTCACTTGTAATAGGGGGGATTGTAGTATTTTAAAATGTATCTGTTTTTATTTCCCTATATGAACTATTATATCAACGGGCTCCTTACTAAAATAATGAAGAATCATCATTTGTTTATTCTGATTTTTGAAAAAGTTTTAATAGATTCATGCTGAACAAACATACTTTTTAGAAAGAGGAGAGATTATTGATGGATAGTCAATTACTATATCAACAGCAAAAAAGAGAAAAGGCACTTGTGATTGGAGCTGGTATTGCAGGCTTACTTACTGCACGCGTGCTTTCCAGTTATTTTGAGACAGTGATAGTTGTTGAAAAAGATGAGTTAACTCAAAAACCATCTGAACGTCCAGGTACACCCCAAGACTTTCATCCTCATCGTGTATTACCACGCGGAGAAATAATTATGAACCGTTTCTTTCCTGGATATGTTGATGATTTATTAAATCTAGGGGCTCATAATGTCAAGAATGATAAAATGATTCGATTTTCTCCGTATGGGGCACTGGAACTAGTTATAGAACGAAAAGGTGCAGCGAGCAGTCGAGCATTGTTAGAATGGACAATCCGCCAACGTGTGCAAGAAATTCCTAATGTACATTTTTATTCAAAGCAAGCGGTAACAGGCCTTTTAGCTTCGTCTGATCACAAGCGTGTTATTGGAATTAATATTCAAGAACGAGACGAATTAAAAACAAAGCGAACTGTGTTAACCGATCTGGTAGTTGACACATGTGGTCGTCAATCGAAACTCAATAAATGGCTTACATCTATGGGATATGAAGTTCCAGAACCAGAACGTTTAAAGGTGAATTTTGGATATAGCACGAGATATTATAAAGTACCTTCATATATCAAAGAGAAATTGAGTGCAATTTCTGAAGGAGATCCTGCTAAAAACGTTGGTGCTGTAGGGTTATTGTATATTGAAGATAATATAGCTCAAGCGCTACTATTTGTTGCTGGAGGTACACACTATCCACCAACCCATTCAAAAGAATATGAAAAAGAACTGGATTCTTTAGTTACCCCTATGATGAGGGAGTTAATTAAAGAGTTAGAACCAATTAGTGTCCCAAGAGGATTTAGAGCGCAGGAGTCAATTCGTCAACATTTTGAACAAATGGAAAATTGGCCATCTGGATTATTAGTGTTAGGTGATGCTTTTTGTAACTTTGATCCCATTTATGGACAGGGGATGACCGTAGCTGCCATTGAAGCTGAAATGTTAGATGCTTGTTTAAAAGAACATTCTACTCATAAACCTGGATTCGAACGCAAGGTGCTGCAACGTATGCAACAGGCTATTGAGCCGGCATGGTGGCTGAGTTCAATTGCGGATTTACGTTGGAAAGGTGTTGAACATGTAGGAGTTGTTCCACTAAAAGGTGTGAAATTTGCACAGAAATATTTTGATTTATACCTTAAACAAGCTGTAAAGCAAGCAAATGAGGGTAATTCATCCATGCTCCAAAAATATATAATGATGAATGGGCTAGTTTATTCGCCACATGAAATCATTAACTCAGATGTGTTAAGGATGTTAATCAATGAAGATGAGTCTTCAGAAGAGAATGAGCTTTTGAATGAACTTGGAGAAGTAGATAAGAAACCAATGCAAGAAAGAATACATGAACTAATCCCTTCATTCACATTAGCTTTTGAGAATAGCGATCCAAATTTGTTCTCATCCATTTCAATTTCTAATGTCAAATGAGGAAAAGAAACATTGCTCTAATTAGGGCAATGTTTCTTTTATTAGATAATCAGTATTTAATCAACTACTTTTTCAATTGTTGGCATTATAGTGATTTTGGGCAGGGAGTAAGTCCAAGCAGTAGCGTATCGTTGGTTAATAAAGAATGACAGAGTGTGGTTTGAAGAAAACATGCCTCTCGTATTGCCGACAGGTTATAAAAATAGAGTGGATTGGTCGGTTCAGGATGAACAACTATTAAAAGATATTCAGCAGTTAATAATAGATTGGGATAATAACATAGAAAAGCCAGTTAGAATAACAGAGACATCAATTGCACTAAAACTATTAAATAAACAGTCTTTATATGGGATATACCGTGAGAAATATCCGAAAACAGTACAAAATGTTTCAACAGTTTTAGAAACATTTGAGCAATATTATAAAAGATGTGTAGAAAGAGCAATTAGTCTATATGGGAATTATTTTACTAGTGTTAATCAGTTACTTAAAGCTGCGCAAATTGGTTATGGGGCATATTACCAAATTAAAGGTTTTATAGATGAAAGTATTAAGTCATAAGTTTACTATGAAGATAGAATGAAAAAGGCGTTATAATAATAACTCGCTCCTTTTTAAAATAATTCTATGGAACATTATTAACTTGATTCTTGAAATCTTTTGAGTAAATGAATGATAGGAAGCCTATTAACTTAGTCTTTATATCATACAGATAAAAGTCTCAATTTTCTTTTTTCTGGTATAATTATTATGTGGAAATATTAATATATTAATATTTAAAGGAGATGCAACATGGGAAATACAATAAAATTAACACGACTCTTTTCATTATCACGTTCTATGTCAAATCATAACATTGATTATCAAGTTATAAATGGTATTCAATATAAAAATGATTTGCAAATATGTGGAATCTTTAAATATGATTACATAGATTTGAATAAGAAAAAGTTCGATGAAAATTCAGAAGAAAAATATATTCTTGGATTATTTAAAAGTGGGACTAGGGAGTATATAGAATTACCGCTTGAGCATAAATTTATAGGGGAATTTGAGTCGTTTGAATTACCATTAATAAAACCCACAGACGATTTATATCGAGAACTGTGTATTTTTTTGGAAATTAACTATTCAAAACATGGGCCTTTTAGCACAAAAGATTTTTTTAAAGCTTTACATAATGCTATACCAACAATAGCTAGTGAAAAAAATTTAGACAGAAGAGTTTGTTCATATTCGTATCCTACTACCAAAGATAATGAACAAGAAAAAATTTATTTCGATCGTTTTCTCCCTCATGGTAATAATGGAAAAAAACGTAGTTTGGAAAATAAAGCTAAAACGCATAAACTTATACCGTATGCCAATAAAGTTATTGGGGAAAGAAATATTTCTGTATGTTTTACTGACATTCCTAAAAGCATAGAAGAGGAGAAAATAAAAATGAACAGTTATAATATTTAGGGTTTTTAATCTGTTTTGATAGTGTGATTAGTGTTGAGAAATTGTTAAACATCTTGATACTGCATGATAGAATTAAATCTATTTATATGTAGTAATTTAAAAGATAGCATTTTAAGCGTTAATTATATAACCGAAGCACATTTATATAAAATGCATCTATTTTTATGCTTTTCTACAAAATAAGGGAGAGTTAGTGTAAAAACTTTTTATTATTCGTAAAATCCTTATTAATAGAATAACTCTGTTGTATGAGTTGAAAATAATAATTTATATATTTTAAAATAAGAGTCCTCCTACAATTAGGAGGACTCTTATTTTAATTACCCTAAAGTGCATTTTTATTATTGAAACCTTACAATGTATACCATAAAATGAAAGTATATTACAACTAAATATAGTATTTCATACACTTTATTGATAAAAAGCCTGTAAAAGGAAGCAGACCTTTTTAAGTCATCAAAACATGAATATTATATTATTTACAATAAAATCCTTTTTGAAGGGTGAAAAATACAATTAGTTAGTAAGTAATATAGTTAAAAGGATATAATAGATTTATTTTTAATTAAAAGAGAAATTGTATTTTAAAAAAATATTTTAAAGTTGGTACAAAAGTCTTAGTTAAAGTATTTTATAGGAGGTTATATTAATTGATATTAAATCAAGTGATTTTTGCTGGCGAGGTAATTATAACTATATTACATAAAGGATTAGATAATCAAATTAACCCGGATAGGAAGCTTTTTACTAAGGAAAAAATAGGACGATATAATCTGATTTTTAAAGAATCTATTGTCAGTGATGATTTTCTAAATAACTATAATGATGTTTTATTTATAGAAAAAGGACTTTTAAGTCCAAAACATAAGTTAAATCCTTATTCAGACCGTGCTTGTGCTTTTATGACAAGATATATTTCCAATATAAAACCTAATAAAATTATAGAAACATATGATGATAAATTTGATTTTAAAATTTCATTAAAAGATGTGCTTAGAATTAATACTTTTATAAAGAAATTTACGGGGCTTGATCTAAATTATAATCCTATTTTATATGGTGATACCATACTATATGAACATACGTATATTAAGATGAAAGGGAATGAGACTAATGGAATAAAAATAAGTGAAATAGAAAAAAACTCCACAGTAATTATAAAATTTAAAAATAAGAATGCGATAGTTTCAACTGAAGTGAAATTGTTGGATACTAACAATACAGAATTAGAGGTTAATCCTAATGTAGATTGGAGCTCTTTGGATATTGAAGTTTATATAGATAATTGTTTAGTGTACTTTCAATACGATGTCGCATTTTTAAAAAGACTGCATTTAAATATTAGTCTTCTAGATAGACCTAAAAAAGTTAAATTAAATCAATTAGATGATTTTTTTGAATTAAAAAATACTACTGTTACAGAAGAGTCTACAATTGGGACAGCAATAGATGAGTTGGAGGAGCTATTTTCTGAATCAAATTATCAAATGAGGAAAAAGCTTTTAGATGAACAAGAAAAAGAAAATATTACATTTATTAAACCAGGGGAGACTCAGAAATCCATTAAGATTATTTCAGAATATATTCAGCAACCTCAGGATGAAATATGGATTTTTGATCCGTATTTCACTGATAAGTCCAGATTTAATAAAAGTTTAGATTGGCTTAGAATTATTAATGAATGTACCTATTCGAATGCTGTAAATATTGTTTTTTTCTGCAAAAATACAGATAATGCTTATGACTCTAATACAATTAAAGGAGCAGTTGAAGAAGATACTGTATTGAAAGAGATAATGAATAATAATATGTTAAACATGAATTTTATTCAAATAAGTTCTCCGATACATGATAGATTTATACTAGGTAAGAAGGATGAAGATTATTCAGGTTTAACAATTGGGACCTCATTAAATTCAATTGATAATAATTTTTTCTGTATTAACATGTTAAATCATTCAGCAGCAAAAAAGGTTTTAACAGAACTGACCGATTATATAAATGAAGCAAATATTATAGGAAGCTGTAATGTTTAGTTAGAGTGGTGAATTATATGGATAATGTAAAAATTCAAGAACTTTTAAATGTTATTGTTAATAATTGGAGAAAACGGGATTCTGACGTTCAAGATAAACTTAACAGAATCTTTAATGGGAGAAAACCGAAAAGGGTATTGTGTGATTTAAATAAGTCTATAAGATTATCGACATTAAAAGATAAAGATAAAAATAAAGCTACATTAATAATTGTTCTCGCTTTACTTAGAAGAAATTTGGATTGTACAGAAGAAATAAATTTTTATCTCAAACAATATGGTATGATTAATCTTCTTTATGGAGGATTAATTCAATTTTTAAACGGTAAATCTGATTCATTTAAAATTGAAAGTGAATGGGACATAGAAGATACTGATAACAATTATGAATTTATATTTAGATCCCCTGGACCAAAACATTGGACTTTTAAAGAATTAATATCTGCAGCGTCAATATTACAGGAAAATAATTTAGATAAATTTGAAAATCTATTATTAAAAGACAAAACAAATTTATTGTTACTGAATTACACTAATAGTTTCTGTCGTTTTGAACCAACTGAAAGGTTGATCGTTACTTTATTAAAAGATGAAAATAGTGCCTTAAGACGTAGTATAGGACTATTTGTAATATTATCCCCAATTAAACGGATAAGTGATAACGAAAATAATTCTACAAGGGAACATCGTACCATTGTATCTAAGGAAATAGAATTTGTACATAAAATTTTAAGTGATTTAAAACCTTCTATCCAAGCAGAATTGTTAGTGAATTATTTTTTATATAATAAAAGAAATAAATATTACATATTTTTAGCGAAATTAATGGTTAACCCTTTATTAAAAGAGGATTTAATTAAAGAAATTCACTCCAAAAAAGTAAGAAACCTAGAAGATATGTTCATCCTTCTATTTGTTATTAGAAATACTAGAGTTAGAAATTCTAATAATATAAAATTCAAAAGTTCTTTATATAAAGTAATTACAGATAAAATTCAATCGTTTATAGAAAAAGGTATTGGTATTTACTTCTGGGATGTTCAAACAGAAAACCAATTCAAAAATATATGTAGTTTGTTACCTAAAAAAGATAAGGTTAATATAAAACGTTTTATCCAAAAAGAAAATAGCAAACTCATGGTTTCGAGATTAGATGAGTTAATCCGACCAGGGATTTTTTTGGAAGATACTAGAAAATCGGAGATACTTAATGGAATGGATAAAGTTATTACAACAGAACTTAGTAAGTATTAAAATTTAATGTTATGAGTTTTAATGTAAGGTGTTTAAAAGTAGTAATTGTTTCTATTAGAATGGTGTCGACGTGTTATTGGGAGAGTAATGTAAAAGTGTTGCGTATTTAATATTTTTACTGTCAATTTTTGAATAAAATTCATTAACACTTTAACTAATTTAACTAGAATTGAATATTAAGCTGTAAAAAAAATGAGCTTTTGCGTCCTCTTTTTTTGTAGCTTGACAAAATTGACTCATTTTCATAAGGAGCGGATAATATAGTCTTGGTGGCGGTACAGAAGGATATAATGGCTCGAACACTAAAAGAATTACACAAAAAGTACTATTGTTTGGCACTTTAGCCACAACTTATTTTTGAATTAAAAATAGTCATAAACGAAAGGGTGCACTAAGCAATAGATTGGAATTAAAGTGTTTTTTTCGTATTTATATATGTTGTATTGGATGATACTTTTTTATGAACAAAAAGGCTATTGAAAAGGGTTCTGATATTCATATCAGAACCCTTTTCAATATGTGTAATTATTTCACTGCCTCTTTTAATTCTTTTCCAGCTTTAAAAGCAGGTGCTTTTGAAGCCGCGATTTGCATTTCTTCACCTGTTTGTGGGTTACGTCCTGTACGTGCAGATCTTTCACGTACTTCAAATGTACCAAAACCAAGAATCTGTACTTTCTCTTCATTTGCTAGCGCATTTGTTACTGTATCTAATAACGCTTGTGTTGCTGCTGCAGCATCTTTTTGTGTAAGTTCAGCTTTTTCTGCTACTACTTTTGTTAATTCTGTTTTATTCATTTTCTGCACCTCTTAATATGTAATTAGGTGACTATTATAACGTGTGTGTATTCATGATGCAATTATACTGTACATAGAGTTATAACAAGAGCTAGAGGACAATGTTTGTGTAAAAGGCATAAGAAGGATATTAATTATCGCTTTAAACTCTGTTCATATTTCTTTACATCTTCCATAGTTTTAAATATTAATACATCAAAAATTCCTTTTTCATCCCCACATACGACAACAAAACCATCTGTTGCTTCCAGAACTCTACCGACGCCACCATCTGTAAGTGAAATATTGGTGAGATGTTTTACGTTCAGTTTTTCTTCTTTTTGAATGTAAGTAGTTATGGGTGTTCCTACAGGAAATGCGTCTTTGATCTCTTTTGTTGTATATGTGCCATCATCTATTGATTGAGTTTTAGTTGTAATAGAATTAGTTTGAGTGGCACATCCTGTTGAACATATTAAAAGAATTCCTGTAATAATACTTACACAAGCTGTTTTGACCATTCGCAAAATCCTCCTATAACTGTTCATATTGTCAACCCATCTAGGGTAACAAATTATATATACGAAGTTTGTTGGTTTATGCGAGTCGTAAATTAACAAAGATACAGGTATTTTGCCAGAATATGTTTCAAACAAAAGAAAAGACACCCAAAGGTGCCTTCCTGCGACTGGAACCATCGTAATATGGTATTTGCCAACCTGATTATTTTTTACCACATTAAGTAATTTTGGTTGTTGAGAAATATAATTCAAATTTATATTTTGTTTATTTTTGCTTCGTTAGATTTTTTGTAGTGGATTCTTCAATCTGTTCAGATTTAAGTTTAATTTCAGGGGTTATTACTATCTTGCTACCCTGGTGCACACAATCCGGGTATTTGTTGCACAAGAACTAAAAAAGTAATTAAATGTAAAAAAGTTAAAAATCGAAACGTATGTTATTATTATATTGAGAATTATAAATTAAAGGTGACATCTGGAAGGGAATAGTTATAAATGAAAAAATAAAGGGGAAGTTATCTTTTAGCATTGATATTATAGGTTGTATCCTTTGCATTATAATGCTTATTATAAGTCTTGTTAATTTTAGAACATGGGTACACCCATTTTTATTCCTTATCTTCGGACTAACTTTCTTCATTAATATAGTAAATACCCGTAAGAGAAAAGGGCGTAATACAAATTAAAATAAAATTGTATCCGTATAACCAAAAAACGCTATTCTTTTTGTAGAAATATACAGAGAGGATGGAAATTTTTATAAATTTTTTGTTTTAAGATGAACTCCAATGATTTGCTAAGGGATTATATCAATATTTTCCTCCTTCACTTTTAGAATAGCTTGCTAAAGGGGGAGATTTTGTTTAAAGAAAGGGAGCTTTTGCGATGTTACCTAATTATATAAAAATAGCTCATGAGATAGCCAAAAAAGCCCATGCTGGACAAGTAGATAAAGCGGGTGTGGATTATATCAAACACCCTGAGGCAGTTGCTAGCTTTGTAAATACGGCCGAAGAGAAAGCTACTGCTTATTTGCATGACGTTCTGGAAGATACTGAGATAACCGCTAATGATTTATTAAGTGCTGGTATACCCCATAACGTAGTTGAGGCGGTGCAGGTACTGACAAAAGAGAAATACACGCCTTATTTTGAGTATCTGAGCAGAGTGAAAGAAAATTCTCTTGCCCGTACAGTTAAACTTGCAGACTTAAAACATAATTCTGATCGCTCAAGACTTGCTAGGATAACAGATAAAGACCTAAAACGATTGGAGAAGTATCGCAAAGCGATTCAGTTTTTAGGGGAATAAAAGAAACAGCAACTTCTTTAGTTGCAATTTCCTAGAATACTAATTGTATAAAGAAATTACTTCGTGCAAAAGTTTTAAATAATTTAGTTCGCGTTCCCAAGTTCTATCTGCTTCATGTTCTCTTCTTTTTTACCCTCTAATTATCCGAAAAGTTAAATAATATCATTTTAGGATGCGATAGAGTCAGAAGGCGTATCCTTAAAAATAGTTTAAACTGTTGATACGTCAATATTATTAGAAAGATAGGTGATTATATGATTCGTGAAGCTGAGCCAAAGGACAGTAATGTAATTGGAAATCTATATAAGAAATTAGCACCCCATAGTAAAAACATTAAGATTTTACCAGAAAGAATTGAGCAAATAAGAAAGGATTCTAATAATTTTTTGTTTGTTTATGAGGAAAATTGTAACGTTATAGGAAGTATTTTTATGACTTTTTGTTTGGATCCTGGATATCAATTTAGACCATATACCGTTTTAGAGTATGTGGTTGTAAATGAAGATTTTCGAGGCAAAGGAATAGGGAGGAAATTATTGGAGCATGTAGAGCAGATGTCAATTGCAAGGGAATCTACAAGAATTATCTTATTAAGTAGTGCAACTAGAACAGAAGCACATAAATTTTTCGATAAAAATGGTTATAATGGAACTATAAGTAAGGGGTTTAAGAAGTATATACCTATTAATTAAGTTTAATGAATAAGAATCATTCGTAGCTATATGGATTTGAGAAGATGATTTTTTTCTACATCATTTGTGATATAATACGCTCCCAAAACACTTTTCATTTTTGGAATAAATACATGTATATATTTTCAATTTTATATATGTACGGAAAAGTTGTAGTTTTAATTGAAACTACAACTTTTAATTTTACTTTCACTTTTATAGGAGAGGGGAGATGAAGTGAGCTAAGGTAATGTTGTTTTAGTAGATTTGTTTTATTTTAAAATTTGTTAGAACGAAGGGGATAATTTGTTAAATACACTATGTTGTTCATTTCCTTCTTGATTCATACCTGCCTGATAAGATATAAATCCTTTATACGTTTTTCTTTTCCATTGCCATAAGCCATTAGTTTGATCGAATTCACCATAGTAATGATTGTAATCGAGTTTGTTTCCAGTGTTTTTATTAAAATTATTGCTAATAAAAATACGGCTATTACTCGCATAGATTTGGTTATTGGTAATTACATTGTTCCGGGTATCGTAATTTAATTCGATTTGGCCACTCTCTTGATCTTTTGTATCATTTTTATAAATCACATTGTTTGTAATCGTGTTATTTTCCGCATATCCTTGCTGACTATCATATCCACCAATTGCAATGCCACTCATAATATTATTGGATAGCGTATTCTCTCTAACGGTAATTTGGCTTGCGCTTTTTCCTGCATGTTCGCTAGCTACTTCAATACCGAGGTCGTTTTCATAGCTTTGATTTTGCTCAATGATAATTTCCTTCCCGCCATCCACGTAAATACCATCAGCTGAATATTCATTATAACTAGTATTATTGATGGATGAATTGTGATGGACAATGTTATTACGAACAACTCCATTTCGTGCCTGATCTAAAGAAGCTACTGGAGATACTTCTTCATGTCCAATCAGAACAATTCCAATGTTGTTGTTATCATGTACTTTGTTATTGGTAACTTCAAAGGAATCTACATTCCCATTCACAGCAATTGCTTCACTCAGTCCTAACTTCAAATTTGCTACTTCGTTATAATCGATGACAATATGATTTAAATTATTTTGAGCACTAGATGAAGTACCGTATACAGCAATGCCATGTGCATTTCCATTCTTTACATTCGCTTCAATGTGGTGGATATAATTATTTCTAATATCAATGTAACTTCCTGTTCCAGTGATATAAATACCAATAGGGGTTTCGTTAACTTTCGTTGATTTTAAATTGCGAAATTCTAATCCTATTACTTGAATATAGTTTTTGTCTTCTATTGTAAATAACCCATCATCTTCTAACTTGACTTTAGAACCATCGAGAATGACTTTTTCATCTTGATAATTTTGAAAAGTAATGGGTGCGCCTGAGGTACCAGAATGAGCGACACGAACTTTTTGGTTATAAACTCCGCCTCTTATGTAGATTGTACTTCCTTCTTTTGCGACATTAGCAGCTTTTTGAATGGTAGCGAAAGGGTGATCTAATGAACCGGGATTGAGGTCGCTCCCTGTTGAAGATACATAGTAATTTGCACCAGAAATTTCATTGTTATTGGATTCTGCAAAGGTAGAGGTAGGGAGTGTGAAAATTAACATACTGAAAGAAAGTATAAAGATAAAAAGCGATTTTTTTAATAAGGGAAGTAAGGTTTGATATTTCATTATGATCCTCCTTCTTTATTAAGCATTCCTTCTCAACTATATAATTCAAACTGACGATTTATATCTTGTACTAATAAAAAAAGACCCAGTAATGTATTCTGGATTAAGAAACATCAACTCCTATGGTCTACGTCTTCTATTTGAAACTAAATTTTTAATAATTCATGGTTTTTCGTATAAAATCAAATCATATATACGTGTACTTAAAGAAATATGGATATTAAAATCGGTAGACGAGGGAATGAGGGATACTGATACTAATTTTAAGGGAAGTTATTCAAAATATATTTTCTATTCAATTAAATCTTCCCTGTGTATCGTGTTAACTGTTGTACTAATTGGATTGGTAAGATTAACAGATAATTATTTAAAGTGGGGGTAGTTCAATAAATCTGAAATTAACATTGTTTAATATAAGTGTTCTAAAAATTTTATCAAGTTTTAATATTCGGAAAATCATTTATATAAACAAGTATGTTATGGTAACCTTTAATAAAAGGGGGTAGCGTATATGAATGTTGAAATTATTTCTAAAGAAGAAATCACAAAATTATTAAACGACTGGTATCAAGCTATAATTTCACAACGTGTATTACAGTCTAATAAAATAAAAGAAGAGATTGCAGATAAAATCAATAATATTAAGGAAGACCAAACAATATTAGTCTACTATGCTTTATTGAATGCACGGTATAATCTGCTAATTCGTGATATGGATAGTTCAAAGGATATTTTGGATAAAATTGAGCCATTACAAGAGCCTACAGAAACATTTTTAGAGTACTATCATCATTTATTTAAAGCAATTTATGCTACTAATACAGCAAACCATAGTGAAGCAAGAATGCAATTTGAAGAAGCTGAAAAGTATTTAGAGTACATGCATGATGAAATCGAAAAAGCTGAATTTAATTATTGGCTTGCAGTTCATTACTATCACATATTGAAACCAATCCTAGCAGTTCAATTTGCTACGAAGGCAAATGAAGTATTTTCAATTAATCCAGGGTATGAATTAAAAACTGCTGCTTGTTTGAATACTTTAGGGATGGCACACACTCGCTTAAGTGATTTCGAAAGTGCAGAAGAATATTTACTTTCAGCATTGGGTACTTTCCAAAAATCTAATGACGAAAGTCTTACTAAACGTGTAAAGCACAATTTAGGACTTTTATATGCAAGTCAAAACATGTCAGAGTTAGCAATTAAGCATTTAGAGGAATCACTAGAAAACAACGCTAAAACGATGTTTCTTTTAGCAAGAGAACATTTTAAGTTAGGTCATAATCATAATGCTAATGAATATATTGAGAATGGCTATAAGATTAGTGACTTATGTTATCGTCATCATTTTCAAATTTTAAAAGCAGTACATAACAATGCACCACAAGAAGAATTAGAAAAGGTGGTCATGGAAGGTATTTCGTATTTTGAAAAAGAAGAATTATATGATTGGGTAAAAGAATATGCTTATCTTTTAGGTAATATATTCTATGGTTCAGAAAATCACGAAAAAGCCAGCAAGTATTTACACATCGCTTTAGATGCAGACAAAAAGAGTATAGAAAGAAGGGCGCTAAAATGAAAAAAGCAATCTTATTAATGATGATGTTATCCGCTGTTTTTACTTTTGGTCTTACTAATGTAAAAGACGTATCACAAAATGAAACTATTGAAGTGTTTATGGATCATGGAGAGCATATTTAATTATCTAAAAAAAGAGGGAGCTGCGAGCACCCTCTTTTTTAATTATGACCATATTAATTTAGAAATAACATAAGTAGCAGTAGGAATGAAAAATATAAGAGATAATGTTCCATAGTGCCAAATGCGGTCTCATTTACATTCTTAAATACCAAACCATACATTCTTCTTTAAACCCCATGCTTTTAAGGGGGGAGTTGCGGCTAGAACGATTGAACCGCTTCTATTTACATCACCGACTACTGCTAATTTTGTATGCATAGGGTCTAATCCCATTTTGATGCAACTTACTGAAGCGTAAAAACTTCATAGAACTACACATAAGATGATTTTATTGGTTAGGATTGAATAGTCATACACTGTGATTGCCTCTTCATAAAAGGGCGTATGTTCTTTTATAAAGGGGGATTTTAAATATAATGAAAAAAGCATCTTTTAAATGCAAAAAACTTCTCTATTATATTATAATTACTAAATGTTGTTAAGTATGATTTTGAAAAGAGTGAAAATAATGGTAATGTATCCAATCAGTATTACATTGTTAATCTTTATTCCTATAAGAACAATGGGTATCAAGAACTAAAGGAGACTTTAGAATTTGGAAATCGAGATACTGATAAAAATGAATGGATGCATATTGAGATATATCCTGATGAAGTATTGATGCGTATAAATACTTTTGGGGGAAGAAAACATAGTAAGAAGATTAATATGAACCGTGATTTGACTAATGAAGCATTAATTTTAGAAGCTATAGGGATATTTACAAATTACTGGGGACGATTTATATCTTGTATCAATAAAAATATTAACTTGGAATTCTGGGGCACATTAATGACTAGTTAAACCGTTAAACATTTGCTTGGACCTTTAATGAGCAATAGTGAAGTATTCTTACTTCTAATACTAAAAGCTACTACCGGGTAATTTTACTTGATTTATACATTGTAAGTACTAAGGGTGATTAATATTAATAGAAAAAACTCTTATAATAAATTTTGACTTATGTGTAAAGTAGTTAGAGGTACTTGAGTCTAGAGATTATATCATCACATATAAATTTTTAACTAATAATAATATTTATATATTAAAAAATTTTATTTTTTGTATATAATGTAATTATAATTAATTTATACTATTTTATTTTTTGCAAAATGAGAGGGAAATATGAAAAGAAGTGATTATTTTTACAGTGGAATTTCAAAAAGAGAATTAAAATTAGAAATTGAAAGGTTACTAATTAAGCATAAAGTGCAAGTAACAAACCTTGGCATTGAAAATATGGAGATAGAAGATTTAAAGTTATTAAATGCTTTTATTAAATCAAAAGCAGAACAAGTAAAAGCGACACAACTATATACTTCAAAACTTGCATTTGGATTAGGAATTTTGACACTTATGATGAAAGGGATATTAGATTTCAATCAAATTTTTGGTATTTTTATAGTATTCGTAATATTTGTTTCGATGTCCGTCTGCTTCAATAAAGATGAAAAGGTTTTTAGAAAAAAAGTTCAAGGATTGTATTATCTTTCAAATTTATTAGATTTATATATCAAAGAGAGGGAAGATAATCGTTAAACTAGGAAATAGAAAGTAGCTATTTACATGAAGATAAAAACAATGGATTAGCTAGTCTGGATAGTAACATGGGAGCATCTAAGTAATAGGACGAGCAAACAATAAATTATCTAAAAATATTTATTAAGTAAAAAAAGACTGGATGATATAAAAACGGGTGAGATTATTTGGAGAAATAATTATATAGTCGTATAGTGACATGGTTTTCTTAATTTTAGGAGACTTGAAATAATATTTAAGGAAGAGATCTTACATATTTATATAAAGGAGATAGGGTATTTTGGAAAACTTATACCATGTAGTGAAAAATTTTTTTAGAACATTATTCCTTACAAAAAATGGTGAGATCGATTTTAGTGCTATATTAGTAATAGGGTTTTTAATTGTAATCACTTGGATTGTTAAACAAGGATTTAGAAGTATTAAAGCAATTCAAAATACTACTAGAAAAGATCAAGTAAGGATGATGCTATTTTTTAGCGTATATACAATTGCTGTAATTTCTATGCCGTTTCTTGATTCGGCGAGTGCAGGGATAGTATCAATAATAACTTCTATATCTGTAACTGTAATAATTACATATATGCAAGGGGCATCAAGTAAAGGTTCTCAAAAGCAAGTTATAGAGGATTTACAGGAACATAATAATAGTATAAAAGTAGAATATGAGGAGAAACTAAAAAGATTAGAAAATAAATTACACCGATTAGAAAATAAGTTGGATAGTATGGAATATAATCAAAAAAAAGCATTGTTAAAAATGGATAATGTCAATAATAACCTGATAGATAATCAAGAAAAAACCTTAAAATTAATAGGACAAATCAAAAGAGTTAACAAATTTAATAATAAATCATTGAGAAGAAAAGCAAGGAATAAATAATATTTATTCCTTGCTTTTCTTCATATTGTAAATCAATATTGCAGTAAAGATGTGTCTATATATCTATTATTTATTATATTTGAATTTTATTATAAAAAATCAAAAAACAGAAGTTTAGATTAATTAAATTTTTAACATGTTATATGGTTGATAAGGTAATTATCGTGATACGATTACTTTAAAGAATTAATATATACAAGGGAGAGTAAACATGCCTATCTATAACAAATTAGTAAGAGATACTATTTTAGAAATTATCAAAGCTGAGGGTTTAAACTACAACGCAAGAATACTTACACCTGATGAGCTACTAGTAGAAATAAAAGAAAAAATGATTGAGGAAGCACATGAATTTAAGGAAGCTGTTGAAAAAAAAGAAGCGGTTGAAGAACTTGCGGATATTTTGGAATTAATTCATGCATCATTAGGGGCTTATGGTGTAGATTTTGAAGAGTTAGAGGGTATTCGTCAGAAGAAAAAAGAAAAACGAGGTGGTTTTGAGAAGGCTATTTATCTTATTGATGTAGAAGACTAATAATTATAAGGGGTAATTGTATGAATAATTTTCTTGAGAATGACCAGTCATTAGAATCTAACTTTCGATCAGTTTACTTATTTGGTAGAAATGTAGCTACTTATAAGTTTGCTTTTGCAAAGACACTATTAGAGCTAGGGAATTGTGATAAGAGTTTTATAAGTCTTGAGGAGTTGTCACCCATATTTGCTAAGCATATGCTAGAGCATATAGGAAATGGAAAAAGGCAAATTACTAGTGCGTCATCCAAGTTTATTAATGCGTTAGAATTGTACAATGAACAGAAAATTACATGGGAACAACTATTACAGGTTACAGAAAGAGTTGGATTTAATAATGTAATAGATGCTTTCCATAATATTCCGAATGGGGAGCTTAATACATTATTTTATGAAAAGTCTGTTCAGGGTAAAACGTTAGGTATTACATTAACTGATAATATCTATATCTTAAATGAAAGTGAACAACGAGCGAATTTGTTCAATGAAATCGAGGGTAGATGGAACTTAGTTGAAAGTGCTTGGACGGAAAGAAATCCAAAGTTAGAAGTTAGATTTGATAGCGAGCTTGAACAGTTCTTTTTTTTGAAGTCAGTTACCCCAGAAAGGTATTTACACTCTCATGAACGTGTAAATTTAACCTCTGTAAGAAAACCATTAAATGGGTATCAAAAAGGAAAATGTTTTTATTGTTATAGAAGTATTTCTATTCAAAGTGGTCAACAAAATACCTGCGATGTAGATCATTTTATACCGCTCTCTGTGCAATATTTATCAGCTGAAGACATGGATTTGAATGGTGTATGGAATCTAGTATTAACTTGTCAAGAATGTAATAGGGGCGAACATAATGGTAAATTTGCTAGAGTACCGCAGGAATCTCTGTTAGAACGGCTAAATAAACGGAATGAATATCTAATTGAAAGTAACCATCCTCTTAAAGAAACAATTATCATGAAAACAGGAAAAAATAGTAAGATAAGAGCGGGTTTTTTAAAAACAATTTTTGATTATGCATCTTCTATTAAAGGTTCTGGATGGATGCCTAAACAATATTACGATATTGGATTTTAGGATATAAAAATAAGTGAACTTATACATATTAAGTGAAAATTAGTTTTTTGTTTTCTTTAGAATAGATTGTTGATTTTTTCCACTACCGAAAAATAACTTGGCTAGAATCATTTTCAATAGTATGTTGTGCCAATCTAAACTGTAAGTTAATAAGGAGAAGAAATATGAAACGAGGTATAAAATTTTTACCCAAAAGGCTCTTAATAGAGTTCAATAATGCAGCGAAAAGAGAAAAAAGAAACCAATATATTGAGCCATCCATCTTAGCTTCTTGCCCTGATGGATATAATTTCCCTATTGAGTATCTAATGATACATAATGTTGTTGATGAAGTTAGAACTCGAGTGTATTTGGGACCAGAAATTGGTTTTGCTTTATTAGATATGTCAAGGGATCGTTTTTCAACGATTCCAATAGCTGTATGTGATCAAAATGGTGACATTAAATTTCCTACAGAATCTGAAATTCGTAAAAAAATGCCTTACAATGGAAAAGAATGGATCGAAACGAAATATAAGAAAGTTTATAGGGGGAATCAGAAAGCTTTTCGTAAAAAAGTATTAGCTGCGTATGAGAATCAATGTGCGGTTTGTGGCCAATCTAATCCTATTTTTTTACGTGCAGCTCATATTAAAGATGCTGCAAAAGGAGGAGAGGAAGTCATTGAAAATGGCATTTGTTTATGTACGAATCATGAAATAGCATTTGACCGTGGAGACTTGAAAATCTGTGAAGATGGAACTATTCTTTTTAATTATGAAGACTCTAGTATAAACAGAGAAAAAATTAGATTGCCAATACAGCAAAAAGAGTGGCCTTCGAAGGAATTATTGAAGTGGAAGTTTGATAAAATTAAAAATTGATACAATACCCATTCTACTGTGGACTGTATTATAGGTGAAGAAAAATAAGAAATTGGAATTTTAAATAATGGTTTGTGATGATATAAAATATGGTAGGAATATATGCGGATAGTAGTGTAAATATTTCTTTTATTATGATAGACAATTAGAAATAAGAAAGCCGCGATTCTAAAATTGCGGCTTTCTTTAGTCATATAGAGTTTTTTTCTATATTAATTGTGATTTTAGTCCTGCGATTCTTAGGGACTTTTTTGGGTTCAGACGTTATCTCTGTTTTAACTAATTTTTTACACTCCATATAAAGTTTCGAAGAAGAATCATATACGTAAAATATTTTTTCGCTTGATTCTAATTCATTGTAGAAGACTAATCTATTCTCATCCATCTGATAGTCGTATTTTAAGTTATCTATCTCTCTAAATGTTTCCTCAGTAATGGGACAAATATCATATTCATATTTGGTAGCTTTAGCTATAGTAATTTTGTGAAGTGTAAAGAAATAAAATAAGCTGAATAGAAAAGCAACAAGTGGCATATTCCATAAGAAATCTAAATACTTTTCATTTACAATATATTCCCATGAAGCTGAGGAGAAAAATAATATACTAGTTAATACATGAAAAATAAATAAATTGAAATGCCATTTGGTTTTAATAATTCTTTTAAATAATTTTATTGGTATGAGTGTGATAGAAAAATATATAAATAAAGAGAAACATATTAGGGCATTTAAAATGAATAAGCTAGAATTACGATATTCATGTAAAGCTGGATAAAGAAGAATGCCATAAATAAAATACACAATGGTTCCCATAAGTATACCGATGGTATAAAACCAAAATTTTAGTTTAAATTGATTAGATTTATCTTTAAAATAATTATCAAGCGGGCTTGTGGTTATTACATTAATAAATTGATTAATAATGTATATGAAAGCAGCTGTAATTGCACCTAGAATTGCCACGATGACTGGGGAAAACTTACTTATGGTTTCAATAGATAATTCGCTAAACATACCACTTTTTCACTCCTTTAACTTTTTATCAATATAATATATTATAACAATTATTATATTTAACCGGTAGCGGTGTTCGGTAATTATCAATATTTTAAATTTTATGTTATTAATTTCATTTGGTATTAAATGAAAAATGAATGTAAAAAGCAAGACATAATAACACTGTTTCTTTATAATGTAGTCTCTTCGATTCAAGAAAATAATAAACTTTTCCGATATAGTGTCATATTTTTATGTGGGTGAAGCGAAATAGAGTTTCTTGTTGTAGACAGTTATAGACACAAAATTCTTAATAATTTTGACTCAATAAAATTACAATGAAATGACTAAATGAAGTTTTTGTAGAATTGTTCTTTTGAAGTGAAAAACTTCTAAAGAGTGAACACAAAATGTATAAAAACAATAAAGCCTAAAATAAAGAACAGGAAGAAATTCAAGAATAGAAGATATTATCTTGGTATGTTACATGCTTAATAATTAAATGCAGAATTTGAATTTATAAAATTAATTCTTTATTTATAATTAAAAACCTAAAACTGATATTCAAACATGATGTCTTAGATATTTTAGAAACAAGTCAAACAAATAAAACATTAGATTTCAAAATAAAAATTAATGAAAGCATACAAATATTTATAGCTTTTGTAAGTTTAATAGAGGAGTAATGAATCTGATTCAGTATAAATCAAGCGTTAGTAAATCAGGAATAGTTTAAGCTTTATTACCAATTATTTTGGACATTGATTTTAAAGATTGATCTTTTCTTTATAATAATAAAGAATTGGTCTTCTAATAAGGATATATTTTCCTGGTTAGTGTATGATAAATAGGATATTATAGCGAATTATTTTATAAAAAGATATTGTATTTAAAAGGAAAGGAGAGGGAATAATGGGTTTCTTAGATGATATTTTCGGTAAAAAAAAGTTAGTAAAAGAAATAGAACAATTCCAAGAAAAAATAAAAATTTTAGAAAGAGAGCTTAAGGAAAAAAATAATTCATTAAAAAATTTATGTGCAAGTAATGAAATGTTAAAAGAAGAGAAAAAATTATTAGATAAAACATTAGATAGAAGGATAGCAGAGCTTGAACACGCTAAAGATTCTATTAATACCAAAATAAAAGAATCAGAGCATGCTGAAAAAGTTATGAATCTTTATCAAGGTATTTATGGAGAACTAGAGTATGATGAAGGGAAAGAGCAACATGTTCTTTCTGAGTATGATGAAGATAAAGGTTTTTTTGATTTTTTAAGGCCTAAAAATGATAATAATGATTTTAATAATGAGCAAATTGAGGCTATTAGATATGATATGGAGAAGAACCTTAGAATTATTGCGGGTGCTGGTAGTGGAAAAACACAGACAATTTGTGCGAAAACTGCCTATTTAATAATGATGAAGAATGTCCCTGAAGAAAAAATAGCCATGATTACATTCACGAAAAAGGCATCTGAAGAGATGAAAGAAAGGGTGAATTTTTTCTTAGGAGAGGAAAAATCTAAAGTAGCAGTTGGCACCTTTCATAGCTTTTTTATACGCTTGTATAATGAGTTGAAAAAGCAATTTCCATATGTAGAACATATGGGCATTATTGGAGATAATCCAGATGAGAAGAAGTATAAGGCGGAATTAGAAGACTTAATTAAAGATTATAAACTAAAAAAATTAGATGAAAATGCTGGAGAGAAAAATTTATTTGAAAAAATAAGTTATTGGACGAATATGGGGTTCTCTATAGAGATGATGACGAAATATATAGAAAAGCACTTTAATATACTTGAACCAACAAGTGATGAAACATTAAGTCAAAGATTTCAAAAGATGATGCGGGAATTTTATGATAAACGAAAAAGTAATAGAATTGTCGTTTTTGACGATTACATGTCAAATTTGCTTCATGTTTTAAAAGATGATATCCAAGCGCGTGAATATGTACAAAAAAGATTTCAGTATATATTCATTGATGAGTTTCAAGATACTAATCCTCTTCAAATGGATATCATTAAACTTATTTGCCCACCGGATTTAAAGGACGGTGCTAAATTAATCATTGTTGGTGATGATGACCAGAGTATCTATTATTTTAGAGGCGCAGAGCCAAAATACATAAAAGATTTCGACCAAATGTATGAAACCCAAACTCTTAAACTTATGACAAATTATCGTTCTACTTCAAAAATAGTTCAAGCTGGGAATCGGGTAATTGCATTTAATGAGAACAATAGGATAAAAAAATCAATGAAACCTTTTCATAAAAATGAGGGTGATTGCTATATTCGAAGTTTACCTACTCCAGAGGAAGAAGCTGAATGGATTATAGATCAATCTCAGTATATTGGTTTATCAGGAAATAAAGCTGTCCCAGATTATAGAGAAAGTGTAATCTTATATCGTTCTACTTCCCAAATTAAAACATTACTCCATAAACTGGAGGTTAATAATATCCCTTTTGTAATAGAAACTAATGAAGACTTAATGGGTATTTTTAGCTTGAATGCATTTAAAAGGGCATATAGATATTGGAAAGCTTTTTTAATATCTAATGAAGATAGTGATAAATTAACTCGGTGGAACCAAATAATTTCAGAAACTTCATATGCATTCTACAAGAAAAAACAAGAAGTTGTTAACTTTATTGGAGATAGTTCATCATATATAAATCCACAAAAAATTGCTGATTTTATTTGTGGAAATAAATCTTTGGATAGAAAAAAAGAGATTATTGATTACTTTGAGGGGTTAGTAAGATTAAAAAATAAGAAGTCAGTATCTATGGAAATTATTATTAAAAATTTTTTGGGATTTCCACTCATTAGAAACCAGTTAACAAAAGATGAAATAAAATGGATAGAAAAAGAAACAGAACAGTTTCAATCATGGGAAGGTATGGTCAAAAGGTATCAAGAGTTAAACCAAAAAAAAGAAGAGATGAAGAAAAAGTTAGATGAATACCATAAAGGTACATTTAATGCAATTTACCTATTAACTATACATAAGAGTAAAGGATTATCATTTAAAAATGTATTTTTAATAGGGTTATATGATGAAGGATTACCAAGTAACAAAGCAACAAAAGTTACTCCAGAAATAATTCAAGAATCTATAGAAAAGGCTGAGCCCCCGACTACTATAGAAGAAGAAAGACGCTTAATGTACGGTGCGAAACGTTGGTTTGAAATCGTTTAACGAGGGATAAACCACATTATAAATTTTTATAATGATAACTGATATTGCGAGACCACAGTAGGAAACCTTAAAAAAATCCTATGATAAGATGGCTGCTAATACTCCCACATGCATAACTGGTAACGGTTTTGTATGAAGCTGGGTGAAGACGCATTGAGTAGCCCTAACAGATAAAGCTGAGGAAAGGTTAAACATTACTGCGAAAGTAATGCGGGCAGGGAGCTATATATGGTTAGTATTCAACATAGTTGATGACGAACTACTGAATGTACACCTCGAAAAGCTTTATATAGAAATGTATAAAATAAAAAAATTCACTCCAAAGAAATTATCGTACAGATTTTGATGGATAAAGCTAATGGGTTGCTTTAGTTTAAATAACGTGAATTCGGGGTAAAGGTAGAACCTAAGTATAGTTATTTACCTAGCAATATCGGAACGTTTGAAGTCTCTAACGCCTAGTAATAATCTGGTAAAAAGGGTTGTGAGTAGAGATGGCAGTAGAGATGTAGTACCAATGAAACCATGATAATAAGTGGTGGAGGGAAGGTCTCAAGTCTTTTTATATAACAGTTGTAAAGAATATATAAGAAGATGGAGCGCCGTATGCGATGAAAGTCGCACGTACGGTGCGGGGTGGGGGAAAACTTGGAGATTAATTCAAAGGGTTACCTATCACCATTTGCTGTAACTCGTCCAAAGAAGAATCTATATATTACATTCCCAGCAACAATTAATGGGAAACCTTCTAAAAGATCGAGATTTTTAAAAGAGATTAATCTCCCTATTCAACAAGGTGAATAGGGAAAGTTAAGTACAAGAAAGTGATTTTCTGGATCAATATAATATATCTAATGAGATTTTCAAATAATTAATAAAAGAAGATAAACTTTTTTATTCTGATGAAGGAGCGCGTTATTAAATAAAATTAATATATTTTAAGAAATTGTAGGTAATTTTTTTATCGGATAGTCAATAATCAATTTTTTGTACAATTGTTGATAAAATATATGTTCACAGAAAATTCCCATTCAAATGGTTTTATTTACATATATTTCATGTTATCTTGCTAGTAGGGTAATAAATCACTATTGTTATTTAAATCATTTATAAAGGGAGGAGTTAATATTATGAAACTTCGTTATGCTCTTGTAACGTCGGTTGCTTTTCTAAGTATTTTAGGTATCGGAACCACAGATTCACAGGCTTCCACTGATTTTAATAGGGAAGACCAGAAAAAATTAACACAAACTCTCAACATTAGGGATTATACAGTTACTTTACCAACATTTTTTAGTGGATATCAACTTACTTATCATGAGCCAGGAATGACTTATCGTACTAGTAATGATCTGATAAAAGTTTCTTCTACTGGACAATTAACAACTTATTTTTCTACAACAGCAAAAGTGTATGTTTATAGAAATGGCGTATTAGATCATACAATCACAGTAATTGTTGGACAAGGTTAAAATTAATTGATGTATTCTATATTTCTTAACAGATAACTAGTAATTTTGATAAGTGTCCTATGAGAGAATATTTTATTCGTAAATCATAAAAATCATTAGTTTTTAGTTAATATTAGAATTAATTAAGAAATAATAGAAACGAAACATATTAACTGTAATTTTTTATTTGAAGGAAAATGCAGTGGTCTAAAATTTTCTTGATGACACAGAGCTTTACGATCTTTTCTGGAGAGACAAATGCTAGAGCATTATTATTTCCGATGGAAAAAGTTTTTGAAGCATATGTTGCTAGAAACCTAAAACAAGTATTAAGTGATTTGATGTGGGAAGTATCAATTCAGGATAAGGGGCACTATCTGTTTAATAGTCCTAAAAAGTTTGCATTACGACCGGATATTGTTATTAAGCGTGAAGATGGTAGTAGGGTGATATTAGACACGAAGTGGAAAGTGTTAATTGATAATCCAAGTAGAAATTATAGTATATCACAAGCTGATATGTATCAAATGTATGCTTACTCAAAGAAATATGAGGTATCAGAAATATGGCTATTATACCCGGTAAATGAGGGGATGAAGGCTACTGATATTAATTTTAAATCATATAAAGACGAGGTACTCGAATTAAAAGTAAAAGTTTTCTTAGTTGATTTAACCAATATTCAAGAAAGTCTTAGTGTGTTAAAGAGACAGTTAATAAAGGAAAAAGAATGCAGGGTTTAGATCTGCATTCTTTTTTTGAAATATTTTTAGAAACGCAGTGTTAAAACAACAAGGAGCATGTTCAACAAAAGCTTTTATATATAATAATGCTTTAATGAAAGGATTTTGACTCCAATGATCTAGTAATAATTAAATCTATATTGTGTTACTTGTATGCAAGGTAAATGTTTCAAATTTAAAAACATATTCATGTCCAGCTAAAAGTATTCTTACTTGCGTTGTTTTCCTTAATTGTATGTACAAGATTAAGGGATTCCAAAATACATCCAGTGTTTTTATAATTTATCTTTTGTTCTCAATGTTATTATTAATTTCTTTACTAATAATGTCCCTAGTCAATTTAGATAAAATAATGTTGTTCATTTGGTCTTCTCTAGGAATGAGTATTTGACGTAAATCCTCATTGCTCTGAAATAACTTACTATAAGAACTTTTTAACTGTTTAGTATATATGTCACTGTAAATTCTAGATTTAACGATAAGATTTTTAATATAATCTTTATGAAATTTATAAATTTCTTCTAATTGGAATAATTCAGCTTGATTTTCATATTGTTTAATTTCCCCTTCTGAAAGAGCAGTAAAATCTAATGTTATTTTGAAATCATCAGATTCACCAATAATGGCACTAAAATAATCATTCTTCTCTATTTTAGTTTTTGGTTTATTTACAAATTCACGCTTAAATGAAACATTTCCTTCAAACTGATGTATATAAGGATTTATATAATTTTTCAAGTCAACTTTAGTTGAGCCTTTAAGGTCTGAATTACACACTTTACAACAAGGAATTAAATTATAGATCGATATTGCTAAAAAAGGATATTCGGCCTTACAAAAGAAATGATCCAATACAGGTCTTGTCCTACCATTATCGTTCAAATGTGTAAAAATAAACTGACTATTACAATATGGACAAACTGAAATATTAACAGTTTGAACAAATGTATATGCCCACCATAAATCTGGATTTTTAACATTTCGGTCGGTAAAACGATCATATTCCTTTACAAAAATATTTTCTAAAGCTTTATTAATTTCCTTTTTTCTTTTAGTTTGTAATTTTGTAAGTCTTTCTTTAACAACAGTAGAGGTTATTTTCGTAGTAACTTTTTCTTTGAGCTTTTCTAGCTGTAATGGATCACCGATAACAAGTGTTTCGAAGTTTTGTAATAGAAATATAAGTATTTCTTTTAAATCTGTATCATTACAATGCTCAATTGTCTCATTTAACTTTGAATACAATGAAATTCTACTTTTGCTTACTCCTATTTCGGTTCCTTTACAATAAGCCAAATGCTTTTGAAGAATGAACTCATTTAAGTCAATTTTTATCATCTTTTAACGTCCTTAATTCATCAATTTGTTGTTGCAATCTTTCTATTTTTTCATTGATACTTAATACATCTAACTTTATTTTATCTTCAAAAATCTCTATGAGTTTTCTTTTTACAATCGGTTCTCCAATGATGTCAATTTGTTTTCTTATACGTGAACTATTGCTTTTCACTTTCTCAGGTGAAGAGTCTAATATTTCATCTACTAATGTATTAATTTTATTTTGGGCAAATTTACCAACCAATCCGTCATGCATAAAGTAGGAATTAGTCAATAAATCATGTATATTAGCTGCAAAAGTAAGTTGATTACCCTCTAAATTCTTTACTGTACGTATTTTTTTATTTTCATCTTTTTTGAGGAGAATGACATTACCACTTGGTAAGTCTGATAATATAAATGGTGAGTGGGTAGTTAGTATTATTTGAATATTTGTTTTTTGGAATAAGAATGAAATTATGTTGATGAAAGTAAATAACCAATCTTTTTGCCATTGAGGGTGAAAATATAAATCACCTTCATCTATTAGAATTAGTAAGTTATCTGAAACTTCATGTGTAATAGTATTAAATCTACTAAATAAAGTTAAAAAAGCATATTCACCACTACTTAATTCAGACCAATAAAATTCAAAAATAGGAATTTTAAAATCGCATCTTTGATATAAAGATAAAAAATCTAGTATATATGGATTATCACTTGAAAGATTCATTCCATATTCTATACTTAATGAAGGTAATAACTTTATAAGTTCTTTTATGGTAATATATTTATTTTTTGATGATTGAATGACAACATTTGTATTATTGTTAACAAATTCTATGTTTGCCTGATTTTTGTAAAAGTCATTTTTGAAGGTAGTTTCTAATTCTATTAAGAAACTATTAAAAAATTCTTCAAAACTATCAAAAGAATTCTGTTCAATCGTTTTTAGAAAAGTATTATTTAATGATAGGTATGGAAGATAATATTTTTCATGTATTCTGTTACTAATATAAAAATAAAAATAAGTATAAATAGACTCGGAAATATTAGCTAAAAAGGGATTATCTTTTATTTCTTTGCTTACTAAATTAGGTATAATTTCTTCTATAATGTTATTTTTTAATTTTTGATGTAGTTGCCCATAATGTTTCACAATTTGTTTGGGAGTAGTAATATTTAATTTAATTTTTTTTGGAATATTTATCATAGCATTAATCCCAAAATCATTTTCAACTTTTTTTACAAATAAAATTTGGTTGTAAATTTCATTTGTAAAGAAATTTTTATTTATATATAGACTGTTTGTAGATAGGTTGAAAACATCAAAATTGAAATTAAGAGCGTTAGGGTGTGCTGTTAAATCATAAACATTAGAAAAAAATGCTTTATCCCATCTAGTGGAATTGATATTTCCTTTGTTAAAAACTTGATTATAAGTTGTAATAGATTTTAGTTTATTAATTTTTTTTGAATCATAATGTAACTCACTTTCTAAACGATAATCATAAAAAAGACCTTTATCCGTTTCGTAAACAATAAAAAAATCAACCGCTTTTATTGGTAATTCGGTTATGATTTCTGGAATTAATTTTAAAAGTGTGGATTTTCCAGTGCCGTTTTCACCAACAATACCAGTAACATTTTTTATTCTGACATGATTATTTAAATCGTTATTGACATTGAAAAAATCTTTTATATAGTTTGGATTTCTTTCTATAATTAAATTGTTTTTGGTAATATTAAATAAAAATTCCCCACCGAAGTTTAAGGAAAGGTTACTTAGATTTTGATATTTTTTTACCCATAGATATAGTATTTGCATTATATTCTCCATTTCTGTTTTAAGATAATTTTGTCGTGAAAGAGTTACCTATAGATTTTTAGACATTTTTTATTATAAACGGGTTTAGATTATACTTACATTAACTTATAATATGTCTAATAGATTTTTAGGAATAGGAATAGTACGAGTTTTTATTGTATAATTCTTTAGAAATAAGCTTTCCTAAAAGGGATATAACACCATGTAATAAGAAGAGAAAAGACTACAAGATTTAAATCTGCACTCTTTTCTCTAGAGTATTAATAGTAGAGTATATATACAACAACAGCTATTTGAATATCATAATAAAGTGTCGAGTTACAATTAAGGATTAATCATTAACTTTTTTTTAGTTACTTATATGATAGAGTAGCTTTTTTTATTTCCATTAATTTAGATTTTAACATTTCGTCATGTGCATATAAATAAAGACCGTTTATGCCTCGTTTTAACAAGATATTAAGCGCATTTAAAATGATTTCTTCTTTTATTTTTGCAGCATTGGGGTGATTTCCTAATCCTTTAAATGCTTCGGTGTCTTTATAACTATCACTTAATATTACTAGTTTATTATTTTTTTCATCATAAGAGATAGATGGTCCCAATATTACACCCACATAGTTTAAGTCAAATCCTTGTACTGTATAAATTGAACCTACCTCATCAATTGAACTTCCATGTGGAGAAGTTTTCTCTCGTTGTGCCCATGTTGTAGAAGAATCGGTAAGGTTCCATGGTAGATCTAAGCCGCCAGTTGTAACATGATACATTCCACCATCTTTTTTATGTTCAAAATCAAATGTGGAAACAACTCTAGAAAGTCCCCATTTAGTATTTTGTTGTTGTATTTTTTTATGCATATCAGAAGCATGTTCAAAGATGTCAAAATCATAAGTGTTAGGGACATTTGGCATAGGCGTAATTTTCTTTTGAACTAAATTATCTAACCATGAAACTAATTCATCGCCAGCATGCATTCGCATTTGAGTAGAAAGCTTATACTTTTTAGGCTTATATTTTGATAGGACGGCGTTTAAGGTTTTAGTATCCCAATATGCCTTATTGCGGGTTACTTGCTTAGAATCAAATATAATAATAGTTACCTTAGCTCTTTTAATAATATCTTCTAGATGATTATGACCATGATATGAATTATAAGAATCTGAACTTGAAAGTAGTAGATGGGCTTCATCAACAAATACAATGTCAGCTTGTGTGCTCTCTTTTTCTAATGACATTTGATTAATAAAAGAAGTAGGTTTTAATATTTTATTCTTCTGCATAATTTTCACGTTAGAAGCTATGCTATGAAACGTTTTTAAGGCTTCATTATGGTTAATTAAAATATAATTGGAAGTATCATATAAATGTGAGTTTTTGTCTTCAGACATTTCTAACGTTTTATAATAAAGAGAACTTAAAACGACACTTTTACCAACCCCAGCACTACCTTCAATGAAAATTACTTTATGTTCGGTTTTGTTTTGGGTATTCATTTTAAAAAAGTGCTCTTCTAATTCATATACAACATCTTGGTATAATTCAAACTGTTCAGATGTGAGTTGTTTAAACGGAGATAGTTTAAAAATATCATTATTCTCAATTAAAAATAGATCCTTATTAACAATCTGTTCAGTATCTTTTAAAGTTTTCCAGATTGCTTGAAAAACTTCGTCATTATAAAAGTTTTTTTGAAAGTAGTTATGCACAACTGAAGATACTGTTTGACTAACATTTCTTAACGTGTAACGTTCATCACCTAAGAAATAATTGATTAACTTTGTTTCCAAGTTATACGTAGCGGATTGATTAAATCTTTCATGTTTAATAAGTGTTACATGCTTAAAATCATGTCTGTTTTTAGCATTAGAAGTATTATGCCTATTTAGTCTATGCGTGTGTAATCTATTAAAAACATTTACTGTTTCACCAATATAAGCTTCCTTCTCCTTATGTAGGATATAAATGATGGGGTAGTCATTAAAATCCTTATAATCTGTTTTAATTTTATCAATTTCTTCTTTTGTGAAAGGGATAGTTTTAATAGTTAATCCTTCCATGAATATGCCTCCTATTTTTAGATACTAATCCCTTAGATTCAAAGTGGAAAACTTCACTGCTAAATCTTGCTTAAATAATATGGCTTTGAAATACTTAGAAAAAGGTTTAAAGGATTTTAAATTATGTAACTTCACTTTAATTGTATAATCTAAAAAACAAATATACAATTAAAGTATTATTTATTGGTACAATTATAGAAGAATTTAAAGGCAATATTTATTGTTATGAACATCAAACCTTTTAATCTTTGAAGTAATTATAAGATTTAATAAAATTAAAAGGTTTTTTACTAACTTAGCAATACAACATAAAAATTAATAGTAAGCGACCAAGAACCTATATTATCAATTTTTTTGATATAGGTTCTTTTATTTTACGTATGCATAAAAAAGAAACTTTTAAATTTATCTAATGTTTGAGATTAGAAATCTACTATTGTGGAGAAGCTATAAAAAAGAGGAATGATTATTATGTCAGATATAAAAAAAATTATTAATAGTTATATTACGTGTTTTAGAGAAAAGCAGGGAAAATCAAAAAAACTACTACGAACTGAACGTTTTGAAAATGATGTTATCATGACGGTTGGTTGTGCTCGAAAATATAATGAACTAGGAGGTTATAAAAAATTCTACGAAAGTATTATTCAGCTAAAGGGTGAAGGCACGTTGAAAGATTTGGCAAACCCCCGATTAAATGGGAAAAAGCCTAGTCTTCATGAAGCATATTGGATTGTACCTAAGTATGTTGAAAATACATGGGATAAAGCAGCGATGGCAAAGGTAATGAACTATTTAGATTTAAGTTTCTATTTACGAAAAAAAAAATATCAGACTGAAGATGAGTGGAAGAATATATTAATACTCTATGAATTTATAAAAAGCAAAGATTCACATAAAGAAATAAAAAGAGAGGAGCGCTCATTGATGTTATTTAGGAGTGAAAAATTTCATGATGATATTGAAGCGGAAAAATATTTAGCTTCTTCGGCGGGTAGTCGTTTAATGAATCGGCTTCAATTAAAACCAGCAGACCTTTTGTATAAAGTTGTACATGAGCCATTTCATTATTGGAAGAACGAAGCAGTTCCAGAAAATAATTTACATGAAGTTCTAATTGTGGAAGGTTTATCCACTTTTCAAACCCTTAAAGAGGTATTAATACAACAACTTCCATGGAAGTTTGGACCTATCCCACATTATTTAATTTGGGGAGAAGGATATCGAATAAGTAAGACACTAGAATATTTGAATGATATTATTAGTGATCCTACCCAGCTAACAATACGTTACACAGGTGATATTGATTATGAGGGGTTCAATATCTACTTTGACGCTAAGAGTAAATATAGGGATCTCAACATTTTGCTGGCCTATCCTTTTTATTCTTTTTTAAGTTCATTTTCAAATGAATTTGCAACTAATATATTGACAGAACAAAAAGTAAACAATAAAAATTTATTTCTACTTCAAGACGAGTTTAAAAACTATAAAGAAGTTTTTGAAGTGATTAATAAATTATGGGACGAACGGAGACGTATTGCTCAAGAATGTATAAATTTTGATACTCTTTTTAAGAGGGGGAGTGAATGATGGGAAAGGCTCTAAATTTGTCATTTGATGATTTAGGAGCACGTTTTAAGACCCTAATTCCTGTTTGGATTCTTGGTACGGGAGCTAATTTTGGTAGGTTAAATTATTTTGCTCGTCATGTGTCATTTACCCTCATTGCAGTAATTTTCTATCAAGAATTATTAGATGATCTTAGGCGAACACGAGATGATTTAGTACAGACGGTTTATAAGATGACAGAATTAATGAAGATAGAGTGTGATTTGGATGAAGCAGAGAAGATAGTTGATGCTCTTATGGTTAATGAGGGGAGTTCAAAGCATACTTTTGCTTTCCAAGAACAATTTTTTAATGAGCAAATAATGGAATGGGAGACATTTCGTTTTCAATACCTTGAAGTTGATAGGGATGCGACAAATTTCGAGGAAGGGGTACCGGTTTATAAGCTGTCTGAAGAAGCTCAAGCTCTTTTTTTAAATACAAATGAAGTTCAAAAGCACCTCCCGATTTCGATACAACAGATATTGATTGAGCTGCTAATTGAAAAAGGAGAGTTGAAGTCGGCCTTAAGGATGTTAGATTCGTTGAACCATAGAGTTATGACACTATCCAAAGAGGAAAAAATTCATAAAGATGAGCTAATAAGAAATCCAAAATCAACAATATACGATCATAAAAATAGATGGGGAAAGCAGTTGAAGGAAGTGGAATCGCAATTTGAGGAAGAGAGCCAAAAATACCGGAAACTAGATGGGATTTTACGCAGAATTGCTGTTTCTCCAGAGCACCAAAATACTTATATGCAATTAACAAAACGACTGACTAAAACTAAAAATAATCATGATAAGTTAGCAAGGTTAGTTATTGAAAACGTCCGATTAGAATTACAGATAAGAAATTCT
Organism: Bacillus cereus group sp. BceL220; assembly: GCF_051776965.1. Classification (NCBI taxonomy): domain Bacteria; kingdom Bacillati; phylum Bacillota; class Bacilli; order Caryophanales; family Bacillaceae; genus Bacillus; species Bacillus cereus group sp. BceL220. The sequence goes on along the minus strand of NZ_JBPWBC010000012.1, from coordinate 111,498 downwards.
CATTTTCGAAATATATGGTTAACAAATACTACCTCATTTAGAAAAACGATTTGGGAAGATAGGGCAAAAGTAGTTGGTTTTGTTCATGCTGATGAAATGTTAACTTTGGTGGAATCACTGTTTTCTCCTCAGAAACCTTCCATCTTACCAATGGAATGGGGAATTGAGGAGCATATGGATATAAAAAGCTCTACTTTTGGAGGAACGGGAACCAAGAGAAAAGTTTATTTAGAGCCTATTTCTCTTGATTGGGAATCCATTCTATTATTATGGAAGCCTATATTTGAGGAATTACTAAGGGCAGGAAGTGTTTCCTTGAAATATTTACAACAAATAGATGAATTTACATTGGCAAAGTGGGTGGAAAATCGTGATGCTTTTGATTTCTGGTTAGCTTTTGCCTCAATGGATGAACCTTTTATTATAAGTAAAGAAAATATCCAACAAATAGACAGTGATGATAAAGCTTTGTTGCTCTCTAAGTTGATGGAGAAATATCCAGAGCTATCCGTATTAACGGGTAGACAAATTTTTAATAGCCCAAGTAATGATGCAGTGGTATTACGAAATAAAATTGATGTATCTACTTACATCTTAACCTTGAAGGAGGCGAAGGAAGATGAATATCGCACAAATTGAAAAGGCAGCTTTTGAATTGGTAGCTTGTTTATGGCAGAGGAAATATCTACCGAATGATCATGCATTGGTTCATCCATATATTGAATCTCAAGAAGTTCGAAATTGTGTAAGAAGACTTGCAGATAGCTTTGGATTAAAAGTTGTAAGACAAGATAAACACATGCATATTCTTGTGCAGCCACATAATTCCTTCCATACTAATCCAATCTCTGAATTAAAGCGAACTGTTAAAACTTATGATAATCGAATTAATTTATTTATTATGGGAGTAATATGGATGGTTATTTGTTCGGAAGCGGATAACGATATTGATTCTAAAATTAAGTGGGAAAATGAAGGTCTTTCTTATGGAGAGATTGAAGAGCTAGTGACTAAAACATTAAATCATTGGTACGAACTTGATGCCGAATCGGAAGGAACATTTTCAAAAGACTGGTCCCTCGCGGTGAGTGAAATGCATGAAAAATGGAAGTTGCTTCGCTATCACAAATTAGAAAATGGACGTGTAAGTTATATTAAGGAATCTAAGTTTGGTTTAATAGATGGTGCGGTAAGGGAGCTGGAAAAGGATAAAATGGTATTCATTGAACGCACAGCGCAAACCAGTCGGATGACCCCAACACCTGTTTTTTTTGAAAGGTTACGAGCAAGGTTTGGAAATATGGATAGATATCAGGACCGTTATGATGCGTTCCAAGTATTATTGGAAGACGTAAAAGAAACAGGGGAAATGGGGGCGTGATAATTATGAAATCATTAAAAGACCAAATCGCAAATATAATTAACGGAAAATTCACGATATTTAAGTTTAGTAAAGAACTACTTGAACAAACTGTTTGGAGTCTTAGAAAGTTAGAAGCGAAGAGAATGATCCATTTTAATAGTTTTCTAATTATAAAGTGTAGTGGGGAGTTGAAAGCATAATGGAGGCGAGACTTGCAAAAATGAGGGTAGTTGGGCTGAAATATGATTCAGGTAATATACATACGGATGATCTAAAGCTGGATTTTACTATTCCTGAGGCAATGCCGAGTCATGCTGCATATATTCTTCGGAATGGAGGAGGGAAAGGTGTATTTTTTCAAATGTTGTTTCAGACTCTGGAACCTTTGGCTTCATGGAAGAATGACCTAAACCATGTACATCATTTCTTTTTTAATACTGAAGAGAGACCTATAGAATATACTTTTCACGTTGTACAAGAATGGCAAGTTTCATTATCAAAACGCGTGATACTTGGCATTACGGTGACTCCACGTCTTGTGTCAAATGATAAAAGGAAATTTACCAATTCTCCTATTGAACTAGATTATTTTCTATATACAAAGGAGCCTTTAATAGTTGAGAAGGCTGATATCTTTGATTTTCAATTGTGGGATGAAAAAGAAAAAGAGGCAGTGTCTTTTAGTACGTGGAAAGAAGAAATTAAGGCTGATAAGTCGTTTCATTTTTATTCGAAACAAGAAAAAGAACAGTATTTTGAAAAAATTGAGGAGTTTGGATATGATGCTAACACGGTTAATATTTTAAAGAAAATTAATGTAGGAGAAGGTGGATTCGGTAAGTTCTTTGAAGGTTCTACTGATAATACAGGATTGTTTTACAACCTTCTTGTGCCTACTATAAATGATAAAATTGAAGGAATTGATTCGCGAAATAAAAAAGAAGTTTCAGTTGTAACCACATGGTTTTTAGAAGTCTTAAAGATTTCAAAAGAATTGCCGGATTTGTTAGCAATGGTAGACAGCATTGAACAAATTAATGATTATATTTTGCCACTCCAAGATCGTTTTAATGAAGGAGAAGAAATTAAACAGAAAGTAGAACTATGGAGAAATAAAGGTGCAGAACTTCTTCAACTTCTCATTACATTAATGGAATACAAAGAAAACCAGGTAGACAAACTAGAAAAAGAGCAAAGTGACCGGAAAGAAAAACGCGACTTAGCAAGATGGAAATATGCAAACATCGATTATATTGCTCTGCATCAGGAGAAAGATGAAGTGGATGGTGAATATTATGAGTTGGAACATAGACAATTGAAAGCAGACTTTACTGTTAATGGATATCAACAGAATCTAATACACCAAAAAGTGAATTTAGAACTAAAAAGAAGGATGGAAAAATTAGATGAAATCGAAATAAATAATCAAAAAATTTCTACGCTAATAAATTCCGATGATATGAAAGGATCAACAAATGATCTGGAAAGAATTAAGGAATATTTTATAAAATATTGGGAATCTATTTCTGAATATTGGGGAAATGAAATGAGTCGAAATGCACGCTCTATTCTCGCACATGAAAATAAAATTAAAGAATTACAAATGGATTTGGATATAGAGAATACACAGAAAAGAGATTTAGAGTTTAAGATACATGATCTTTCAAATTGTATAAACCAATTTGAGATTAGGTTAGAGGATGCTTGTTTACAGTATGGGGCAGAGTTACCATACCACATTTCTGACAGTATCGTTGAAATTGGATTAGAATTAAACGAAGTAAAAAGTGCTTTTGAGATCGCATTGAATATAAAGTCTAATTTGGAAAATGAAATTGTTAATATCAAAGTAGATATTGTGAGACAGGAAGAGAGTATGAAAGCGATCAAAAAAGAAATAAATCAATTAGAGAATGAAAACATAGAAATTACAAAAATAGAAAATGAATTACTAGCAAATGTATCAAAGATTTTAAAAACAAACTTTTCTACTGAAATGGAAAGAGAGGAATACTATCAGATTAAACAAGAACTTGAAAATTACTTAAATAAGATTAAAGATACTGTTAAAGAACAATTGAGGAAAATGGGGGCTTTTCAAGATGATATTCACTTGATAGAGGAAGGAGATAAAATCGGGTCTTATATTCCAAATATCGACTTATTAAAGGTGAAAAAATTATTGGATACTAATCGTATAGAGTCTATGTATGGAACTGAATATCTTAATAATCTTTCTATGGAAGAGAAACGATATGAATTAGATCGGAATCCAGCATTACGATATAGTATTGTAATATTGGAAGAGTCATTTGAATCATTAGATCTTTCATTTATGGAACAAGAATTAATTCGTAGCTATGTAGTATTGGTTGATAAAACAAAATCAACTAAAAAGGATAAAATGAGTACAACGAATCCGTATTTAGACAAACAAGATGAGATGAATTTTCTATTTAAAGACTTAAGTTATGGTTTTCTTGATGATGTGTATGAGTTCGATAAATGGAGAGTTATGCTGGAGAAAAGTATTGATGATTCTGATTATGAAATTGAAGTGTTAGAGGGGAAAATTAAAGAAATTGAAAAGGTTTTAAAGAAAAAAGAGGTTCTTTTGAATGGAAAGCTCAAAACTGAGTTGGCTCAAAAATTATTGGATCTTCAGGCAGAAGAAAGAAAATACATTGGTATCATATCAGATATGAAGGGACAATTGGAAGAGAAAGAAGAAGAGATGAAAAAACAAGTGGAAGAAAATGAGTTGTTGAATCAAAAGATAGGTATTATTGAAAAGAATGAAGAAGAGCTCATATTATTAGAGAAAGAACTAGAACAAAACAAAGAAAATAAGAAGACAAAAGCAAATTTTCTTAGACAAATTGAGGAAATGGAAAATAATATTACCCAATTGATAGAAGAAGAAAAGAAGATTACTGTTCAAAAAGGGAACAATAAATCCAGTTTCGATAACTGGATGAAATCTGTAAGATATAACTATAGTATTATTAGGAATATATTAGGTGATATTCGAATGCCGGTAGTAGCGATACAGCAGGTATATGATAAAAGTAAAGATTTATGTTCACACACTTATCGCTATGCAGTGTCTAAAGAAGCGCGAGAATACATTATAAAATACAATGAGATTAATAAACACATAAGTAATAAAAATATTCGTTTGGCAGAGTTGAATCAAGCGGTTAAAATGTTGCAAAATCAAGTAATAGAACATGAAGATATCCTTCAAGAATTAAGCGGAGACATATGGAAGGGAATGACTACACCAGAGAGTGATGAAATGCACCTTGTAACGCTTGTTACTCAGGCAGAAGTACAATTGAATCAAGGTCAAGTGGAATTGGCTGAAAATCGAAATAGAATAGAATACAATCGTGAGGAAATTCAAAAATTAGAGAAGCGTTTGGAAGAAAAGAAGCAGGATATGGAAAAAGATTATCCGCGATTTGGTGCTGAATATATAGAAATTCCAGATTGTAAAGCAGCGAAAGCACAATATCGAAAAGAACGGAATCTCTTAGACAGGCAATATAGTGAAACACGAGTTGAAATTCAGAAACTTCATACATCCCTTGAAGGAATTGAACAAATAACTCGTCTTCTTAAAGACTTGAATTTGCCAGCTCATTCTGGACAAATATTATTAGAGGAAGAAAGATTATCTATCCATGAAGATCCTATGGGATATTTCACTCAGTGGAATCACAAATATAATACAGTTACCATGGATTATCGTCGTTATCAAGAAACACTGAGTAAACGTATTACACAGATAAAAGAAAAAATTGAATCCTTTAATAATATTCCGGAAATTTATCAAAAAGAATTAATTCATTTTTTATCTACTATTCGTGATATGAGCTTTGATGACGCACTAGCTTCTTTAAACAACTATCTTGATTGGGCAAAAAACAACCTTCAAGATGAACTTGAACAAAAAGAAAAAGCGGACAAAGCAATTGAATTGTGTGCAGAGCGACAATCAAGAAGAGTACTGGATGTCATTAATGGTCTTCAAGACATAGTTAGGAAATTGACAATTGTGAATTGGAAAAAAGAACGATTTCCATTAATAAAATACAATAAGAACTTTCCATTTCCAATAAATGTAGAAGATATTAAGCCATTAATCAAAGAATTTTGTATGAATGAAATTGACTTTTATGTTAGTAAGTATAAGGATGAGATAGATCATTTCACAGTGCATGATATTGCTAAAAGTGTAAATATATCAAAATTGGTTTTAAAGGCAATGGGTGATTTCCCAAGATTGATGATTCATATCCCTGGTATTGAAGGTGGATTACTTCGAGGTGAAGCCAAGCATGCGGTATATAAAGAATGGGAGACAATTAATCATGGAAGCATGACTTCTTCAACAAAGAGTGGAGGGCAAACCCTACTTGCACATTTTATAGTGATAGCAATGATAATGAGACAAAGGGTAGAGGAAAACAGTCCGTTATTTCTTGTCACGGATAATCCATTTGGAACAATGTCAGCACCAGAACTAGTTGAAGGAGTTTTTTGTTTACTCGATCTTTTAAATATTCAGTGGTTGGTTGTTGCACCACCAATTACAAATGTATCTATTACATCAAAATTTCCTACAATTAATAATATGAACATAGAGGTAGTAGAGGGACGTAAAGTTCTGGAAAAGAAGCTTGTAAAGAATTATCGTAAGTATTTACAGAACTATAGTGTTCTAAATAATCCAGAAGAGCAAGACAATATATCGTAAATGAATAAGTAATTAAATGGAAATCCAGGTATATATGTATCTGGATTTTTATATTGGATAAGTGCAGAAATCCCAAAAATCATAATCAATTTTTGGGTTGGAATTAGAGGAAGTATAAATTGAAGTCTTTAATTGTAATTTACTATAATGGGATAAGCCTTTTAACCTATCGAGTTCATATTTCAGAGAACAATTTAATTTATTTCATAAAAGTATTATAAATAAATGATACAATAAATAAGAAGAGAAATTCGTTTTTTATTATCTTCAAAAAAAAGGAAATATGGTACTCATTTTAATTGGGATTTATATGATACAAAAACTTGCTGGTTTTTTAAATGTAATAGAGGAATATAAAGATTATATGAGGGAACTAAAGAATCTAGATTTTGATCAATTAAAGGTGAGAAAAAATATAGCAAGATGTTATAATAAACAGTATCTAAGCTTATGTTTTAACTATTTGTCATGTGGGTATAATAGCCTTTTTTAAGATAAGATACGAAAAAAGATATACAGATAAAAGTGATTATATAAGAGTTTTATGATGGTGGGGCATTTCTAAAAGAAATGTAAAATACGATCCCTTGAATATGGAGGAGGTAGCAATTATTACTATTCTTTAGCTACATGTGTATATACTAAAATTGTTGTTAGTTAAATATTTTCTCTTAAATTTTTTGATTTTCATTATAGGTAATAAATTTAAATACAATTGTGTTATATCATAGAAAATAGGTGATTTGTAAATGAAAATAAAAAATCATATGGAGTTCACAGATAAATTATTAGAACATCAAATGGAAGCAGTAGAAGTGTTAGAAAAATATATTAATAGTGGATCAAAAAAACATGCATTAGTAAAAATGCCTACTGGAACAGGGAAAACAGTAGTTATAGGTTATGTATGTAATTGTTTTGAAAAACTTAAAAATATACTAGTTGTCACTCCGTCAAAAGGAATAACAGAACAAATAAAAAGAGAAATAAAATCAGAAATAAAAACTAAATTAGAGTTGTCTATGCAATTTAAAGAAGTAGAACATATTTATCCTAGTAATAAAATTGATGATTTAATTAAAATTAAAAAAAATACGGTTTTTGTAAGTACCATTAAATCATTAAATGATATAAGAGTAAATAAAAAAAGTTATTTTGAGGAATTAAAAAGTAAAGTTGATATTATAATATTCGATGAAGGGCATAGAGAACCTGCAAAGTCCTGGCAAAAAACTGTTAGAGACTTAGATAAGAAAGTTATATTATTTACAGCTACACCTATTAGAAATGATGATAATAATTTTAATATAGATAAACCATATATATATAATTACCCATTTCATAAAGCAGTTGAGGAGGGGAGAATAAGAAGAGTTATTTTTGATGCCTATGATGATAAAGAAGATTTAGAAAATTTCCTTAGATATGTATGTGATAAATCACAACGGTTTATAGGCGATAAGAGGAGCTCAAAAGTAATATTACGATTTAAAGATGTAATAGATAGTATAAAAGCAAAGGAAATATTAGAAAAAATCGGAAAAACTGTTATTGTTATTCATGAAACATTAAAAACTAATTTAGAAAAAAATGAATTTAAGAATGTGCCAAATCCTCAAGATATAAAAGCAGAATTCTGGTTACACCAAAATAAATTAATTGAAGGTATTGATTATAAAGAATTTTCTATATTAGCAATATACGATTCGTTTGCTGATGTAAGGTCATTAGTACAACAAGTAGGAAGGGTAGTTAGGAAAAATTCAGATTTCGATGAAAGTTTGGTGATTTACAGACAAAAAGGGATTAATCAAGAAAAAATGTTTAAAGAATATTTATATTATGAAAAAAGGTTAGAAAATAATATAAATTTAATAACATTTAATTTTGATGATTTTTTTAATGATATTTTATTAAAGCACCCTCCTGCGCTACATATGAATAATAGATTTTTAGAGAAAATTGATTACTTAAAAAAAGAGTTAGATGAAGAATTATTAAAAAATTTTCGATTACCTTTAAAGACAAATATTTATTTGCTAAAACAAGTAGTTAATGCAACTGATTATAAAATACTTTGTAATCATATTACAGATAATATTATTGTAAATGAAAAAGGGAAAATTATCTATGAACTTAATAATAGTAAAGAATTTGATCTAGTCATTATATATTCTGTATATAGGAATTCCCCATATTTAATAAATAATTATTTTATAGAGCCAAAACTAGGCATTACAGTTTTAAAGCTAAAAGAAAACTTTCTTTTTTATTATGATAGTAATAATATAATTTGCAATGAAATTACAGATTATAGTAAAAAAATCAGTTCCTTATATCTGCAAAAATTATTTAATCAAGAAAGTAAATTCAAGCAATTAACGATTAATAATGGTTATGCAGTAGATAATAATATTAGAAGACAAGTGGTATTTACTGAGGATATGAATAATGTGGCACCCTCCATTACGGATAAATATAAGTTTTGTACTACAATTTATGGGACTGTTAAAGGATTTAACAATGATAATAGAACGAGATATGTTGGGTTTTCTAATTCTCGAATTTCAGATTCATCACATCTATTTACACTAGATAATTATATGGGGTGGCTGGATTATTTATCTAATGAACTTAATAGTGGCAGAAAACAAAATAAAATTTTTGATAGGTATGCTCCGGTAACAACTGTTCCTAAAAAAACAGATCCAATTAATATATTATTTTATATTGATGAAAAACAAAGACAAGCTATTTCTGAAATTCGTGGAAGTCAAATGTATTGGGAGCAAATTATCTATGATATTAAGGATAATCAATTTGATATTATTTTTAATGAAAAGAAATATAAAATGAAAATTGAATTTGATTCTGTGAATGGTAAGTATATTTTACATAAAATTGACTCTAAAAATTTATATATAAATTCAAGAGAAGGATGCGAGGATTTAATTACATATTTAAATAAAGAACAAAGATTCCAGATACTAACTGCAAAATATGAAGCTATATATTTAAAAGGGAATTTTTATAAGATAGCAATTGAAACATTTGATGATAGATTAAACGAAATATTAATAGAATATGAATCGATGACTAAAATTAATAATGAAAAGGGTAAAGCTGATAGTTCAACAAATCAGAAAGCAGATTGGGATAAAGATTCCTTATTTTATTTATTATCCAGCATGGGACAAAATCTAAACCAGACAAGCGCTGGATCAATGGAAATATATCAAGCTCTTCAAGAAATGGATTATTTAATTTGTACTGATTTGGGTAAAGAAATAGCAGATTTCGTTGGATTAGATGAACAAAATGAGTGTATATATTTTATACATTGTAAGGCTAGTGAAGCGACACTATCTGCTTCTAAATTTCAGGATATATGTGGGCAAATAATTAAAAATTTAGACTATGTTAATCCGTTAGGTACCAGAGAGCCCAAAGACATTAAAAAATGGAATGAAGATTGGATTGGAACCAAATATAATGTTGTAAGAAATAGAATGATTAAAAACAAGGAGAATTTAAATTCGCAAGAAATTTGGGATAAAATCAAACAGATTGCATTAAAACAAAGTTCAAATATTTATGTATGGGCATTGCTAGGAAATATGTTTTCAAAAGATGAGTACATGAAAGAAAAACAAAAGAAAAAAAATCAAAAACCAGAAATTATTCAGATAGATTATTTACTTATGTCCACATGGAGTGCCGTTCAAAACTCAAATGCACAATTTAAAATTTATTTTGATAAAAAGTAATTGGAAGAAGTTTTACCAAAATAGAAATGGAGCTTTGAAAAACTAATTATGGAATAATAGAGTGAAAAGATAAAATATAATAAATATATTATAAATTAATTTGAAATGGATAATATTCAATTTATGAAAAGTTCAAATGAAATAAATTTAGTTTTATTTATATATGGATTTCAAGGGGGAAATTATCCAATTTAATAGGAAATAAGTCTATTTAATTACTCTTTAGATATTGAATAGACTTATTTTTTAAAAGTGAAAATTGTATTGATTAGCTGTGTCGTCATTCAAAATAAGCGACGCATAAACCCTGGCAGGGTAGTTTGCAAGATTAGTTTATTTTAAATCTTGCAAACTATAAATTGTTTTTATTATCTTCGTTACTAGACTAAATAATCATGGAAATAATTGTAGGTAATAATTATTATAGATTTTCTCGAATTTTCTCTTTTTCATAATCTAATAACTTTGGATTGTTCATTAAATTCTTATTAGTAATATATTGAAGAACTAAATCCTCATTTAATTCGGATGGAATAGATTGTGCTAATTTTTTTATTGCAGAGCTAGGTATTCCGAATTCAATAAGGATAGACAAATTTTCTCTAATAAATTCATTTTCAAGTTGACTTGCATAAGGTGAATAATTTCCAGGCTCAAATCCGTACTTTTGGCATACATAAGTTTGTAGATTATTTACAACGTTTAGCCATTTGGGAACTTTATATTGAAACCAATGTTTTAATATTTGGAATGTTTCTCTTATAGCATCATCTAGAATAGTTAGATCATCTTTTGCTTTGTTTTTTTCCTTTGATTTCATATATTTATAGTTGCTATTAATTAAAAATAGAATGTTTTTTTCTTTCCCATAATCATGAGTAAGCTTGACTAATTTTTTCTTAGTCATGGGTGAGGTGGTTTCACCTTTTTTGATTAAATTATCCCATGCCAAGTGTAGTATATACTGTAGTTGGTCATAATTAGGATAATTCCATTTAATTAAATGGAAATTTTTTGTAAGATCTTTTTTTAGCTGTTCTAAAATTATTTGTTGCCCTTTAACACTTAGGCCATTCTTCTTGAAGAGTTCTCTCTCTTCTTGTGGTATATTTTGTAAGTCTTTGTATTGTTGACTATCAGGAAAACGAACATTCTCATCTTCTATATGAATTAAGACTTCATCTGATATAGGTTTTTGCTCGAAAAATGGAATATCTACCTGTATATTTTCTATTTCAGGCTTTGGATTAAAATTATAAACTTTACCGACATAATGTATCATCATTCTGCCGGATCTCCCACAAATATTACTATAGTCAAAGAAATCGATTGGTTTTCCACCTTTTTTTGAATCAAAATATATTACATTTTTAGCACTAGTGTTAACACCTTCAATAATAGTTGAGGTGCAAAAGAGATATCTTAACTTTTCATCGTTAAAATATTTAATTATTGAAGTGCTAATGTGTTTTTGTAGTGCTCCATCATGTATTCCTATCCCATATTTCAAACAATTAATTAATTGCCAATTTTTATTAATATAGTTTCCTATCCAATCAATTAAAGGGATTTCTCTGGAAGAATTATTTTCAATTATTTCTCTATTAATTAGGTATTTTAAAAATTTTATAGATAAGTTACGGACCCTACTAGGAGAGGAGCAATAAATTATTGTTTGCTCTCCTTCTAGTTCATATAGTAAATCAAATAGCACCTTTTCTTTAAATTCTTTCTTATGTCCTCTTGTGCCAAATTGATTTTTATATTGAGAATATACATCTATGATTTGATTATCAACCAAAGAGTATTTTGTTTTGTAAAATTCTGCATTATATTTCTCAGCAAAACCAGGAGAGATATTGTCGATATTTGGACCTAATAGATAAAAACGAGCATTATGTTTATTAACTAGTAAATTAAATGCATTATTTAATGTATCAGATCTTTCGTCATCTCTCTTTGTACTGAGTTTATAAAACTCATCTAGTATCAAAAAATCGATTTTAGGTAAATTTGTATATTCCATTACTCTTTCTGCTGTTAATAAAAATAAGTTTCCTTTTTCTTTAGAAGGTTTTTGTGAAGTTCGAATTATAATTTTGTAATAGTTAGAATAGTTTTTGAGCTTTAATCGTGTTTCTTCTAATAAAGCAAGGGTAGGTTGAATAATTACAATATTTTTATATTTTTTACTTGAAATCAATTCTTCTATTAAAAGGCTTTTTCCAAAGCTTGTAGGAGCACTTACTACTAAGTTTTTTCCTTGCATTAAAAGATTTAATAGAATTTTTTGTTCTTCATGTAAATATTTGTTGATTAATTGTGGGGATTTATGATATTCTTTTCTAATTTTTGCTGCTGTACCATTAATACTAGTTTGTTGCTTTAATTTCTCTAAATAAGGATAAAAACCCGCAGATTCCACTAAATCAATCCAAATGTCTTTAGTAGATGTATGTATCTTACTCCAATTATCTAATATATTAATGATTAATTTATGCGCTAAATGTTCAGTTTCTAAATTATATAATAGACTGGAACATTCTTTTGCGAGTTGGAAACTTTCTTCTAAATCCAAGCTATTACCGTTAATAAGCTTTTTTGTTAATTTTTCCATTTGTTAATCCCCCAATAATTGCATTAAATATAATTTTTTATGTAAACTTTTTACTAACTCCACTTTGCATTTAACAGGAAATAATAATAAAATGATATTTAACTTAGTTTTAAATGGATGATTATTCTGAGTATAGAAATGATCTTGAAGCATTCTTATTTCTTTCTCATATTCGGAAATAAAAGCTGAGCAAGTTTCATCATTATACTTATTAAAGTTTTCGCTAGAATATGTACATAATAGAGGGATATTAATTGAATTTAATTGATCAATTAATTTTGTACTACCATTCAATAAATCTAGCCAGTAATTTTTTTCGGGAATGTTATTAAAGTGTTTTACCTTTTTTGAAACTAACATAAATTCACTGTCTAAGTAGTCTTTTTTAAAGTGTTCCATTATGTCTCCAATTAAGGCAGACACTCCTTTTTTTCCATCAGTATATAATTTTGACTCACCTAACCAAAGTGTTTTAGTATTTGGTTGTATATGTATAGCGTCAAATCCATGAACCGTATGCCCATAGGAATCTTTAAAATATATCTTTGATAATAACGGAATAGTTGAGTGGAATTCTCGAAGTAATAAATGTAAAATTAGTTCTCCAAATTCACCTCTTCTTAAAAATTTTTTTTCAATATCGTCATCAGATATAGAATTACCATTCATATAAATATTGTTAACTTCTGAAAACTCAGTAATATTGTAAATTGCTTTTGCAGCTTCACTTACTTTTGAAACAAGATTTTCATTTTCTGTTGAAGTCCCTTCATGGAATCCAAATGAGAATTCAGGTATTACATTTAATAATAGTTGGGTTAGTTCTTTTAATCTGTATTCTGTTTCACCCTTATCATTTAAATCAAATCCTACAAGATAAGTTGAAAGATTCGGTTCAGAAATAAAAGGTTGAATTATTTTATGTGCTCCAAATACACTCATAAATTTTTCAGCTCCTAAAAATTTAACAATTGAACACTATACATTTAATCGATAATATTATTAATTTTAACATTTTTTCTTATTATTTCAAAATTAATATTTAAAATTCGTTATATTAATTTAAAAAGTATTTAAGATGTAATCTTTATTTTTTATTGTTGTTGGTTATGTATATAGAAACTTAGTTTTTTACAATAAATAAAGTTATAACAAATATAAACAATAATTGGCTAGTTATAGGGGAGTATAAATAGCTAATGGAAATTGAGTGCGTAAGAGGTATCAAGTTCTTAGAAAATACATTTAATTCACTATTGAAATTAATGAGGGATATAGAGATGCGTTAAGATTTGCAGAACTTATAGTAAACGCACCTATGATCCTAGAATAATTATTAGGAAGCAAATATATATTTAAGTTAAAAACTATCTCCAATATGGTTGAGCTTACTAAGAGTATTGCAAAAATAGGAAAAGGTAAAGGGATATTTTTTATAAATATTTAGAATGGGCTTGTTTTAATTTGGATGTCCTTTTTAATTAATAGGATACCAGAATACATATGATTTAATAAATTACCAAAGTTTTAAATTTTATTATGTGAAATATCTAGATCAATAGCTACTTTTTGGAGAATAAGCATGGAAATATTTCTTTTTCCACGTATAACTCCAACGATATAAGCTTGTTGGAGTTTGATTCGTTCATCAAATTCTTTTTGTAGGAGTCTGCTTTTTTTATGGAAATCAGATGTGTGGTTTTTTATAAGAAGTAAGTTTTAAAGTATGGAAAATTTAAGGAGAATTTATTGTATAATGAAACTATGTAGAAATACATGGTTTTTTATTTATTGAGGAAGGGGTCATAATGGGGGAAGGCAGCATAACTATTAATAAAATATAGGAAAAAGAGTAGAATTAAAGAAGGTATATATTAAAAATTAAATAATTAATAAGATAAGGTGATGAATAATGAAATTCAGTAATATTACAATAAGGAACTTTAGGAATTTTGAAAAAGTAAATATAAATTTAGATAATAAAAATGTGATTTTCGGGATGAATGATATTGGAAAAACAAACTTTTTATATGCATTAAGATTTCTTTTAGATAAAGATGTAAGGAAATTTGGTTTTAATAAATCTGATTATCATAAACATGACACTTCTAAAAAAATTGAAATTATTTTAACACTTGATTTGTCTGATTATGAAAAAGATGAAGATACAAAAAAACTTATTTCAGTGGTTAAGGGAGCTAGAACGTCGGCAAATGCAGATGTTTTTTATATCGCACTAGAATCAAAATATGATGATAAAGAATTATATGGAAACATAATTTTAAAATGGGGATCAGAATTAGATAATTTAATAGATATTCCAGGGAGAGGGAATATAAACGCGTTAGACAATGTATTTAAGGTGATTTATATAAATCCTCTAGTTGATTTAGACAAATTGTTCGCGCAAAATAAAAAGTATATTTTTGAAGAATCACAGGGGAATGAATCAGATGAAGGGATTTTAAGTAATATTAAATCTTTAACAGATCAAGTAAATCAACAAATAGGAGAAATGACAATTATTAAAGGTTTCCAGCAAGAGATAACAAATGAATATAGATCTTTAAAAAAAGAAGAGGTTTCTATTGAATTGAAGTCCGAAATGGCAATTAAAGGATTTTTCTCAGATATTATTCCATATATAAAAAAAGACGGTGATTCTAATTATTATCCAACCTCAGGGGATGGTAGAAGAAAAATGCTTTCTTACTCTATATATAACTATCTGGCTAAGAAAAAATATGAGGATAAAATTGTTATTTATTTAATTGAGGAACCAGAAATCAGTCTACATAGGTCAATGCAAATTGCTTTATCAAAACAGTTATTTGAACAATCTACATATAAGTATTTTTTCTTATCCACTCACTCTCCTGAACTTCTTTATGAAATGGATAATACTAGATTAATAAGAGTCCATTCAACTGAAAAAGTTGTATGTTCTTCCCACATGTATAATGTGGAAGAAGCCTATGGAAGTGTCAAGAAAAAGTTAAATAAAGCATTATCATCGGCTCTATTTGCTGAAAGAGTACTTTTAATAGAAGGTCCTTCAGAAAAAATATTATTTGAAAAGGTTTTAGATGAAATAGAACCAGAATATGAATTAAATGGAGGTTTCTTGCTTGAAGTAGGAGGGACGTATTTTAATCATTATGTGTGTACATTAAATGATTTAGGTATAACCTATATAATTAAAACGGATAATGATTTGAAATCAAAAAAAGGTAAAAAGGGTGTATACGAATTACTAGGATTAAATAGATGCTTAAAATTGTTAGGACGTGAAAATCTAGATGAGATTACTATTGAAATCCCTGAAGATATAAAAGGTAAAAAGAAAACAGAGAGACTAAATGAGAGAAAAAAAGAGATTTTTAAACAATATAAAAATGAAGTAGGGGAATTCTTAGGAGAACGAATATATTTATCGGAAATCGATCTGGAAAATGATCTATATTCTGCAATTGGTGAAAGTATGAAAAGAATTTTTGAAAACGAAGATCCCGTGCACTATTTACAGAAAAGTAAACTATTTAACATGGTCGAGCTAGTAAATAATTTAAGTACAAAAGATTGTTTTGATGTCTTTGAGCACGAAAAATTTGCATGCCTAAAGGAGTTGGTGGGTAGTGATAGAGGATAAAATGTCTAGAGAACAAATAATAAAGGATGGGGGTAATATCCTTGTTACTGCTGGAGCAGGTTCGGGTAAAACAACAATATTAGTTAGTAAAATTGAAGCTGATTTAAAAGGAAATAAAACTCATTACTCAATTGCAGCTGTTACTTTTACTAATAAGGCAGCAAAAGAAATCGAGGGAAGATTAGGATATTCATCAAGAGGGAATTTTATTGGCACTAATGATGGTTTTGTCGAGGCTGAAATTATTAGGCCGTTTATTAAAGATGCATTTGGAAACGATTATCCAGACAATTTCACTGTTGAATATTTTGATAACCAATTTGCTTCATACGAAGAGGGACTGCAACTACTGAAATATCAAAATATATTAGGAACTTATAGTAATCATAAAAAGAATTTTAAGTTTCAATTGGCTTTAGATATTTTAAAAAGATCACTTGTCGCTAGACAATATATGTTTTCAAAGTACTTTAAGATATTTATAGACGAGTACCAAGATTCGGATAAGGATATGCATAATTTATTTATGTATTTAAAGGATCAGCTTAAAATTAAGTTATTCATTGTTGGTGACCCTAAACAATCTATTTATATTTGGAGGGGAGCAGAACCTGAAAATTTTAATGGTCTTATAGAAAATTCTAAGGATTTTAATAAGTATAATTTAACATCCAACTTTCGATGCTGTCAGGATATACAAAATTACGCTAATTTGTTTAATGAAGAAACTAGAAGTTTAATTAAAGAACAAAATGAGGTTCAAAATGTAATCAGTATAGCGGGTGATATGCCAATTTCAGATATTTTATTAAAGTTAACAGGAGTGAAGCAGATATTAAAACTAGATGAGGAATTAGTGATTTTAGTCCGGAGACGTGATCAAGCTGTTGAAATAATGAATGAATTAAATGAAGAAGGGTTTAATTTTATTTTTATTCCCCAAACTCCTTTAGATAGGGCAACTCCAAATGCAACTCTTTTAAAAGAGGTAATTAAATATGTTAAAAATGATAGGTATTCAATATATGATTTAGCTGCTGAAATTGTAGGTAATCTAAACCCACGAGAAATTAGGGAGATACAAAAAATAATTAATGAACTACTTGTGCCAGATATTAATCAGGTACTAATTAATCAGGTATTAATGAATTTATTTGCAAAATTAGAAATTACTTTAGATACTAGAGAAATTGAAGCATTTACAGAAGTAATGATGACTAATGAATTTGATATAGCTTTTGATACAAATGAATATTTACATAAAATATTTACTGTACATTCTGCAAAAGGTTTAGAATTTAATCAAGTCATTATTACTGCGAGTGATTACAAAGTACATTATAATATAGATACTAATGAACATTATGTTGCTACAACTAGAGCAAAAGATAAGTTAATTGTAATTATGGATAATAAAAGGTACTCAGATTATATTGAGATGTTAATAAAAGAACTTAAAATTAAAAATATTATTAAGTCAATATAAAAAAATTATATTTATCTTCTATGCTGAAATCTTAAACTATGAACCTCTCAAACATGTTATAAAAATTATTGAATTAAAAAGACTCCCTACAGAATCTAATATAGCTAAAGATTTATTTAAATTTATACGAGATATCTTGGCACATTTCCCTTTCTTTGATTCATGGAATGAAGTCTATATAAACAAAGAAATGATAAATTGATACAAAAAAAGCATGACGTTAGATAAATTTCTAACTGCTTATGAAGGGGAAACAGAGGTTAAATATCGATTTTGGAATTCTAAAAAGAAATCTATGACATATTTAAGTATAAAATTCCCTATTTCCTATACCGCTGGAGAAAATATATATCTAAAAGATATTCTAAATGAAAAGAAGGCGTTCAATTTAAAATGTACCCTATAGAATAGACACTTGAAAAAAGTCTATTCTATAGGGTACTTCTTGTATAATAAAAGGAAAATTGGGATCAGAGAATGTTAAAAATGACAAAAAAGCTATTTGTAGAAAGAGAAATTCAAATTCTATCAAATAACCTATACGTAAAATCTGTAAGTCAGAAAGGTATCAATTATACAGAGGAATTTCAGCATATTTTTATTGAGGAAAATGAAAAAGGAAAGCTACCTCAAAATATTTTTCAAGAATGTGGTTTTGATATAGATATGATTGCCATGAAACGAGTTATGTCATCGGGAAGTAGATGGTGTGCTGCTTATAGAAAAAATAATGTATTGGGCTTAAGGAATACACGTATTGAAAACGCTGGAAGAACTCTTGAGAGAGAGCTTACGTTAGAAGAAAAGTATGCCCGTTTAGAAGCCGAATGAAACTTACTAAAAAAATCAAACTTATGGAAGGGAGGATGAGAAGAAAATAACACTACCACCTAGTCAGAAATTCATCTTGATTCGTTCTGTCATCATGAAATACAACTTAAGGAATATGGTCAGTCATTTGTGTAAAGTAGCTGGCGTATCCCGTTCGGGATACTATAATTACTTTTCAGCTTCATCTCAAGAACAATGGAAACAAAAGAGTGATCGAGATGAAATCTTGAAGGAAACCATATTAAAAGCACTTTGATTTAGAAATAGAAAGAAGGAGGCTCGTCAGATAAAAATGACATTGGCGGGTCAGTTTCAAGTTGTCTACAATTTAAAGCGAATCTTTATAAAATAATGCTTAAAGCTACAAAAGAACATCGAATAGTGTCGAATCAATTAAATCGGGAATTTAAACAAAATACCCCAGGCAAAACACTTCTTACAGATATCACCTATTTAGTTTACGGTAAGAATCAAAGGACCTATTTATCTACAATTTTAGACGACTCAACTAATGAAATTTTAGCTTACCATGTTTCAGAACAGATGACATTAGAGCTCGTAACGACAACTCTCCATAAACTAAAAAGGAATCCGAGGATTCGATTAACTGAAGGTGCTTATATTCATTCAAATCAAGGAGCCCACTACACAAGCCCTACCTATCAAAAGTTAGTCAGAAAGCTAAACCTTGGACAATCCATGTCAAGAAGAGGAAACTGTTGGGATAACGCCCCACAAGAATCATTTTTGGGGCATTTAAAAGATGAAGCTCATATAAAACCTTGCGTGTCCTTTGATGAGTTGAAACAAGAGATTAAGAAATATATGACGTACTATAATCACTATAGATATCAATGGAATTTAAAAAAGGTGACTCCTGTTGGATACAGAAATCATCTTCTTGATGTTGCCTAACTTTTTTCAAAATGACCTTTACAAAGGAGACAGATTAATTTGCTAGTATTTTTATAAAAAATGGTTTTAGATACTCAAGTCATAGAAATTAGCGACAAAGATTAATAGCATTATAAATATACGAAAAAAATCATTTAATAAAATATAGATATATAAGGACTTCCAAGCTATCGTACGATTTAGAGGGAAGGTATAACTGTATTAGTAAATGTAATAAAAGCTACTTTATCCCTAAGGCAAAAGTAGCTTTCATAATTATTAATCAAACAATGATAAATTTTCAAAATTAGAATTTGTATTCGATAAAGATTCAATTGGCATCGTTTTATTTTCAAACCCAATATTCCCTATCTCTTTTCCATACAACATAAAATTATCAATATGTGGTGAGGAGAGTTCTTTTTTTCCTATAAATTTAGTTAATTCCGCCCTCAATTCCATCAATAATCTGCCCAATGCATTGGTTCCCACCAATAAATTCATGTCGGAGGGTCTAGCTCCCCAAAAATCATCTTTGTTAGACTCTTCAACAATTTGTTTATCAAGTGTGCTTAGTAATAAAGAACCAAATTTATCCCAGTTTTGAATTAGCTTAACTCTTAAGCACCAACGCATTATCATTATCCTTACGTCTTCCCAATCTTCCCTTGTATGCGGGCGATATTTTTTACTAATCATCTTAGCTGTCATTGGACTTTTTTGTTGTATTATCTCTTTTTGATAATTAGGATGATTAGGGAATCGCATGGCTTGGTATAAAGCCTCTGAAGATAGAATTCTAGCACCATTTAATTCAATTGGAAAACCTGCAGCCATGTTAGATAAACCACCGTATTCCTCTTTAGTTTTCCTAAAAAACACAACTTCATTTCTTTTATAAATTTTTTGAGTAGATTTGATAGTATCCCTCCTCTAGTTAGCAGTTCTGGGGAATAGTGGATACCAATTGTCGATGCCTGAAAATGCGTCTGGGTCACCCCACCAAAGAACAACAGGACAATTATTGGCTATATTTCTGTATGTCACAAAGTATGAACCAAAGCCAAGCGTCTTACTGTTATCATACCCCATCGGTCTCATATTCCGGTTTGGATTCGCTGCATAACTTACAATTTCTACACCTTTTTCAAAAAAAATCTTCTCAACTAAATTTCTATTTTGAAGACTTGTGAAATACTCATCTGATGTAGGTTCCCCAATATTTCT
Organism: Bacillus cereus group sp. BceL220; assembly: GCF_051776965.1. Taxonomy (NCBI): domain Bacteria; kingdom Bacillati; phylum Bacillota; class Bacilli; order Caryophanales; family Bacillaceae; genus Bacillus; species Bacillus cereus group sp. BceL220. The sequence continues at coordinate 90,902 of NZ_JBPWBC010000012.1, read as the reverse complement.
AAGAAGAGGAACTCTCTCATTTTGTGCCGTAGTCCTTGTTTCGCTAACACTTTCTATATATCGTTTTGTTTGATCATTATATTCTAATTCAGATGAAGGTAGGTAACTTTCAAATGATTTTTCCGCTTTCAAAATATCATCATAAAAGCGTATACAATGCCAAAAGTTAATTGTAGCCTGTGGAAAAACCTTTTTAATTTGTTTTTCCACATAACCTTTATTCCTATTATGTAATGCTAAAACAATTATATCGATTTGTAAAACTAAACTAGGATCATCTATTTCATTTGCCCATTTTTGAATGTCTCGAATCACACGGTTTCCAGTGTAAATAGCATCATCTATATAAACGTATGATGTGATATTATTTTGACCACAATCATCTAATGAAAATCCATGATTTTCTTGAACGACCCCCTCCATAATTTCTAACATATCTTTTTGGCTACCGCCTCTTGTTTGAGGGTTAATAAATTTATAGGTATCTATACTTTGAGGGAAAATAGTCTTATTCTCTATAAGAGCTTCATATGCTTCAATCACTTCTGCTTTAGATATATATGTTTTACTAAGAATATTATGTAACTCTTGTAAAATTAAGTCATGTTGATTTGATGGGAATTGAGTTAGCCAATTCTCCACATGCGTATCAGTAAAGTTTGTCCCTTCGTAATCCTCTGCGATTTTAACAATTGCTTCTATCATATTTTCTGTAGTAGTACTCATTACTTCACCCCTAATAATCCCATTTTAGTATGTTTTATATTGTAATATAATATATATTCTACTAATTAGAGATTAATCCCTTCTAAAAATAGGGGAAAATACAATTTTGCATATTATTTATTTAATACTTCGCTTTCCATTTGAGTAATGTAAGTACTATCTTATCATTAGTCACATATTCACCTTCGATAACTAATTGATTTTCTATTACTGATTTTAGCAGGGGGAATAATTAGAGTAGTTTTATGAAAGTATCAAAAAGTCGTATCAAATAAAAACGTCTAATAAGGGGAAAATAACAATGAATTATGGCTATGGACGTGTAAGTACAAATAAACAAGAATTGGATATTCAAATAAAAGCACTTAAAGAGAAGGGCGTTAAGTTTGGGAGAAAATCTAAGATACATAAAATTGAAGGGGCTTTATTAAATGCCATTCAGCAAGTTAAAGCTGGTACAATATCACAGCCTGAGGGGCTGAATTTGCAAAGTGTAGTGTTGCTACATTTAAGAGAAGATTAAAAGAATACAGAGAACAACGAGGGGCTAAATAATGGCCTCTTGTTTGTGCAGAAAAAATAATGTCGAGGCGAATGTAAAAAGAGGGATACAAAGAGGGAGTAGAAGTGAAAAAAGTGACAATTGCATAGAAAAACACAACTAATCCATTTGTTTCAAAATATCCCAATAGCTTTGTAGCGTTTTCGGTGTAACATTCTTAAACTCTCTATCGTCCAAAAATCAATGACAGCCAATTTTAACAACAAAAAACCACTCCGCATTTTTTTGCGAAGTGGTTTTCGTTTAGTCGTAGCGGTTTGGTAATGACCATAACATTTTTAATTGTTAAGAAACGTACTCAAACTCTTGATATAACTAACTGTATGACCCTGAAGAGGATCGAACTTAAGACCTCCACCCTGTCAAGGTGAAGGTCTTTTAAATAATCTATTCTTCTCTTTGTATTATAAACTCCCAAAATTTTTTTAATTCCTCACGTTTTTGAGGAGTCGCATTGCTTATATCTTTAAACCATTGATAAAGGTCAGGATCTTGTATGTCTGTAACTTGTCTTATTTTAGTTGTACCGAGGAGGTAATCAATTGATACTTCAAAGAAAGTGGCTAATTTTATCAATGTATTATAATCGGGTTCACGATTTCCTTGTTCATACATTGCATATGTAGTTCGGGCGATCCCTAGTTGTTTTGCCATGTCTTCTTGACGCAGTTTGCGTTCTTTTCGAAGAGTGTGTAGTCTTGTGCCAAACATATGCTACCTCCTTTTAGATGTTTTCTATATCAATTATAACGTCACAATTTGTAACATTTAATAAAGTACACGAAATGTGTAAAAAATCTTGAATTTATAATTATTTTCATGTAATGTAATTATTAGATACACATTTTGTGACAATGTAAGGAGGGGAAAAATGAGGTTATGGTTATTGGAAAAACGCAAATATAGAGAGAAAACACAGGATTATATTGCATATAAGGCAAGAATATCTAGAAGTATGTATGCAATGATTGAAAGTGGTGAAAGAAATCCAAGTGTTCCTGTCGCAAAGAATATAGCTAAGGTACTTAATTTTGATTGGACTCTTTTTTTTGAAGAATAATGTCACGTTTTGTGTAATTGGAAGCGTGATAAGTTATGTTTCCATATTGTTTTCCTAAAACGAAATAAATTATTAGTTATTTTTAAGAAAATATTAGATAAGGGAAGTGTTTAATGTGAATATGAAAAGATTTGAAATGCGTGAAAAACGATTAGCGGAACTACTAGGTGCAAAGGTACTATGGGAATTTATAAGTGCTGTTACAGAAGAAATTGAAAAGCAAGAATTAGAGTCTACACCAGGTTTACTAGAAGATCTATTCGTACATGTGAAAGAAACCATTCAAATTCAAAATATGAATCAACGCAGAACAAAAGCCCCTGTAAAAACAGAGGCTGATGGTATAAATAAAAATACATTATTTATGGAAGCATATGTAGAATTAATCAATCATAAGTTTATTATTTCTGAATTAGCTGTAGAGCTTTCATCTGTTCTAAGAGAATTAAATTGTTTTGTTCAATCATCTTTGCCACAGCTTCAAAGTGAGCTTGATTCTCAAGAACCTCAATCTGCTTCTCTTTAGGAAGTGATTGAAGTATTTCTTTTATTTCTTTACACTCGTATATGTTATTCTCCGAGTCTTCGATTAATTTATTGCGACGATTGGTGTATTCAAGTGCACCTAAGGTCGCTAATGCGCGAGGATCTAATCCTAGAATTTCCATGTATTCCTCTCCTTTCCTCTACAATAATTCGATAGGGGGAAGGAGATTCCTTTAATGAATTGCTAGAGTTGTTATATAGTATATAACATGTTGTTTATTAGTGAGAATGTTATTTAGCAGGAATACAATAGAATTAGACTTAAAAGAGCTTCTTAAAAGGATGAGAAGAAAAGGGAACCTATTAAGTCTCACTCTTTTTCTTTAAATACTCTACATATGGAATGGTTATTTACTTGTATAATGAATTTTAAATTGGGTTTCTTGAGGAAGATTAGGTAGATATAAGGAATAGGGTATGATTTGATGGATAAATAAAATTAAAGAGAGTTGTAATGGAAAGAATGATAGAAAATATTCAGGAGTTATTAGGTAATATGTTTTAAAGTGTTCAAGAGAGGGAAGCCGTATATAAATCGTTACTTAAAAAGTAAAAACTTAGTCCTTAAATTTAGAGAAAGGACTAAGTTATTTGTATAGAAGAAATATCGAGTGTATAAAGTTAAATTAAGTAGGGTTATGAAACATGAATGTCCCTTAAATGTTAATAAGTATTAAACTTTATATTGCAATACTCCCAGGCGATGCTCCAACCGTTACTACTGTATTTACCGTATAATCAACGGAGTTAAGGATCGTAACTGTGTTTTGTTCTGGCTGAGCAATATAGATGAACTCTCCATTAGGTGTAAAGGCAGCGTCTGCTGGTCCATTGATAGAAATTGTTCCTGTAGATAGTCTTTGTGCTGTATCAATAATATTGATTTCATTGTTTGTTTTGTCTCCTAACAATGCTACAGGTTGATTAGGTGAGAGAGAAAGAAACGAGTTGTAATAGGCCCCAGTAAGAATATCTCCAATCTTTTGGAAAGTAGATAAGTCAATCACTGTAAGAGTGGTCCCAGACGCCACCATTTCTTCTGTAACATAAGCGAATCCATCAAATAAACTGATTTCAATAATGTTTGGATAATCATTTGAAGTAGGACGCTCTTCTACGATATCTCCTGTATTTAAATCAACTTTTATAATACTCCAAGCGTTAGCATTTACGATGTAAGCGTATTGTCCATTTGGATCAATGGCTATACTTGAAAACCCACTTACTCCGATTGAGATCGTATTAGAGATCGTTTGAGTTAGAATGTTAATTGTAGTAATATCCATTGATCCAGTTGAAATATTTAGTATATATGCAAACTGACCATCTGGAGAAAATGCAATATCAATCGGTTTATTTATTGAGAGAGTAGAGATAATGGCAAGGGTTTCATTTGTAATTATAGAAACACGGTTATCATAAAAGTGCGAAACTAACGTATATGTTTTATTGGGGTTAACAGCAACCTTAATTGGCTGATAAGGGAGATCAATTATTTGCTGAACAGTCTGTGTTGCTGTATTAATTACTGAAAGAGTATTATCATCTTGATTTGCTGTAAAAGCATAAATAGGAGGATTTGGTGGCACTGGTAAAAGGGAAAGGGTGCCACTTAAGATAAACGTATTATCATCTTGTGGTGTGATTGTTAGACTCTTAAGTTTAAAGCCACTAAAATCAAAGCAGCAATTAGAATCCGTTGTATAATAAATAATCTGATTGATGGAGAATTTGTGCCATTTAGAAAAAGCTGCAGCTCCTTGTCCATATTGATTTTGAACAGGGGAAATACTAACAAGCATAGAAAGTACACCATAGATGCGAACACTGTGTACTGGATAGGAACCATCTGGTAAATCAGTTTGAAGAAGACAAGGGTTCGGTGTTTGTAGCGTACATGGTTCAAATGCACATTTTAAGCGGTTTGTATTCCAGGTGACGGCACCAGTGTAATTGGTATCATTAATTATATATCCTTCAGGAGCTTTAATTGAAACCTCAAAATTTACATATTGATTGCACGTACCTTGGCAAGGTAACATGAATATCACTTCCTTTATCAGAAATTATGTGTTAATTCACGTAGTATATAAAGTCGATTACATACCATATTAGGAAAAATATTTTTAGAGCCTATGCCTTTCTATGAAATGACTATGCTTGAAAAGCATCTACTTGTTGATACTACATATAAATAGGTAGCAATGCTCTATATTATGCTTTCTATTTCTTAATGCTTGTACAAATTGTGGTTATTTTAATCGTTAGAAAGTCTGATCCAGTAATGGTAAAACATATTGAAGTAAATAGAAGGTTAATCTAGATATGTTAAGTCTAATGATAGTACATACGATATAGTGCTATTAAATTCGAGGAAGTTAAAGTATGAAAGGGGACACTTATGTTAACTTGAATATCTATTACTAACTTACTTTGTGTAAAAAAGTAGCTGCACAAAAGTACAGCTAGTCTTCTTCACAAATTTATATGGCCTTGATGACGAATTGAGATTGAGGTATATATAGTAATTGAGCTGTTAAGGAAGTTGTTGTATTAGCAAATGGGTATGCTCCCTTATAAAGAAAATTACTATACACTATTTCATTCATTTCATAGGTCGTACACAGTTTTTTTAGGATTTTTTGAGAAATTTTATTTGTACAAGCAGCAATAAAATCAAAATCTCTTTTACTTATTTCTTGAATGGCATGTGAAAGCAGGGTAGTGACTATACCACTTCCCATCCAATCTGGATGACAAGCGCCCATATCTAGATAGACCAATTTTTCTTTATCTAAATGAGAAAACTCAATAGATTCTGTCTCTAATGTATCTAAAAGTTGAAAAATAGGTTCCATTTGTGGGCATAGTTCATTCGCTTTATCTGCATCTATTAGTGGCTGGGTTACTTTTTTTGTTAAAAGAACCCCAACAATTTGAAAGTTTTCTATTGCTACAAATGACATAGCTTGAGATACAGCTTGTTTCATCATTTCTTCGCACATTTTGTGAAAAGGAGCAAAAGGAATTTGTAAACTGCTTACAAGAGGTTCATTATTCACAAAAGAATGTGCAAGTAAATGTGCTGCATCTTTCACATGGTGTGTATCAAGTAGCTCTATATTCATATGTTTTTCCTCTTTCCTGATATAGTGAATAGTAATTAAAAGGATTAAAAATTTTATTTCATCTAGTTAAGTTTAACTATTAAAGCGCTAACAAATATGGTTATGAAACATATGAATGAATCTGTTTAGTAGCAATCGAAATATGTTCATAAAGAAATTCTACGATCTCATCTATACATTCAACAGTTGTATATGGAGAGATAGAAAAGAATTTTAATGTAGAAATCGGATTTCTATCATAACTGTTTATTACATCTACTACACAAGAACGAGTTGTATCACCAAAAAATACTTGATCGCGATTTTTTCCTAGGTAATTAAATAGTTCTATATTTAATCGGTTTGTATCCTCAATTTCTTCCTTTGTTGCAAGGCCTATTCGTTCTTTTTCCCAATTTTCTTGGCCATCTCCATTCAGATAGAAGCGGAAAGTTGTAATTGGTCCATATTTAAAATCATTTGTGATTGCGACTTGGGGTAGGGCCTTGCGCAACTTCTCTCTAAATAATAGATTTACACGAATATAATTTGCTAATATTTTTTGATATCCTTCAATTCCGAAGGCTAATAGATTGATATACATTGGAATAGCACTACCAGATCGTGAACATTCTAAGGTATAGCCTGTATGATAACTTCCATATGACCTATTACCAAGATAAGGTGTGTCATCTTGTTCAATGTCCATCAGTTGTAAATCAGTATGATTTTTTACGATTAAAATACTTGAAGCATAAGGTGTTTGTCCTAATTTATGAAAATCAAAACATACACTATCTGCAAGGGACATATATTGCATTTTATCTTGTACGTATTGTAAGGCATTTTTCACATTAGGTTCAAATGAGAGTGAATTTTCTTCAAAACTATAATTATTAAAGAAACTATAGAATCCGCCCATTGCAGAATCAGCATGGATATAAATCGGTTTTAATTTATATTTTTTCTGTATTGCTTCAGCGCTCTCTTTAATTTTTCTTATATCATCAATAGTAAATGTGTCTGTTGATCCCATGGTAGCTAGAATATAAAGGGGGATACCGCCATTGTTAATAACTTGTATCATTTTAGCCTCTAAATCTTCTATATCCATAGAACTTGTATAAGGATCAGTTTTCACTTTTATTAAGTGATTTGACCCAATACCAGTTGCTTCAGCTGACTTTAATAAACTATAATGTGCATTTTCAGAAGCAAAGCAATATACATTTTGTGGAGCGCCATGTTCTTTTGCTGATGGGAATTGTTTAGAAATTGCTAAGCGCAGGCTAGAAAACACGCATCCTTGTCCACCCCATGTTGTATAGCCGCCGCTATTATGTGGATTATAACCTATCAGTTTTGAAAGCATGGATACCACTTTCACTTCTGCTTCAGCTGCCCCTGGACCATATACATCCCAAACACCATTACCATTTAAAAGTGCCATTGTCATTACCCCTAATAGTGAAGGTATACTTGGTAGTGGTACAGCATTAGACAAGTAATATTTATTTGGATACGGATGTCCATTCATAAATTGGTTTAGCTCTTCTATAACCTCAGACATAGTGATTCCAGCTAGTGGAATATGACTTTGGTGAATTAAGCCATTGTAGTATCCTTCTGATTTTTCCTCACATTTACCTAAAGTAGCTCGCTCTTCATTTTTTAATTGGTCAAGATTTTTAATTATTTTCTGCATAGATTCTAATAAAAGTTGTTGTTTTTCTTCATTTCCGTCAACGCTCGGAAATAGTTTTAAAATATCTTGCATGCAGTCACTTCTCCTTGTGAAAAACTGGATTTTTATTTTACTTGGTTAAATATAAGGGTATAATAATTTGTAATTGCCCTTTTGAATACTTAGAAATGAGGAGCTATTTAGAAAAAAATGTAATTCCATAGAAGATTATATGAATTATGGAATTTAAAGTAAAGAAAAATTTTTTGATTTATTTTAAAAAAAGTAATTATGAGATAATGAAGTTTCTAAAAATATTTCTGAATTAATTGTTTATTCGGTTTGCATGTTGCCTTAGCATGTATTCAACTAGTGTAGTAGATATTTTAATATAATTTAGAACGTATTATAAGGTAGTTGGATAAAAGGGTTCAACTACCTTATAAAATGTAGATATTGTTGGGAAAAGATAAAAAAATAGGGTGGAAGTGCTAAAGATATGTTCTAGTGGAGAAGAAGTAGTAGTATGGATTTGGTAGAAAAATCAGCATAATTTTTTATGGAAGAATAATTATTTGATCAAAGTTGTTTAATGAATTCAATTTCATTATCTAATAATAATGGACGAGTTAAGTGGGAAGAGTTCTCTTCAACCTGGGTAGAATTTTTTGCACCAGGAATAGCAACTGAAACGGCTGGGTGACTTAAAACATAACGTAAAGCAACTTGCGCTAAACTTCGATTTGAACGTACAAGTGAACGTAATTTCTCTACTGTGTGTAAGCTATCTTTAAACCACTTTTCTTTTGGCCAATCTTTTCTTAAATCATCGTTTGGAAATTGAGTTTCATGATTAAATTTCCCAGTTAAAATTCCCATCTTAAGTGGACCTCTTATCACAGCACCTAAATTATGTTTTTTAATATAAGGAAGGATGTCTTTTTCAGGTTCTTTATTCAGAATACTATAATCGAATTGTACAACATCTAAATCATCATTCTGATTAAAATGTTTAATATAATCTAAATCATTAGTAGAAACGCCAACAGCTCTTACTTTGCCAGATTTTTTTAAGGTTTGGAAAGCTTGTAGAAAGGCTTCTGTTTCTTCCGGTTTATCCCACCAAATATGACAAAAGTACACATCTATATAATCCGTTTTAAGCCGCAGTAAACTAGCCTCAAACGCATCAATGATCTTTTGAGGATCTCCATAAACGGCTGGTTGATTGGGGTCATAATGATGACCAATTAAACCACCTTTTGTAGAAAGGATTATATCTTGCCTTCGATTATTTATAGCTTTTGCAACGAGTGTTTCACTATGACCTAATCCATAAACATCAGCAGTGTCAATAAAATTGACCCCTAGATCAATTGCTTTCTCAATTGCATCAAGTGATTCATTATCTTTTACTGCACCCCATTCATCTCCACCAATTGCCCAAGAACCGAATCCTATCTCTGAAACTATTAATCCTGTGTTACCTAATAATCTATATTCCATTATGTACGGACTCCTCCTTTACAGTTTATGTTATAAGAAGTATATATAGTGACCAGTTGGAATATTCTTGAATTTATTTTCGGAGAATAAATTAGGCAATTTACTTTAATAAATATATGCAAGAATACTGTATAAAAAGAAATTAGAATTATTAGTGAAATGGTTTTTTATGCTTAAATTGAATAAAAGTATGAACTGTTACAGTATAAATATGAGTTTTATTCATAATTTTAATAACTATGCAATAAGTAAAATAAATGTTGAATTTAGTCGGAAAATATAGATTTACAAATTGCAGAATATGTACATATAGTTGTAACTGTAAATATTATCCGTTTTTAAATATTTATAAAAGGAGAAATTCATATGAAAGAAATACAAAAGAAATATGAAATTGTAGAAGAATTAGATGTAACAGTAGGCCAAGAAGCATTATGGATAGCTCATCAAATGGAAATAGAAAAAGGAATGAACAATGAACCGATTATAATAAAGTTAAAAGGGAATCTTCAAATTGAGATTTTAAAGAAAACGCTTACTAAAATAGTGCAATCACATCCGGCGCTACGTACAATATTTAAGAAGAGGGATGAAAAAATAAAGCAATTAATTCAAAAGAATGTAGAATTTGATATACCAATTAAAGATTTAACTGCTTTTAAAAACACAGAACAAAAATCTATTTTAAAAAATTTCTTAGAATCTATAGTGAATGAGAAATTTAGTTTAGAAGAGGGGCCTTTGTTTAAATTCCACATTATTAAATTCAGTGAAGATACATTTGTTTTACATTTAATGTTTCATCACATTATTTACGATGGATGGAGTTTAGGAGTTTTCATCCGACAATTATCCAATACGTATGGTGAATTACTTCAAGGGAAGACGAATGTAGAATTTGAATCTCCTTATAAGAACCTCGTAGAGTATGAGGAGGGTTTTATTGATAGTGCAATATATAAAGAAGGATCATCTTATTGGAAAGATTATTTACAAGGTGAATTAACTCCTACAGAGTTTCATATTGATTTTAATAAAATGAATGAAAAGAGGTATACAGATAAAAATATAAGCAAGAATATTAATTCGAATCTATTTTATCAAATACAATGTTTTGCTAAAAAAAATAATATAAGTATTTATCGAGTAATGTTAAGTACTTATTGTACATTACTTCATCAAATGACAAATGCTGAAGAGATAATTGTTGGTATTCCAATTAATACTAGACCACATACAGAAGAACGAGATACTTTTGGCTATTTTGTTAATACAGTACCTATACGTATAAAAATAGAAAAGGGAGAGACATTTAAGGGGATACTTAATAAAGTTAATAAATCTATTCATCTAGCTATTACGTATAAACATAATCCTTACCCACATATAGTAAAAGATTTAAATCTAAATACAAATACAAATCATAATATGATATATTCCGCAGCATTTAATACGATGAAGATACCGGAGTTAAAAATTCCTGATATTGAGTCAACAGTTTTAACAGATTGTAAAAGAGTAAATCCTTTTAACATGACTTGGAGAATAATGCGATATGAAGGGGAAACAGAGAATAAAATTGAGATTGACTATAACTCAGCATTATATAAATCAGAGAGTATTAGTGATTTAGTCGAAAGATATATATATTTGTTACAAAAACTAATGAAGAATGTAAACGAGCCTATCCATTCATTGGATTTGCTTTTAGAGAAAGATTGTCGTCTATACAAAGAAATGAACTCAAATGCTCTTACATATCCTAATTCAAAAACATTAGATCAATTAATAGATTTACAAGCATTAAAATCGCCAAATCAAATAGCGATTTCAATGGGGGATAAATCCATTACCTATTATGAATTGCAGCAAAGGTCAAATCAAATAGCGAATTATTTACGTGAAAATGATTTGAAAAAGGGACAACGTGTAAGTATTACAATGGAGAGAGAGATTGATACCATTGTATGGATTCTAGGCATCTTAAAATCAGGTGGAGTTTATGTACCAATTGATCCAAAGTTTCCTGAAAAAAGAATAGAATACATCTTAAAAGATAGCGAAAGTCAAATGATTATTACGAAGAAAGAATACAGGGGATTGGTTGAAAGTTTTGCGATTCATACAATTTATCTAGAAGATTTTCATTACGCTAATTCCATAGAAAATATTACGCCTACACATACCATAGAAGATGCAGCTTATATTATCTACACGTCAGGTTCAACAGGTTTGCCAAAAGGAGTCGTTGTACCACATAAAGGCGTAGTTAATTTATCATATTCAGTAATCAATACATTTCATTTAGGAAAAGAAGATGTATTTTTACAATTTGCAACGATCATTTTTGATGCATCCATTATGGAAATATTTCCGATTTTGCTATGTGGAGGAAGAATGCATTTAATTTCTGAAATCGAAAAACGTTCAGCAGAGAAATTTATAAATGTAATTCAAAAGAATGGTATTACAAATGTGGTTTTACCAACTGCGTTTTTTAAATTAATAGCTGATATGCCAAAAGAAATGTTACTTAAATTAAATTCTGTAAAACGTGTATTTGTAGGAGGGGAAACTTTACCTGCTGAATCAGTTCGTAAATGGCAAAGTAAATTAGGGTTAAAGATTCCAGTTCTTAATGCATATGGTCCTACTGAAACTACTGTATGTGCAACGATGTATGAAGTAAATGGTGAGATACAAAAAGAAATCTCTAATATCCCAATAGGTAAACCAATTGCTAATAGTGAAGTTTTCGTGGTTAGTCCATTTAATACGTTATGTCCGCCAGGTGTAGTAGGTGAGTTATTTATTGGCGGTGATGGAGTTGCCAACGGATATTTAAATCAAAAGGAAAAAACAAAAGAGGCGTTTATTTCTTTCGATAAATCCTATAATCACGATAAAAAGATGCATCGTACTGGAGATTTAGTACGTCTTTTACCGAATGGAAATTTAGAATTTATCGGAAGGAAAGATAATCAAGTAAAAATACGTGGGTATCGAATTGAGCTGGATGAAATTGAAGGAACATTATTTAAACATCCAGAAGTGAGAGATGCTGTAGTATTCACTTATCAAAACGACAAAATCGTTAGCTTTTATTTATCAAAAGACAATACAGAACTAAAACAAGAGGCATTAAAAACATTCTTAAGTGAAAGTTTACCAGATTTTATGATTCCAAATTATGTATTTCACCTTGAAAGTTTTCCTGTATCACCAAGCGGGAAACTAGATAGAAAAAAATTAGAATTACAAATCCCGTCTTTACTTGAAAACATGCAGAAGCAATATGTCCCACCAATAAGTGAAACAGAAAAAAGATTGGCAAAAACATGGGCAGAGATTTTAAATTTAGGGAAATATAGAATCGGCAGAGATGATGACTTTTTTAAACTTGGGGGACATTCATTGATTGCTGTGCAAGTGTTAAATCAAATTCAAAAAGAGTTTCATCTAAAAATTGAAATTAGAGATATTTTTGAGCATACAACGATTGCTAGTCTGTCTGCTTACATCGATAAATTAATGGCAGTAAATCATGATAGGGAAGAACAGGAGACGCAAGTATTAAAAGTTGCAGATAAGGAAAGTTATCAATTATCAAGTGCTCAAAAAAGAATCTGGTTTTTAAATAAGTATAACGCCATTAATAGAGTATATGATACACCACTACACATATATATTGAGCCGAGTTTAAAAAAGGATATTTTACAAGATACCATAAGGTTTTTAGTTGAACGACACGAAATGCTACGAACAGTGTTTATTGAAAGAAATGGGGAGCCTAGACAAGTCATCTTAAACTCAATAGCGATTGATTTGATTCACGATGAGATTGAACACATGTCTAAAAAAGAACAACAAGAATATATACGTACAACAATAAATCAAACGGATCATACACCATTTGATTTAGAAAATGGCCCTCTTTTTAGGATTAGAATTTTTAATCTGAATAAGAAAAATTCTTATTTATATATCAATTTACATCACATTATTACAGATGAGTGGAGTGTAAGGAATTTATTAGATGAATTAATGAAGGTATATAGTGCCTTTGCAAAACGTAGAAATCCTGAGTTGCCAACTATCTCTAATCGATATGTAGATTATGCTGAGTGGGAACAGGAGCAGTTAAATTTAGGTCGGTGGGATACGGAAAAATCTTATTGGATGGCCGAACTTGCAGCACCTCTTCCTATACTAAATCTTCCTTTAGATTTTAGTAGGAATCGTCAAAGTACAAATAAGGGTACAGTATTTGAAATGAAGTTAGATAATGAAATGAAAGAGTCTTTGAAACAAGTATGTGAACAAGAGAATGTTTCTATGTATATGCTATTTTTAGCAGCGTATATTCAATTGTTACATTATCTAACGGATCAAAAAGATATTATTGTAGGTACACCGGTTGTTGGAAGGAATCATCAAGAATTTGAACAAATACAAGGATTCTTTGTAAATACCCTAGCAATTAGAACACAATTAAATGATGTGAAAAATTTAACACAGCTATTACAAGTAGTGAGAGAAAAATGTTTGAATTCTTTCCAAAACCAATCGTACCCATTTGATAAAGTAATTGAACAAATAAATCCTGATAGAAGCTTTGGAAATAACCCGATCTTTTCTACTATGTTTAGTTATCAGAAAGATATTCTACAGCAACATGATGCGTACAAGCTTCAATTGTTACCTAATAAACAAGATATTAGTAAGTTTGACATTTCTTTAGCTGTTGAGGAAGGATTTGATTATGTAGGGGTTTCATTTGAGTATGATGTTAATCTCTTCAAGGAAGAGTCAATTAATAGGTTTACTCAAAATTTACTTACTATACTGGACGCATTCATTCATCAACGAACAGTAGCATATGAAAATCTTTCATTCCTATCACAGGAAGAAGAATCTTTATATAAAAAGGTAAATCATACAGAAAGACTATATCCTTATTTTCAAAATATACAGGAGCAATTCTATATGCAAGTAGATAGACAATCCAATCGGATTGCTATAGCGACTGCAACGGAATCTTTAACATATAGACAATTAAATATGAGCTCTAATCAAGTAGCTCAACATTTACTCGAAAAAGGTATAAAAAGAGGTGATAAGGTAGCCATATTTTTAGATAGAAGTATGAATAGTATCGTTTCTATGCTTGGAATATTAAAAGCCGGTGCTGCCTATATACCAATCGATGTAAAATACCCTGAGGATAGAATAAATTATATAGTTCGTGACAGTGAGGCATGTAGAATTATAACGAGTTACAAATTCAAAAGTCATTTGAATGTAAGTGATTATAAGGTTTCAATAATAGAGGATATATATCGTACGACTATAAATGATGATGTGAAAATTTTAAATAAACCAGATGACTTGGCATATGTAATTTATACTTCAGGCTCAACAGGAAAACCAAAAGGTACATTATTAACGCATAAAGGAGTATTAAATTTAGTTGAATGGAGAAATGAAGTATTTCAGATCTCTCCAAATGATAAAGTAACACAGTTTTATTCCCATAGTTTTGATTCTTCAGTATCAGAAATTTTTTCTACCTTGTTAAATGGGGCGGAACTATATGTATTAAGTGATGAACAGCGCTATTCAACTGTCGCATATGCTCAAGCCATTCAAGAAACTCAAGCAACTATTTCTGACTTACCAACAGTATTTTTCAATGAATTATCGACTTCATTAACTAAACTGGATAGCGAAAAGATACGTTCTTTAAGATTTATAATAATGGGAGGGGAAGCTGCATCAACAAATGCTATTAGAAGTTGGCAAAGTACTTTTAACAACCAAGTACAGCTGGTAAATGAGTATGGCCCTACTGAAGCAACCGTTTCAGCAATGTATTATTTCATACCAGTCTTAGAAAGCGAAAATAATCTTTTAGGAAGCGTACCGATTGGTATTCCAATTTCTAATACAAAGGTTCATATATTGAATTCATATATGCAACCTTGTCCGGTAGGGGGCATGGGTGAATTATATATTGAGAGTTTAGGATTGGCCCAAGGGTATTGGAAGCAGGAAGAGAAAACAAAACAGGCATTTATTTCGAATCCATTTTCGGAAAATAAGAGTAAAAGATTATATCGAACAGGTGATTTAGCGAGATGGTTACCAAATGGAAATATAGAATTTATGGGAAGAAAAGATAAGCAGGTTAAAATTAGAGGGCACAGAATTGAATTAGGAGAAATAGAAGATGCAATGTTACAACTTGAGGAGATAAGTCAGGCGGTGGTAACACAAACGGAAGATGGAATGTTACTGCAAGCTTATTATAAAACAGTGGACGGTATACGGATAGAGAAAAATAAGTTAGCAATACACTTATCAAATGTATTGCCAGAATATATGGTCCCTAAATATTACTCTCATGTGTTAGAAATACCAATAACGGCGAACGGGAAAATTGATTTTGAAAAACTGCCAAAAATAGAGTTTGATCATGAGAAAAACGATGAGTGTAAACTTAAACCTCAAACTAAAGTGCAAAAAAACATTGCAAAGGTATGGTCTGAAGTTCTAAACGTAAAATCTATAGGGTTAAAAGATGATTTCTTTAATTTGGGTGGACATTCTTTAAAAGTTATGCCGGCATTAGTCAAATTAAAACCGTTATACCCTAACTTGAAAATTCAAGATTTCTTTAAGTATAGAACCATAGAAAAATTAGCCTCTCATATTGAAGAGATGGAAGATATGTCGTTCAAGAAAGAGAAAAATATGAATGTAGCATGTATGGAAAATGAAACGAAAACGACTCCTGTTTATGAAACAACTAAATTAGAAGAATGTGAGTTAGATATGGTGAATTATCCAAAGGCAGTTTTCCTTACAGGGGCAACAGGATATTTAGGAGCACATATTTTAGAACGGTTATTACAGTTACCATCTACGACTATTTACTGTTTAGTAAGAAAAAGTGAGGATCAAGTAATTGGTGCAAAGTTAAAAGAAAGAATGGAGTTTTATTTCGGTAAAGAAATCCTCCAAAAGTTGAAGGAGAGAGTAGAATTAATTGAAGGAGATTTATCTTTGATCAATCTAGGTCTAGATTCAAAGCAATTGGACCATTTAAAGAATAGGGTAGAGTCAATCATACATTGTGGTGGAGAAGTTAGACACTATGGAGAACGTGAGCATTTTCAAAAGGTAAATGTTCAATCTACAAAATACTTATTGGAATTAGCTAAGAACACAAATGCACGTTTTCATTATATATCGACTTTAAGTGTAGTAGGTCAGGCTGAAAGCGATCCAAAAGAATTTGAATTCTTTGAGTCTAATTTTGATAGAGGACAAAATTTAGATAATCTGTACCTGGAAAGTAAGTTTCAAGGCGAGAAAATGGTCAGAGAAGCAATAGAAAAAGGAGTTCGTGCCACGATATACCGTGTGGGGAATTTAGTTGGTAACTCTAAAACAGGTAAATTTCAATACAATATTAATGAAAACGCATTTTATAGATTATTAAAAGGAATATGCCTATCTAGCATAGCTCCTGACGTTAATACGTATGTAGATTTAACGCCTGTAGACTATGGAAGTTTAGCTATTACTGAATTATCTTATAAGGCCAATACAGTAAATAAAACCATGCATATTTGTAATCCACATCAGCTTAAATGGGACCAATTTATTAATAGTTTACAAGCATTTGGATACGATATCCTGTTAATGAAACAAGAGAAGTATATAGAGAAGTTTTTTAATACGAATCTAACTACTGATGAACAGAAAGCTTTAGAGCTCATAATGCCTTTATTAGAATCTGTAGAAGAGCTATCAGTAGCTATACCATCTTGTTTATACACGCAAGGATATTTGAAGAATGTACATTGTTTAGAGCCAAATCAAGAGTATATCAATTTGTTATTAAATTATGCTATGAGTATAGAGTATTTACCATTAATTAAAGAACCAATACTGTTGTAGTATACTCTATCTATTTTGAGCAAAAGAGAAGAAGGATTTCACTTCGAAACTTTTTATTTAAAAATCTTAATTATTTGAGTACAAAAAATAAAAGAATGTATAGCGGAGAAGTAATAATGAAAAAGAACCTGTTTTCCATGGAAAACAGGTTCTTTTTGGGGTAAAGATAACTTAGGGGTACGGAAAAGATTCCTTCCCAATATGATTGGGATCGCACTATCGAGAATATAAATATGCAATTATGCATATTTATAATGAATATTTTTAATAACCTTAAAATCTAATATATAATTAAAAAGTTTTTAATGAATTGATAAGGAGATGCGAGTATGAAGAAAGTCATAGGACTTATAGTATCATTATTTTTATTATTCTCTACCTATGCACCAACATTTACAGCGGCAGCCGAAGTTTTAAATAAAGTAGGCTGGGTGAAGGAAAATGAGAATTGGTATTATTATGAAAAAGATGGCAGTAAAAGAACAGAAACAATCACATTAGATGGAATAGAATATGAATTCTTCAAAGATGGTAGGTTGTTTGAAGGGAAAAAACAAGTCGGAAATGAATGGCTTCATTATAAAGAACCTGGAAAATTACAAACCGGATGGAGTTTTTCAGGAACAGCTTGGAGTTATATACGTGATGGGAAATATGCAACAGGTGTTATTGCCTATCAAGGGAAACAATTTGAAATTAATAAATATGGGGAAATGGAAAAAGGATGGATTACATTACGTTCTAAAATTAAAAGAATGTATCCTAAACCGGAAACAAAATTTTTATTGGAATCAAAGCCTGTAAAAGACGGAGATATATTAGAGGTTATTGGTAAACAAGGTATTTGGTATCAAGTAAAATACCAAGGAGAAATAGGGTATGTAAGAATATTTGAATCCGTAGTCATAGGAGAAAATCCCACACGTTCTTGGGATGTTGTAAAAGAAGGAACAAGCCTCACGCGATTTATACTAACAGAGTATAAAAAAGATCCAGAAAAATACTTTCCTCCAAATGTAATTAAAAACCAGGAGAAAGAAATTCACGAGTTAATTGAGAACGTAAATAATGTGTATTATGATTTCCAACAATTAAAATCTATGTTGTTATTTGATAATGCAAAAGGATGGGTGCAAGAAGAGGGGAAATGGACGTATTATTTAAAAAATGGAAGTCGTGTAACAGGCCTTCAGACCATTGATAATAAACAATACTATTTTGGACCTGATGGCTTTATGCAAACCGGTTGGGTTGATATAGGTGGCGCGAAATATTATGCGAATAAATCCGGTGCGTTACAAAAAGGTATTCAGTATATTGATGGTAAAATGCATTATTTTGATAAAAGTGGTATCTTATCCCGAGGTATGCAACAAGTAGATGGAAAACCGTACTACTTTAGTTATGAAAGTGAACCAAAAAGTGGTTGGATGAAATTAGAATATGATTGGTATCTGTTACATCCAAATGGTGCCTTACAAACTGGAGATTTTACCTATAAAGACAAAGTTTTCTCTTTTAATAAAGATGGAGAAATGATAAAAGGTTGGATCACGTTAGAATCTCTTGTAAAAAAAGTATATCCAGAACCAGACTTAAAGAAAGTTTTACGAGCAAAGCGAGTAAATACTGGAGAATTAATAGAAGTAACAGGAAAAGTTGGTTCTTGGTATGAAGTAAAATATAAAGGTGAAAAAGGGTATGTACGTATCCATGATGCCATTATTTTTGACCAAGAAGCAAAGACACCGTTATCTTTATTAAACGGTAAATTGAAAATTTTTGAAGGTGTTTTTAAATACATCAAAAGTGACGAGCCTTTACTCAATAATACATTAAAAACTCTACAAGATTTAGAAAATAGTACCACTGATTCAATTGAATTGATGAATAATGTTGCAAAAGACGCTGAAGATGCGAAACATGACCTAGAAGAACAGAAAAAACAAATACTAGAATTTGATCAAAAAATGAAAGTCCTGGGAAAAAAAATTAAAAATGACTGGGACCACTTAACAAAAGAAGAGATGCGACAGCTGATAGAAATGTTTCAGGCTGATGCAAAAAGAGCTGGAATTTATGGTGATGATCTTGGACAATATGCAGAAGACCGAGCAAAGCATTTTTCAGAATTAATCCTTAGAGGGTCTAAGGAAATGCTTCGATTCCAGCAAGAAGTGGTAAAATCTCTTGATCAAATGGTAGAGTTTAATAATCAAATTTATGCAGTCATCATGGAAGATACACAAAACGTATTAAAGTTCCAGGATCAATTTAATGTGTATTTAAAACAAACTACAGATGCGTTTCATGAATTAGCAGAGAGTCATAAGCGTATTCAGCAAGTATTACACGACAATGGTACATTTGAGGATTTAGGAAACATTGCAACAAGTACGATTCGATTAAAACACTCTATAGATGCGGCGAAACCTGGGATGGAGGAACTTGTACAAGTAACAAGAAAAAATGTTCCAGTTATAGCAAAAGATTTACAAGCATTTCAAGAAAGAGTACCAGGTATCTATAATGATGTTAATACAGGATTAGACTTTGGAAATGCGTTTATGGGAACAGCTTCAAAAATTGCCCAACATAAGTATAATATTCCTGCAGCGGCAGCTAACATTGGGAATATTAATTTGAATAACGCATTGCGTGATTTAGGTGGAGATCCATCTCGTATTTATAATCGTGCTAATGACGGAGATTTATCATTTACATTGGGTATTACACCTATAGTTGGTACAGGAATAGAAATTGGACAACTTATTAAAGGAGAAAACTTAATAACAGGTCAAAAATATGGTCCAGACGATTATGCATGGGGCACATTGGCTGTCGTATCTGGTGGTACAACACGGGTTATCGGTAAAGTTGTAGGGAAGATTGGTGACCTTGAAAAGAAGGGTAAAGCACTAGAAGCGGCAGCAAAGAATACAAAACATGAAGTGAAAGTATTAGGAAGGGGCTCTACAGGTAGAACCACTGCAAATACATTAGAAGAGCAATTAGCAATGAAAGAGGTTAAATCAAATCCGCAAGGAATCGTTCTAACGAGAATACCAATGACAGATCCTCGATGGCCGAAAGAAGATGGATGGGTGAAAATGGCGCATAATGTAAATGGTGTAGAAATTCATTATGTTAAAAATACTAGAACAGGCGAATTTGATGATTTTAAATTTAAAAATTAATTTTTGTTGATAGGAGCTTGTATATGAAAGTAAAGTGTATAAAAAATTCAGGAGATACTTTTTCAGAGGGTTTATTAAAACAAGGATATAATCGAGATTCGATAATAAATTTAGAAATCCATAAGGAATATGTGGTTTATGGTATGAGTTCATTGGATGGAGAATTAGACTATCTAATCTTGGGTGAAAATGAAAACTTGCCTTCATGGTACCCAGCTGAATTGTTCGAAGTATCGAACCCTTTACAACCTTTAGAATGGTATTTTGCGGACCATAAACAAAGCAAAGCGACAACAATAGAATACATGTGGGGTTATAAAGAATTAGCTTTAAACGATAGACACGCTCTGGGTTTAATAGAAAGAGAAAATGAAGATATAGAAATATTTTTAAAGCGTAAAGCTGAAATTGATGAGTTTGAAGATTTATAATAGTAAATCAATTAATATATTAATTGATTAATTAACTTTTAAAAAACGTAGGAATTAAATATTTCTACGTTTTTTGTTTATAACATTTAAATACCTTATTTTATATAAAGGTTAAAGGATCAAATGGGAAATTTTTAATTTATCCTGCATAAGCAGAATCGTTTCTGTAATTCTATTTAATAGAATATTCCCCTGTATAGCATCATTATTGAGTCCTGATTCCATGAGATTGAAGTTAAGATATATTGAAAAGATCTTATTGAGATTTCTTGTCAATTTCTCATTAGTTTTCAGTTTATTCGGAAATTTATCGGTTTTAGTTTTACAGTTTCGTGAAATAGTGGGTTTGAATATAATATAAAGTGTCTGTAGGACAATAGTTATGGGTATAAGATAAAAATATTGTATGTACATATCAACACATGAACGGAAGGATAAACAGTACTGTAGCATATGAACTGATTTGGTCTGACTTAGAAGTCGTACAATGCAAAATTGTAAGTCAGCAATCCTAGAAATAAATTTGCCTTTGATAGTAAGCACGCCACTAATAATGTTCATCCTCAATATTCTCTTAAAATGTTTCAAGGAATTTAGTTTATGTATATAAATTTATGAAGAATATTAAATCTGTAGCATATGTAATTCCTCTTGAATGAATTCACTTATAGATCCTCATCTAAACTAAAAAATTTCGTATATAACTTTATTTATGTTTAAAGTTTAAAAGCTCACCATAGATGATTTATAGAGAATGCAATTATAAATGCAAGAAAATTTAATTTAAAATTGAAAATTCGTTCTATTTTGGTTAGATATGGAATAAATGAATTTTATTTCTCAATATTCACTGTATGTCACTTTTTTGTTTTTTTCTATATGATATTGGAAAAAGAATGCTTAATTTTATGACATAAATCCCCTACAAAATTATTACTCTACAAATTAATTTCTTAAAGAAAACTTCTTGTGAATATGTTACTAACTACATAAATTGTAATATTAACAGAATTATTACCAAAGTATTAGGTTTTTAGAATAAAAAATGAGTGCTCAAAATATCATTGAAATCCAGGAATAGAAATCGTAATTAAAATTTTTTGTTTTCTGTCAGGTATGTAAATCACTTTAGCTACTTTATGGGTAATTTCATGTGTTTTTTCTTTTGCTTAAGTTTATGAAATAAGAGTTTTAGCGCTAAATATTGTAGCTAAGAGTATGTAAAGCATAGAAAATCCGAATTAAACAAAATAGGAGGAAAGTGAAAATGAAGCATCAAGATGATAGTAAAACTGGTTTGGAAATAGCGATTATTGGAATGGCAGGTAAATTTCCAGGTGCAAATGAAATAAACCAATTCTGGGATAACCTAAAAAATGGTGTTGATTCAATTTCTACATTTACTGAAGACGAATTAATTACAGAAGGTGTTAATTTAGATGTTTTACAACATCCTAATTTTGTGAAAGCAAAAGGGTATTTGGAGGAAGTAGAATATTTTGATGAATCCTTTTTTGCTTATACACCTAGAGAAGCGAAAATAATGGATCCTCAAATCCGTATGTTACAAGAAACAACATGGGAAGCATTAGAGATGGCAGGCTATAATCCATTTAATTATGAAGGATTAATAGGGTTATACGTAGGAGCATCTACTAATTTTAATTGGATGAAGCACACGCCATTATTAAACAGTGATAGTGTGGTTGAGTTTTCAGAAGCAGGTACTCTTTCCTATAAAGATGCAATTTCAACACTTACATCCTATAAGCTGGGACTTAAGGGACCGAGTTTTACATTATATACAGCTTGCTCTACATCTCTTTTGAGCATTCATCTTGCATGTAGATCATTGTTAACTGGAGAATGCTCTATTGCAGCTGCAGGTGGAGTATCTATAACGTATCCTAAAAAGAATGGTTATAAATACCATGAAGGAATGACAAGTTCACCGGATGGCAAAGTACGTACTTTTGATGCAGAAGCCCAGGGTGCAGTTTTTAGTGATGGTGTAGGTATGGTAATACTAAAGAGATTAGAAGATGCGATTGCTGATGGGGATACAATCTATGGTGTAATTAAGGGATCAGCAGCAAATAATGATGGTGGTCGAAAAGTTGGCTATACTGCTCCGAGTGTTGAGGGACAGGCTGAAGTAATTCAAGCAGCACATAGTTTTGCTGAAGTTGATCCTTCTACTATTAGTTATGTAGAAACGCATGGGACGGCAACACCATTAGGGGACTCTATTGAAGTAGAGGCTTTAAAGAGAGCGTTTCAAGATGTGGACAAGAAATCGTTTTGTGCAATTGGTTCTGTAAAGAGTAATGTAGGTCATTTAGATACAGCTGCAGGGGTAACAGGACTTATAAAGACAGTTTTATCTATGAGACATAAACAACTCCCGCCAACTTTAAATGTGAAGCGCCCTAACTCGAAAATTGATTTTATAGATAGCCCATTTTATATCAATACTGATTTGGTGAATTGGCAAAGTGAAGATAAAGATCTTCTTCGAGCAGGTGTGAGTGCTTTCGGATATGGTGGAACTAACGTTCATATTGTATTAGAAGAAGCGCCTAAAGTTAAAAGTTCTGCTTCTACTAGAGAGAAAAAGTTAATGGTTCTTTCTGCTAGATCAAAAGAGGCTTTAAATAATGCTACAGTAAATATGATTCAATATCTGGAATCTAATAAAGATGTTGAATTAGCAGATGTAGCATACACATTACAAACTGGCCGTCGATCATTTCCATATAGAAGGGCAGTCTTATGTAAGGATATAGATAGCGCCATAGACAATTTAAAAACAGTTAAAGATTTTCACGTAAAAACGCAAGAAAATCCAGATTTAGTATTTGTGTTACCTAGCGAATACTCATCAATTATTGAGAATGTAAAAGAACTATACCAAAAGGAACCATTATTCTTAAAAGTATTTGAGCGTAATATGACTGATGCCCAAATGTATACTGGAAAAGCATTGAAAGAAGCATTCTTTAAAGGAACAGATGATAGTTTGGTTGAAGATTTAACCTTCTTCGTCTGCTTGCAATCGATTATTGATGTATTAATTGAATGTGATGTACGTCCTTCTAACATTATTGGTACAGGCCTAGCTGGAATGGTTTCAGATATTTATAATAAATCTCTTAAGCCAGAAGATGTCCTGAATCAATTAGTTGAGAACTATACAGAGTTACAGACAGAATGGACGCATGGAGAAAAAGTAGAACTTCTAACACAAGTTAAGGATGTAGATCCTAATTTTGTGATTGTACATATTGGAGAGTTATTAAATTCTGAAATTAATAATAATCAGATTATTTTACAGAACGACTTGTTAGAGGTATTGGGACAAGCGTGGGAGTTAGGGGTAGAAATTAATTGGAGTAAACTGTATGAAGAGGAATATAGATTACGTATTGCCTTACCAACTTATCCTTTTGAGAAAAAACGATATTGGATAGATCCAGCTGAACAGCAAAATATAACTAATAGTGAAGAAACATCGATAAAGAAACGTTCTAATATAGCTGAGTGGTTCTATACTCCAGGTTGGACGGAAAAAGAAATTGAAGATGTAACTAAAGGATCTACTAAAAGTTGGTTGTTATTTTTAGACAACGAGCATATAGGCTTAGCTCTTAAAGAAAAACTTGAAAGAGATGGACATCGTGTTATAACAGTCGGTGTGGGTCCTTCATATAAAAAGATTAGTTTAAATGAATTTACAATATGCCCTACTGAACAAGAAGATTATTATCAGTTATTTAATGAGCTACAAAAACAAGAGTGTTTACCAGAGGAGATTGTTCACCTATGGAATGTGGATAATAAGGATTTAGGTATCGAGACCTTAGATACTGGATTCTATTCATTAATATCACTTGCAAAGACAATTAGTAAATTTAATTTACTTTATCCTATCAATATAAATGTTATGACGAATAATATGCAAAAGGTAGTAGGAGACGAGTCTATTATTGCAGAAAAATCTACTCTTTTGGCTCCTATAAAAGTATTTCCGCAAGAGTATCCAAATATTAGATGCCGTAGTGTAGATTTTATGTTGTCTGATAATGAAGAAGCATTAATATCAAACTTATATTCTGAGATTCAAACGGACATTATTGACACTGTAATAGCAATTCGAAATAACACTCGTTACATTCGAATTTATGAGCCTATACCTGATGAAAAAGTAAGTGAAATGCTAGTAATAAATGAAAATGAATCAGCTTCAAAAATTCCGAATATTCGATCGGAAGGAGTTTATTTAATTACTGGTGGAATGGGAGGAGTAGGCCTTAAATTAGCAGAATATTTGGCGCGTACAGTAAAGGCTAAACTAATATTAGTTAGTAGAACAGCTCTTCCTGATCGTGAAGA
This sequence comes from Bacillus cereus group sp. BceL220, assembly GCF_051776965.1. Taxonomy (NCBI): domain Bacteria; kingdom Bacillati; phylum Bacillota; class Bacilli; order Caryophanales; family Bacillaceae; genus Bacillus; species Bacillus cereus group sp. BceL220. The sequence goes on along the minus strand of NZ_JBPWBC010000012.1, from coordinate 65,726 downwards.
ATGGGATCAAATTCTTCAATCACAGATTGAAAATGAACAATTATGTCAACGTATTAACCATATTCAGAAGTTGGAGTCATTGGGAGCAAAAGTAATGACAGCTGTTGCAGATGTAGCTGATGAAGAGCAGATGAGAAACGTGATTCATCAGGCTGAGGCTAATTTTGGTCACATAAATGGGGTAATTCATGCAGCAGGTGTCTTACGTGTTAAATCAGCTCAGTGTCCAATGGAAAAGATAAGTAGGATTGAATGTGAAGAGCAATTTCTTCCTAAAGTACATGGTGTGCTAGTTCTTGATAAGTTATTGAGTAATTATGATCTTGATTTTTGTTATCTTGTTTCATCACTTTCACCTATTTTGGGTGGATTAGGTTTTGTAGCCTATTCAGCAGCAAACCTTTACTTAGATAGTTTTTCAGACAAAGTGAGTAATACATCTAATAATCGATGGACCAGTATTAACTGGGGAGATTGGCAGTACACGGGAACTCAACAGGTTAATAAAATATTCAATGCTCAAAGTATAGAAGCACTTGAAATGACATCTGAGGAAGGACAAAAAACATTCCAATGTGTGCTTGGTTTAAGTGGTTTAAATCAGGTAATTATTTCTTCAGGAGATTTAAATAAACGTTTTGATCAATGGATCAATCTGAATTCTCGTAAACGAATTTCTGAATTGGAAACTCAAACGAAAACGGGAGATAAGTTCAGAAATCAAGATGAAGTAGAGGAAATAATTATAGGGATTTGGAAAGAGTTTTACAGTGTTGATACTGTAAATGTAAATGAAAATTTCTTTGATCTTGGTGCAACTTCACTTCATATAATTCAAATTCATGAGAGATTAATTAATAGATTAGAAAAACAGATTTCAATTGGAGTTATGTTTGAGTATCCAAGTATTCGTTCTTTAGCGAGATACTTAAGTGGAGATAAGCAAAAGAATCAAGTTAAACATACAAAACGTTTTAATCGAAAAACGAAAGAAGATAACGATATTGCAATTATAGGAATAGATGGACGTTTTCCTGGAGCACAGAATGTAAATGAATTCTGGAATAATATAAAGTCTGGAACAGAGTCTATTCAATTTTTTACAGATGAAGAGTTAATTGAATCTGGTGTGAATCCTATGGAAGTAAAAAGCCCTAATTATGTTAAAGCGAAAGGGTATTTAGAGGGGACTGATAATTTTGATGCTCCATTCTTTGATTATACACCTCAAGATGCATCGTTAATGGATCCGCAACTACGAGTATTTCATGAATGTGCGTGGTCTGCCCTTGAACATGCTGGATATAATATCGAGACATACCCGGGCCTAATTGGTGTATATAGTGGGGCATCTCCTAACTTATATTGGCAAGTGTTATCTACTCTTTCAGAGGCAAATGAACCAGCTGGGCAATTTTTAATTTCATTACTTAACGACAAAGACTCGCTTAGTACTCAAATTTCTTACAAATTTAACCTTAAAGGACCAAGTATGAATATCTTTACGGGATGTTCAACATCATTGGTGGCTATTCATAATGCATGCCAAGCATTATTACAGGGGCATTGTGATATTGCTATAGCTGGGGGAATTACATTAACTCAACCTGAAAAAGCAGGTTATACCTACCAAGAAGGAATGCTGTTTTCTTCAGATGGTCATTGTCGTCCTTTTGATGAAAATGCAAATGGAATGCTTTTTGGAGACGGAGTTGGGATTGTTGTTCTGAAGCCTTTACAGGAAGCTATAAATGATGGGGATACTATACATGCAGTAATAAAAGGAACGGCGATCAATAATGATGGGAATCGGAAAATTGGTTACACTGCACCTAGTGTAGAGGGCCAAGTAGAAGTTATTAAAATGGCGCAACATGAAGCAAATGTAGAACCTGAGTCCATTTCTTATATTGAAACACACGGAACTGCTACTAAACTAGGAGATACCATTGAGATCAAGGCGCTTAGTGAAGTGTTTAACTCTAATGAAAAACAATCTGTACCAATTGGATCTGTTAAAGCAAATGTAGGTCATCTAAATGCAGCATCCGGTGTTGCGGGTCTAATTAAAACGGTCTTTGCGATGAAAGATCAGGTTCTTCCGCCAAGTGTGAATTTTACAAAACCAAACACGCAAATTGGATTTGAAAAGACACCTTTTTATGTAAATCAACAATTAAATGAGTGGAAAGAGGATAATAAACCATTACGTGCAGGTGTTAGTTCATTTGGTATTGGTGGTACAAATGCACATATTATTTTGGAGGAGGCACCAAAGCTTGAAGCAACATCAAATAGTAGACCATACCAGATGTTAATGATTTCGGCAAAATCGAAAGATGCTTTGGATCGTATGACTTTGAATTTAGGAAATTACCTTGAACAGAATCCTCATGTGAATTTGGCAGACGCTAGTTATACATTGCAAATTGGACGTAAGGAATTCAAGCATAGGAGAGCTTTAGTTTGTTCCAGTACCCAAGAGGGAATTGAACAATTAAACCAGCCAGAAGGAAGAAGAGTGCAATATGCAAATGTAAAAGAGGAACATCCTAAAATTAACTTCCTGTTTTCTGGGAACGGATCGCAATATGTAAACATGGGGTTAGAATTATACGAACAAGAGGCAATTTTCCGTGAAGCTATGGATGAATGCTTTGCAATTCTTCAATCAATTACGAATGTAAACATGAAAGAAGTGTTATATCCAACTACTTTCAGTATTGATGAGGCAACGGAAAAATTAAAAAGAATGGAATTTAGTCAACCAGTTCTTTTCGCGTTTGAATACTCAGTTGCGAAATTATTAATGGGTTGGGGAATTAAACCTGAAGCAATGATTGGATATTCTTTTGGTGAATATGTGGCTGCTTGTTTAGCAGAAGTATTTACTTTGGAAGATGCACTTAAATTGGTTGTAAAAAGAGGACAGCTAATGAGTAGTCTTCCTGCAGGGGTAATGCTTAGCGTTCCACTTCCAGAAGAGGAATTGATTCATTTAATTAATTCTTTTGAAAAAGAATATCAACATACTATTTCTTTAGCGGTAGTTAATGGTCCAGCTTGTATAGTTTCTGGGACAGAACAAGCAATTGTGGATTTTGAAAATGAATTAAAGAAAAAGCGTTTAATGTGTATGCGAGTAACGATAGAAGGAGCAGCACATTCACATGAACTAGATTCAATTCTGGACGAGTATGCTTCCTATGTGAGTACATTAACACTCAGAGAACCTAAAATACCTTATTTGTCAAACTTGACTGGTACTTGGATACGACCTGAAGAAGCAACAAACCCAGTTTATTGGGTAAAACATATGCGTGGAACTGTTCGATTCTCTGATGGAATTCAAGAGTTGAATAGGGACAATACAAGTCTATTCATAGAGATTGGCCCTGGAAATGATCTTAGTAGGCTTACTAGTCGCCTTTTAGACTATGAAAATGGTAATGAAAGAATATTTAATACGGTTCGATCTGTTCAACAAGATGTATCAGATATGTATTTCTTATTTAGTCACATCACTCGAATGTGGGTAACAGGTATTTCTATAGATTGGGAACAATTTTATAAAGATGAGAAGAGAAGACGTATCCCATTACCAATGTATTCTTTCAATAAAATATCTTATAAATTACAAGGTAATCCGTATGATTTAGGTCAAAAGCTTAATAGTAAGCAATCTAAAATTAGTAAGAATAACAATATTTCTGAATGGTTCTATACGCCGCAATGGAAAAGTTCTACATTGTTTGAACCAAATCATGATGTGAATGAGACATGGATTGTTTTTGTAGATCAAGAAGGATTAGGTAATGAACTAGTTAAGGACTTATTAAATAAAGGGCAGAGAGTAGTTACAGTAGAACCTGGCTTTGGTTTTAATAAGGAGAATAACGATCGCTTCATTATAAATCCTGAAGAACGTACAGATTACGTTAAGTTATTGGATGAAGTACAAGAAATATGTGGTTTACCTACAAGAATAGTTCATATGTGGGGAATTACGGATGAGGAAAGACAAGCCTCAATTGAATATGTAAATTGTAAACAAAACTTAGGATTCTATTCAATCTTTTATTTAACTCAGGCACTAGGAGACAAGAATATCTCTGATTCAATCTCAATTCGAATCATTACAAATGGTGTTCAACAAGTGATTGGTGATGAAGAATTAATTCCAGAAAAATCAACTGTACTGGGAACGTCATTAGTTGTTCCACAAGAGTATTCTTATCTTTCTTGTTCAAGTGTTGATGTTGTTTTACCTCTAAACAAAGAATTGAAGAGTAGGCTAATAAATCAATTAGTAGAAGAATGTCTTTCAAATACGAATGATAAGATGATTGCTTATAGAGGAAATAAAAGATTTGTTCAAACTTATGAGCCTATACAACTAGAACAGCCAGCTAAAGAGAAACTGCCTTTACGAAAAAATGGAGTTTACCTTATTACAGGAGGACTCGGAGGTATTGGTACAATTCTTGCGAAACATTTAGCTCAAACTGTACAAGCCAACTTAGTTCTTCTTACACGTACTGGTTTGCCAAATCGTGATGAGTGGGATATGCATTTGAAGGAAAATACGATGTATTCGGACAGAATTCGTAAAGTTTTAGAGATAGAAGAAACGGGATCTAAAGTTTCTGTACTTGCTGCTGATGTTACAGATCAATCACAACTATACGAAGCAATTCATAAGGCAGAACAAAATTTTGGAAAGATTAATGGTGTAATTCATGGTGCAGGTATTCTTGGTGGAAAGACTTTTAATTTGATTCAGGAACTTGAAAAAGAGGACTGTGAGGAACAATTTTCTGCAAAAATTTATGGTCTTCTCAATTTAGAAGAGTGCTTACGAAATAAAGATTTAGATTTTTGTGTTCTAATGTCTTCAATTTCAGCGGTCTTAGGTGGATTAGGTTATGTATCATATGCTGCTTCAAATATATACATGGATGTTTTTGCACAATATATAAATCGTTATTCCAACCTGCCTTGGATAAGTGTCAATTGGAGTGATTGGAAATACTGGGAAGATGAAGAAAAAGATATGCAGATAGGTGCAAGTGTACATGAATTATCTATGACACCTGAAGAAGGAGTTCAGGCCTTTAATATAGCACTGTCATGGAAACAAGGGGAAGTACTGATTCATTCTCCAGGGGAACTGCAAGCGCGTATTGATCAATGGGTATTATTAAATTCTTTCAATGATGAGAAGGAAGAAGAATTAGATTCTACGTTATACCATTCTAGACCACAACTCTTGACTGAATATGTAGCACCTCGTAATGAGGTAGAAGAAAAGCTTTCAAAAATTTGGAGAAATATATTTAAAGTTTCAGAAGTTGGTGTTCATGATGATCTTCTGGAACTAGGTGGAGATTCACTTAAGGCTATTACTATTGTTTCAAAAATTCATAAAGAGTTTAATGTTGAAGTTCCTATTAAAGAACTCTTTACTCTATCAAATATTGAGAAACTAGCAAATTATATTTCAAGGGCAGATAAGAGTGAATTTGATGTTATTGTTCCAGCTGAACCTAAATCTCATTATCAGCTTTCTTCAGCTCAGAAGAGATTTTATGTATTACACCGATTGTATCCAGAAAGTACAGCTTATAATGATACTTCCGTTATTCTTTTGAATGGAAAATTAAACATTGAACGTTTAGAAAAGGCGTTCACTCAATTAATTAAGCGTCATGAGATATTTAGAACTACTATTGAAATGAAAAATGATAAACCGGTACAAATTATTCATGATCATGCTAATTTCCATATTACTCAAATTGAGGGCTTTGAATCTGAAGTGGAACAAATAATTAATGAGTTTATTCGCCCATTTAATTTTAATAATGCTCCATATTTCCGTGTAGGGTTAATTAGATTGGAAGAACAAAAACATATTTTAATTATTGATTTACATCATATAGTAACTGATGGAGTTTCCTATGATATTTTCGTTAGAGATCTATTTGCGCTTTACTCTGGAGAGAAATTACCAAGCTTAAAAATACAGTATAAGGATTACTCAGAATGGCAGCAGAGTGAAAAAGAAAAAGAAATTGCTCTTAAACATGAACAGTATTGGCTAGAGCAATTTAAAGATGGTGTACCTGTCTTGAATATGCCTACTGATTATACAAGACCTGAAATAATAGATCTGAAAGGTAGTAAAATATCCTTTACTATAGATTCAAATGTTACCAAGAAAATTAAGCGTCTATTAGCAAAAGAAGAAACTACATTATATACGCTAATGCTCTCTGTATATAATATTTTGCTAGGTAAATATACTGGCCAAGAGGATGTTGTTATTGGTTCACCAATTACTGGTCGCCCACATGCGGATTTACAAGATATTATAGGAGTATTTGTAAACATGTTAGGGATAAGGAATTATCCAAGAGCTGAACAAAGGTTTACTCAATTCCTATTTGAAGTAAAAGAACAGGTCTTACAAGCGTTTGAACATCAAAAATGTCAATATGAGGACCTGGTTAATCAATTAGGACTTCAAGGAACGTATAATAGGAACCCACTTTTCGATGTTTCATTTGTTATGCAAAATATGGATGCAGATCATATGTTTATCGATGGTTTAGAACTAAAGACATATGATCACGACTTTAAGCGCGCGCAAATGGATTTATTGCTAAGAGTGGTTGAATTGGAAGATACAATTGAACTGACTATGGAATATGCAACCTCTTTATATACTAGGGACACGGTTCAAAAGTTATGTGAGCGTTATGTTGAGATTTTTGAACAAATTGTAGATCATCCTGAAATTTTATTAAAAGATATTTCATTTAAACAAGAAATTCAAGAACTGCAACCAGTTAAGGTATCAGTAGATTTTGGGGATTTTAACTTTTAATTGATTATTGTCAGGAGTGAGTAACTATGGTTGAACGAATAGCGAATAAAGATAAAGTAATTGCCGCAAATGAACGAATAAAGGAAAGAGAATTTTGGTTAGAAAACTTATCAGGGGAACTGGCTGACTGCCATTTCCCTTATGATTACCGGACATCAAACAAACAGGTGAATTTATCAAATGTTAGCATAAAACTAAAAGAGGAATTGTCCGAGAAGATTTTAAAGTTAGCAAATGGATCAGATCTTCAATTGCACATGATTCTTACTGCTGGACTTACTTTGCTGTTAAATAAATATACTAGATTGCAAGATATATGCATTGGTACACCTGTTTTAAAACAAGACAGTGATACTAACCTTATTAATACTTTGTTAGTTTTAAGACATGGTCTTGAGGAACATATGACATTTAGACAAATTCTCCAGCAAGTTAGTACAGTAATGGTTAATGCTTTAGAACATCAAAATTTCCCATTGGAAAGTTTACAACCGGTTTTGAGTAACTACCTTCCAGAGGGGCGTAATTATCCATTCCGTACTGCAATTTTGCTAGAGGAAATTCAAGATTTAAATTATTTAAGTGAGAGCAATGCTGAGATTATATTCTCTTTCCGCCAAGTAAATGGGTGTATAGAAAGTGATATGTATTTTAATGAACATCTATACAAAACATCTACTGTTACGCGATTTGGTCATCATTTTATAGACTTGTTAGAGCAAGCTTTACTACAACCGAATACGCCCCATATAGATTTAGATTGGGTTAGTGATAATGATATAAGAGAGTTAATTGCATTTAATCAAACTGAGTTAGATTACCCGCATCATTTAACGGTGATACAGTTATTTGAAGAACAAGTCATGCATAATCCAAATAAACTTGCTGTTTCTGATGACAAAAGAGAAATAACATACGCTCAATTAAAAGAAAAGGTAGATCTGGTTGCCAGTTCTCTACATAAAAAAGGAATTGGAAAAGGACACATTGTTGGTCTTATGATGGATCGATCAATTGATGCAGTCATTGCAATGCTAGGTATTTTAAAAAGTGGGGCTGCTTATTTACCTATTAACATATATTTGCCGTATAAACGGATAGAGGCGATGCTAAAAGAATGTAAATCTCCACTTTGTATAGTAAAACCAGAGGTTATTAGTGAAGATTTTACAAGAGAAATCCAGGATTGTAGTATGGTGAGTTTTAATGAACTACTTGAAACAGAGTTGGTTAGTTTCCCTTCAGTAAGTACACCTTACGATTTGGCATATGTTATTTTTACCTCTGGAACTACAGGTAATCCTAAAGGAATTATGGTTGAAAATCGTAGTGTTGTAAATTTAATATTTGGGTTAAAAAATGAAATATATGATAAATATAGTTCTTCTATGCGAATCGGGTTAGTTTCACCTTTTGAGTTTGACGCTTCAGTACAAAACATGTTTGGTGCGCTTCTATTAGGAAATAGTTTATTTATAGTACCTGAGGAAGCAAGAACTGATGGGCAGAAGCTAATTAATTTTTATCAAGAAAAGCAAATAAATATCGCGGATGGAACGCCGATGCATCTTCGATTATTAACTAATTTTATAGATGAAGAAATAGAATATTCATTTAAACATTTTATTATTGCTGGAGAGGAATTACCACCGAAATTAGCACGGAAATTCCTTGGTTTATTTAATGAAAACTGCCGACCAAATTTAACAAATGCTTATGGACCTACAGAGACAACTGTAGATTCTACATGTTATCATGTTCAGCACGCTGAGTTAGAATTTATGAATCAATTACCAATAGGAAGGCCTCTAGCTAATCAAAAAGTTTATATTATGGGTGATAATCAACAATTACAACCCGTTGGAATTCCTGGGGAATTGTGTATTTCAGGAGAAGGATTAGCAAGAGGTTATTTAAATCAACCTAAGTTAACTATGGAGAAATTTGTTCTTATACAAATCAACAAAGAGGGTTCTTCTATTATAGATGACAAGGTATATCGTACTGGAGATTTGGCTCGCTGGTTACCAGATGGAAATCTTGAATATTTAGGCCGTATGGATGATCAAGTCAAAATTCGTGGATTACGAATTGAATTGGGAGAAATAGAAAAGCAACTATTACGATATCCTGAAATTGGTGAAGCTATTGTAATTACACGTAAAAAAGAGGGAGAAGATGCTCCGGTTTTATGTGCATATGTTGTTATGAATTCTTCAGCTAAAGTAGAAGAGGTACGCCAATTCCTTAGAGAGTATTTACCTTTTTATATGATTCCTGCATACATCATCCCGATTGAGCAGTTTCCAATCTCATCAAACGGTAAAATAGATCGGAAAGCTCTTCCAGATCCAATTTGGGAGCAATCCACAGCTTTATTTATTGAACCACGTAATGAAATTGAACAAATGCTCTCTGAGATATGGAAAGTAGTACTTGGAATAGAGAAAATAGGTGTGAATGATAACTTTTTCGAATTAGGAGGTAATTCATTACAAATTACTTCTGTTGTTTCACACATATATAAACGTTTAGATGTAGATGTACCTATACGTGAAATGTTTCAAAGGCCTACAATTATGCTATTAGCGGAGTATATAGAGAAATATGAAGGGAAGAAAAATTATTCTCAAATTGAGATTGTACCTGATAGAGAATTTTATCAAGCTTCTTCTTCACAAAAAAGATTATATATATTAAACCGCTTTGCTGGAATAGGAACTGCCTACAATATACCAGGTGCAATGTTAATTGAAGGTGAGTTTGATTTTATAAAGGCAGAACAATGTGTCAAAGAATTAGTGGAACGTCATGAATCATTAAGAACTTCATTCCAATTTATTAAAGGTGAACCAGTTCAATTTATTCATGATAGTTTAGATATTAGAATTGAACATTTATATAAATCTGATAGATCAACAATTGAAGAGTTAATACAGGAATTTGTTCGTCCTTTTCAGCTAGATAGGGCTCCACTTATGCGCGTCGGTTTAATGAAATTAGAATTCAATCAATATCTGCTACTATTTGATCTTCATCACATAATAGCAGATGGAGTATCTTTAGCGAAGTTAGAAAAAGAGTTTATAGATTTATATTCAGGCAAAGCCTTAGAGCCTATTAAAATACAATACAAAGATTATGCCAATTGGCAAACCAATCGTTTACACGATGAAGGGCTGAAAGAAATTGAAGAGTATTGGGTAGATAAGTTTAAAGGTGAGTTACCAATTGTTATGTTCCCAACCGATAAGCCACGTGGGCTAAATCAAACTTTTGAAGGTGATAGATTAGTATTCCATCTAACACCTGAACTTTCTAATAAATTAAAATCCTTTGCGGATGAAAGAGAAGCTACTTTATATATGGTACTTCTTTCGTCACTAAATATAGTATTGCATGTGTATACACAACAGGAAGATATTATAGTAGGTTCTCCAATTGCAGGAAGAATTCATCATGATCTTGAGCCTATCATAGGTATGTTTGTAAATACACTACCTATGAGAAATCATCCTAAAGCCGAAAAGACAATAATTCAATTCTTAAATGAAGTAAAAGAAAATGCGCTAGAAGCATTTCAATATCAAGAATACCCATTTGATGAGTTAGTAAATAAGTTAGACATGGCTTATCATACTAACCGGAATCCTGTATTTGATGTCATGTTAGTGATGCAGAATATCGGAAGAACATCAGAAAAAATAAAAGATATTACATTTAAATCTTACGAAATTAAGCACCAAGCTTCAAAGGTAGATATGAGTATAGAAGTATTTCCGGAAGAAGAGGGTCTACGATTAGAATTGGAATACGCGACAGGACTATATTATCCGCAAACTATAGAGCGGTTTATGATGCATTTTATAAATACGCTAGAGTGGATGGTAGCTAATCCTGAAGCGAAAATTGAAGACGTTAATGTTTTAAGTAAAAGTGAATCCACAAGGATGTTAAATGAACTTAATAATACAAAAATAGATTTTACTCAGGGTAAATTAGTTCATCAATTTTTTGAGGATCAGGTTGAAAATAAACCAGAAGAAATCGCAGTTATTTCAAATGATGTATCGTACAGTTATTCATATATCAATAATCGAGCAAATCAGCTTGCTCGTTTTCTTAGACAAAAAGGGGTAGATCAGGAAACTAGAATTGGTATCGTTGTGGAAAGATCCGTAGAAATGATTATAGCTATATTTGCTGCGCTAAAATCTGGAGCTGCATATGTACCAATTGATCCTGAATATCCAAAGCGTCGAATGGAACATATTTTAGAGGATTGTAATCCTCAATTTGTACTTACAGAATCTAAATACGTAGGTGAAATTCCATTTGTAGGAGAGATTATTGATTTAAAGCAAGAAAATTTGTACGTTGGTGATACAAGCAACCTGGAGGTTACTGGAAAACCAAATAACTTAGCTTATATTTTATACACCTCCGGTTCTACAGGTAGACCAAAAGGAGTCATGATTGAACATTGTAGTATTGTGAATTTCTTATTTTCAATGTCTCATTTATATCCTATGGATGAATCAGATACGTATTTACTGAAGACACCTTATATATTTGATGTATCTGTTCTAGAGTTATTTGGGTGGACCATAGTAGGTAGTAAATTAGTAATAATGGAAAATGGGGAACATCGAAACCCAAGAGCAATTTTAAGAACTATAGATAAATATGATGTGAAATTATTAAATTTTGTACCGTCTATGTTTAGAGCTTTCGTAAATACACTTAATAATGAAAATAGCCAGGTTTTAAATAAAGTAAAGTATATATTACTTGCGGGTGAAGCTTTGACACATGAGGTGGTTAATAAGTTTAAAAAGCATCGACTATCGACTCAAATAGAAAATATGTATGGTCCTACTGAGGCGACAGTTATCGCAAGTACGTTTTCACTTCAAGAAAGTGAAAACTATAATACTATTCCTATTGGAAAGCCTATTCCGAATGTAAGGCTTTATATACTTAATCAAAAACAGAGACTTCAGCCTATTGGTGCGGTAGGAGAGCTGTATATTGCGGGAGAAGGGCTTGCAAGGGGATATGTAAATCAAATGAGATTAACTGAAGAGAAGTTTTTACCAGACCCATTTGTAAAAGGGGAGAAAATGTACAGGACAGGAGATCTTTCACGCTGGTTACCTGATGGGAATATAGAATTCCTCGGTAGAAATGATGAACAATTAAAAATTAGAGGATATCGAATTGAGCCAGGTGAAATTTTAGATGCTTTATCTTCACACCATGCAATTAAAGAAGCTGTGATAGTAGACATTCAAGATGAAGATGGGCAGAAAAAGCTTGTAGCTTATTTCGTAGCAAAATCACTTGTATCCATTTCTGATTTGAAATTGCATCTTGCGAAATTAGTTCCGAGTTATATGATGCCTACTTTCTTTGTTGAAGTTGAAAACATACCATTAACACCAAGTGGAAAGGTTGATCGACATTCCTTACCTTCACCTAGATCTTTACCTAAGAATGAGGAGGAGAGTAGGATGTCTCCTAGTAATGAGTTAGAATCTCGTTTGGTTGAAATATGGAAAAGTATATTGAAGATTGAAGCTGTCGGTGTAGAGGATGATTTCTTTGACTTAGGAGGAAATTCTCTACTAGCTATTGAGCTTGATCTTGCTTTAGAAAACGAGAATCTTAATACGGATGACTTAGTCGCATATACAAAGCGAAATATTAAACAACTAGCGGCTTATATAGCAGAAAAGAAAAATAATTAGTATTACTTTATATTGTAAAAGCGACTTTTAAGAGTTTAAATTTACACTTGCTATACTGTGGGATTACAGGAGATTTCCCTCTTAGCTTTCTGGAATGTTAGTGTTTATTCTGGTGATTATGAGCTAGGGAATTCTCCTCCCTATTTTAAAATGATTAAAATAAAAAGGTGATTCGAGAAATAAGATTCTTCATATTAAATGCGTTAATAATAATTGATAGCTTTTTAAAGAAGATATACATATCTCTGTCAACTTAGTATAGAGAAATAACCAAATTACAATAGTTTTTCCTGTTGGTAAAAATATAGAGGTGAGTAAATGGGAAATTATACTTCTTCAATCTTATATGATGTTGAGCCTTGTAAAAGTTCTGAACAGAATTGTATTGATGATGTAATTGCTACGTTAGCTAATTGGTTTAAGCGTAAACATTATTTAATGTACGCTAGATTATGGGATTTTGGTTTTTCTCCTGTCGATAATGGAAATTTAGGGGATGGTTTATATACAGAGTCTGGTTATTTTGTAAGTGATTTAGAAAAATATCATGGTATAAAAAGTACTATATTTGATACAGATTCATCCGATGAAGGATTTGAAATTATATTAGAACAATTATACTCGGGATTTCCTGTGGTGGTAACCATGAATGCATACTGGCTTCCTTGGGATGAGAATTATCTAAAAAATCATATTGTTCATTCATTTATTGTTGTAGGATATGAGCCCGAAGAAGATGCTTTAATTATTACCGATCCATATTTTATGGTTAAAAATGCAAAACTTTCAACAGAACTTTTTCATAAGGGTTATCAAAAAGTAAGTACTTTAAAAGTTACTGAAGATGAGATCACAGACATTCAATCGATTACAACTGATTTGTCAAATTGGATAAAACATATAAAAGATGAAAAACATATTTTTTTACAAATGCACCTTTTTGCTACGCAACTAATAAGTAGGTTTGATTTGAATAAAGAGACAGATGGATATTTAGACTTTAATGATGTTCCGTTATTCTCACATTTGGGTCAAGTTGTAGATGGCCGAGTAAAGTTTTCCAAAATGCTTTCGTTTCTTGGTGAGCATTATCACTCGGACTTCCAAACTATCGCTGAATCTATGAAGACAGCAGCTGCCAATTGGGGAGTAATTCGTGGATCATTGATAAAAATGCACTTAACAAAATCAGTAACTAAAGAAGGAATAGTAAATATTTCAGATAAAATTCACCATGCTGCAGAATACGAGCAAAATTTAGCTGAACAAATAATGACATTTCTTATTTCTGTTATAGAAGGTAATACAAAGAATGTAATTATAGATTCTTCTCCATCGATGGAGACTACTAATTATGTAAAACCACTCGATGATATGGAGAGAAAGCTAGTTGATATATGGAAAGAAGTTATAGGTAATCCTTGTATTGGTGTGGAAGATAATTTTTTCGCACTTGGTGGTCATTCCCTTCATGCTACTGTAATCAACGCTAAAATATGGAAAGAATTTAATGTGCAATTATCATTAGCAAATCTTTTTGAGTATCCAACAATAAGAACTTTAAGTCATTTTATTAAAAATTCAAAAGAAAATAGGTTGCAAGAGATAGAAATAGTACCGGAATCTGAGGTATACCCGGTTTCATCGACTCAAAAAAGAATGATGTTATTACAAGAGATGGATGGGGTACAGATGACATACAATGTACCAAGTTGTTTTATTCTTAAAGGAACGGTGGACCGGAAAAGGATAGAATTAGTCTTTGAAAAGCTTATTAAACGCCATGAAATACTCAGAACACAGTTTGAGTGGCAGGGGGATCAATTAGTACAGAGAGTATTAGAACAAGTAACATTCGAGCTAGAAATGATAAAGGGAGATTATAAAGAATGGTTACAACCATTCAATCTTTCTAAGATTCCGTTAATGCGGGCTGGACTAAAGGAGTTAAAAGATAATAGTTATTTACTTGTAATTGACCTTCATCACATCATAACAGATGGTGTGTCTTTAAGTATCTTTATGCATGATTTTAAGACCCTATATGCTGGGGAAACATTGCCGGAAAATCGTTTGCAATATAAAGATTATGCTGTGTGGGAACAAAAATTATTATCTTCTAAAGAATTTGATATCCATAAGAAATACTGGGAGGAATTATTCTCAGGGGAAATACCAGTTCTTGAATTACCATACGATCGAGGTCGACCACCAGTAAAGAGTTTTGAGGGCGAACAATACAATTTCCAAGTAAACAAGGAAATTACTCAAAAAATAAAAAAAATAGCACTAGAAATTGATACGACACCTTTTATGTTACTAATGGCTACTTTCACTATTTTTCTGTACAAGCATGGGGAACAAAAGGATGTCATTATAGGATCACCAGTTGCAGGTAGGCCGCATGCTGATTTATTACCTCTTATGGGGCTGTTTGTAAATACAATTGCATTACGTTATCAAATAAATCCCGATCAATCTTTTATTAATCACTTGAAAAAAGTGAAAAACGATACGTTAGAAGCTTTCGAACATCAGGTGTATCCATTTGATCAATTAGTGGAAAAATTAGATCTTTCTAGAGACTTAAGCCGAAGTGCTTTATTTGATGTCATGTTTGTATTACAAAATTCGGATGAAAAACAAACAGTTGTGGATGGATTAGAAATTAGCACGGAAACAAACACAGATACACTAACAAGTAAGTTTGATTTAACTCTTATTGCTGAAGAAAATAAAGATATATATGAATTCACTTTTGAATATGCTACATCTTTATTTGATAAATCAACAATAGTAGAATTTGGACGGCGATTTAACCTTCTATTAGAAGAAATAACAACTCACCCTAATGTTAGTCTAAAAGATATTCAAATGTTAACAAGTGAGGAAAAAGAACTTGTTTTATCTGCGACTCAGGAGAAAGAAAAAATAAAAATAGAGACCGATTTTAATTGGGATATTGGTTAATTGATTTCCCAGGTCTCAGAAGGAGTAATTACATGGATAATCATGAAAAAATACGTCAATACATTAAAAAAAATCTTATTATTTTTAATGCAGAGGAAACTATTGTTGCTAATGATGACAACATATTTGAAAAAGGTTATGTAAATTCGCTCTTTGCTATGCAAATGTTAAATTTCATAGAAACGGAGTTTGATATAGTAGTAGATAATGATGAACTTGATATTATTAACTTTTCTACTATTAATAATATGGTTGATCTAATTAACAAAAAGAAGAATGGAAATTTCACGGTATGAGTAATGCAGAAGGGATTCTGGGAGTAGTTGATGAGTTTGCGGAAAAGAGGCTTCGGCCTCGAGCAAGTGAGTTTGAAAGTAATGAAGAGCTTCCCTATGATGTGATACAAGAACTCTCAAGTTATGGTGTATTGGGTGCAACGATACCAAAAGAATATGGGGGACTTTCTCTTGATTCTTTAGATTATGGTCGTCTTACTGAAATCATTGGTAAAGCTTGTAATTCGGTTCGTGAATTACTTACAGTTCATGTATCTTTAGTAGGGGAATCAATTAAAAGGTGGGGGACTCAAGAGCAAAAGAGAAAGTGGTTACCTGAGATGGCAAAGGGGAACCTATTATTTTCATTTGCCCTAACTGAGCCAGAGGTTGGTTCTGATGCAAAAGCTGTTGGAACTTCCTATAAACAAGTTAATGATCATTTTATTCTTAATGGGCACAAAAAATGGATTTCTTTTGCTGACATTGCGGATTGTTTTTTAGTTTTTGCGTCTAGTGAGGGAAAAGTTAGCGCCTTTATTGTTGAACGGTCAATGACGGGTGTTTCTACAAATAAAATGAGTAAACTGTTAGCAAGTAATTCCTCGCATATAGCTGAGATTCATTTGCAAGATGTAAAGGTACCAGCTGAAAATTTGTTAGGACCAATTGGGGGTGGATGGAGTTATGTAGTTAACACAGCTCTTGATCATGGTAGATATAGTATTGCCTGGGCGGGAGTAGCTATTGCTCAAGAAGCACTAGAAGCAATGGTAGCTTATTCAAGAAGAAGAAAACAAGGAAATAAATATATATGTGAATATGAAGTAATTCAAACAATTTTAGCAGAAGCAAGTGTAAATATAAAAGCAGCTCGTTCGTTATGCCAAGAGGCTGGGAAAAAGCGTCAGGATAGACATACTGATGCTGTAATTGAAACAACCATTGCAAAATATTTTGCCTCAAAGATGGCTATGAAGGTAGCCACAGACGCTGTACAAGTGTTTGGTGGAAACGGATTTTCAAGAGAATATCCTGTTGAGCGTTTATTTAGGGAAGCAAAGGTTTTAGAAATTATTGAAGGTACTTCGCAGGTACTTCAGCCAATTATTGCGCAGCATGCACTTCACACTTGTTCTCAAAAGGGAGGACTTTTAAGAATATGATTTATGAATTGGTAAAAGAAAAGGATGAATTCAAACAAATATCTCCACTTCTCGTTGATTATAAGAACCATCCAATACTTAACGGTATAGCTCATGGTTACAATAAGGGACATATTTATGTGGATAATCCTAATAACCCTAGATGTGCACTTGTATGGGCAGAACAAGAAATTTTTTATTTATTAGGTGATCCTACAAGTAATTTTGTTTCAAGTCTACCAACTTTTATTAAAGAAGTAATTGCACCTGAGGCTGAGCAGATAGGGGATGACTTTTTTCAGGTTGAATTATTACCCGAATCAAAATGGAAACAGGTTGTCGAGGAACAATTGCAAATGTTTATTCCTAAACCTTACACTCGAGTAACATTTACTTTTGATCCGGAGTCTTATAATAAGTTATCTAAACCTAATATGCCTGATGAGGTAACGGTGGAACGTATTACAATCGACATGCTATCAGATAAAAAGTTCGCAATGGTACGGGATGATATTGTTGATTTTTGGGAGTCAACTCAGGATTTCATCCAAAATGGATTTGGTTATGTAGTAATGGTACATGAACAAGTTGTAACTAGTTGCTTATCGGTTTTTGCAACAGATACTGATGTGGAAATTGGAATTAATACTTATGATTTATTCCAGAGAGGTAAAGGGTATGCTTGGTTGGCTGCAAGAGCATTTTTGGATGACTGTTTAAAACAAGGAAGAACACCACATTGGAAGACGGAGGATTTTCGTATTCCATCTATTAAACTAGCGGGAAAAGTTGGATTCACAAATCTTCAAACCTATACAGCTTATGTGTTTCCTTATAACGAATTAGATAATTTCATTTTTACCGCGTACCATCAATTAAGATACTATTCAAATTTTAATAAAGCTAGTGAGTTTGTACAAAAAGCTCGTACTATAGGAGATTTAAATGCATGGCATCACTTTTTACTTTCATGTGGTTATTCATTAATTGATAGAATCGATCTTTCGTTAAAGCATATGAATCTTGCACTAGATCTAGGATGGAATGATGTATCAGATATTCGCTATGTAGTTGATTTAGTGAATTTAAGAAAAACTGAAGAGGGACGAGCTTTATTAGATAGAGTTGAAGATAGCTTAAGATGAAAATAAGGGAGATAAAAAGATGAATATTGTATTTATGTTTCCTGGCGTAGGATCCCATTATTCTGGAATGGGTAAGTACCTTTATGAAAACTTCCCTGTAGCACGTGAGATATTTGAAGAAGCAAGTGACACTCTAAAAATAGACATGGCTTCTCTTTGTATGGAGAAGATATACAAAGCTGACCTTGAAAAGTTACAAAATTCACAGACAGCTTTAGTAACAACTAGCATGGCAGCTTTTCGAGTTTTTGAACAAGAAATAGGCAATAAACCAGAGGCAATGATTGGATATTCTTTGGGAGAATATACAGCTCTATGTGCTTCTGGAGCAATTGCATTTTCAGATACCTTAAAATTAGTACAAGAACGTAGTACGATTTTGAGTAGCTATGCATTGACTATAGATGGAACTATGGCATGGGTTAACAATCTTGCTCCAGAAATTGTTGAAGGTATTTGTTCAGAATTGTTAACCAAGGGACAGGAAGTATATATATCGGCTTATGACACTCCAAATAAAACATCAATTTCTGGTACAAACTCTGCGGTTCAGTTAGCTTGTGAAATGGTAGTAGAGCATGGGGGAATTGCAATCCCCCTTAAATTAAGTGGGCCATTTCATTCTCCTATGATGCAACCTGCTGCTGAAAAATATAAGAGTGTACTAGAAAATATAGATATGAAACAGCCATTAGTACCTGTCATAGCGAATCATGATAGTTCAATGTATAAAGGTGTAGAAAATATTAGAGAAAACCTTTACTTACAATTAATAAAGCCTGTGAAATGGTTGGACATGATTCACTATCTAATGAATCAAGGGTCGATGAAAGCTATTGAAATGGGACCAAAGGAAGTCTTGAAGTATCTTCTGCAAGCTATTAACCCTGCTATATCGACATGTAATTATGAAAGGGAGAAAGATATCCTAAATACAAAAAATTCTTTTACATTACAAGAATCTGATTATGAAGAAGTAATATCAGGGTGTTTAACTGTAGTTGTAAGTACAAAAAATTATAATACAGATTTAAGTGAGTATCAGAAAAAGGTAGTACGCCCATTTCAAAAGGTCCAAAGTCAATTCGAAGAAAAAATTAATTCGGGGTATTCAGTGGAGAAAAGTGATGTAGAAGAAGCAATCCAAATGATGAAAACAGCACTTACTGAAAAACAGATTAAAGAGAGAGAACAAAAACGTTACCTGCAAAGAGTTCTTCAATGTAAAAGTTTTTAGATATAAATTATAAATATATTAAGGGAGCGATGATGGATAAATGTTCAAGAAAATTGGTATTGTAGGTGCTGGAACAATGGGGATCGGCATGGCAGTAGATTTAGTGCTGCATGGTCTAGAAACGGTATTAATTGATGTTACAGAAGAGCAGTTAGAAAAAGCGGAAGAGAAAATATTAGAGACAGTTCGCTTTGCTCCCCTGATTAATAAAGCATTTCCTAGAATGCATAAGGAAGAAGTACTTTCGTTAATAAGTAGCTCGACTAATCTTGATGAAGTGGCTGAATGTGATTATATAGTAGAGAATGTTCCAGAAAACTGGCAAATTAAAGAGCCGATCTATAGAAGATTAGATGAGATATGTAAAAAGGATACAATTTTCGGAGTCAATACGTCTTGTATCTCAATAACAAAAGTAGGAGGAGTAACAAAGCGTCCAGATAAAATAATAGGAATGCATTTTATGAATCCGGTATATATGAAACCATCTATAGAAGTTATTAGAGGGCATTTAACTTCAGATGAAACGGTCGAGAAAGCTCAATCTTTCCTCAAACAATTAGATAAAGATGCAATTGTTGTTAATGATCAGACTGGTTTTGTTTCTAACCGTATCTCCCACTTATTCATGAATGAATCAGCTTGGGTTGTAATGGATGGTGT
The DNA here is from genome assembly GCF_051776965.1 of Bacillus cereus group sp. BceL220. Lineage (NCBI taxonomy): Bacteria > Bacillati > Bacillota > Bacilli > Caryophanales > Bacillaceae > Bacillus > Bacillus cereus group sp. BceL220. The sequence goes on along the minus strand of NZ_JBPWBC010000012.1, from coordinate 45,655 downwards.
AGCAACACCTAAACAGGTAGACGATATATTTAAAAAATGCTTCGGACACACAATGGGTCCATTAGAAACAGCAGATTTAATTGGGTTAGATACAGTATTACATTCATTAAATGTACTTTATGAGGAATATCAAGATCCAAAGTTTAGATGTTGCCCATTACTTAAAAAGATGGTAGATGCAGGTGAATGTGGTAGAAAGAGTGGTAAAGGTTTTTACGCTTATTAAAATTAAAAATTACAAATAGGGGTGTATAAAATGCAAGATAAAAATTTAGAACAAATTATTCATATGTATATTCAAGATCATGTAGGTATTGAATTTAATGATGATACTGAGATTTTTGAAGAAGGACTAGTTAATTCTTTATTTGCAATCCAATTGATGACTTTTCTTGAAAAAGAATTTGCCATAAAGGTAACTATGGATGACTTAGATATGGATAACTATAAGTCTGTAAATTCTATTGGTAATTTTATAAGAAATAAGCAAATGGTTCGGTAATGGACATGAAACAATACTTAGAGCCATCTCAATATAAAATGTATCAGAATTTTTTGGATTTTGTTTGTGAAAATATAGAACCTCACGCTAATAGTTGGGAGATTGAACAGGGCATTCCATCAGACATAATAAAGACTTGTGCTAAAAATGGTTATTTAGGTGGAACACTTCCAGCGGAGTATGGTGGATTAGAATGGGATTATGTAACGTATGGGTTATTTACTGAAGCAATAGCAAGAGGTAGTGTCTCTCTTTCGGGATTATTTAATGTCCATACGATGGTAACAGAAACGATTTTAAAATGGGGAACAGAAAATCAAAAAAATCAGTGGTTACCATTACTTGCATCTGGTAATCAAATAGCTGCATTAGCTCTTACTGAACCTGGAGCAGGATCAGATTTAAATATGATTAAAACGAACTTCGATCAACACGGGGATAAATTAATACTTAATGGAGTGAAGAAGTGGATCACTTTTGGTGCAGCTGCTGATGTGTTTTTGGTATTTGGAAAACTAAATGGTGAACAACCAATTGCCTGTTTAGTACCAAAAGATAGTGCGGGTGTAAATGTTACTCATATAAGAGACATGCTTGGATTTAAAGCTGCATATTTGGCAGAAATTGAATTCAATAATGTAGAAATACCTTTAGAAAATATCATTGGTAGACCAGGGTTTGCTTTTACTTACCTTGCACCGTATGCTTTAGAATTTGGGCGTATTTCAATTGCCTTTGCTGCTCTTGGTGTATTACGTACTTGTTTAGAAATCTGTGGGAATCATGTATTACATAGAAGCGCATTTGGTAACTCTCTAATTGATCATGGCATGATTTCACATATGGTTACGGATATGGGAGTAGATTTAGAAGCTTCTATACTCCTTAGTTTAGAAGCTTGTAAGGCCAAAAATGAACATCGAGCTGATGCTACTGAAAAGATTATGATTGCAAAATATTTTGCATCGCGCTCAGGTACAAGGCATTCAACGAATGCTGTACAGATTATGGGAGCACTTGGTTGTAATGATAATTATTCAATATCAAGGTGCTTTAGAGATTCTAAAACAATGGAGATCGTTGAGGGGAGTAATCAGATTCATCAGCTATTACTTGGTAAGGGATTTGCTAAAAAAGCGAAACGTGCCATTGAAAAAATACCTGTAACTAAAGGAGTGATACAACCCGGATGAGTACATGTATACAAAAGCTGTTTGAAGAACAAGTAGTCCGTACGCCAGATGAGGTTGCTGTTATCTTTAAAAAAGAAACATTAACCTATAAGGAATTAAATGAAAAAAGTAACCAATTAGCTCGTCTTTTACGTGAAGGTGGAGTTGGTCCAGATACAGTTGTAGGTATTATGGTAGAGCGATCTATCGAAATGGTTGTCGGAATTTTCGGGATATTGAAAGCAGGCGGAGCATATCTTCCGCTTTCCCCGAATCATCCATCATCACGATTACAATTCATTATAGAAGATAGCGGTGCTAAATTAATACTTACGCAAAAGCAAATCCTACATCGTTTTCAAGATAGTTTGAAAGCTGATATGTTGGCTTTAGATTCGATTTCCTATGAAGGAAAGGGTGAAAATCTAGAGTGTATTAACAAACCCTCTGATCTTGTGTACGTAATATACACTTCCGGTTCAACAGGGAAACCTAAGGGTGTTATGATTGAGCATTCGGCCTTAATAAATCGAATTGAGTGGATGCAAGAGGCTTATCCAATTAGTTCAAAGGATACTATATTACAAAAGACCCCTTATACATTTGATGTATCCGTATGGGAGATGTTCTGGTGGGCCATAGTTGGAGCCAAAGTATGTATTCTTGCGCCGGGAATGGAGAAGTTTCCACAGGCTATTATTGAGACAACTGAAAGTAATGACGTGACAATTATGCATTTTGTACCATCTATGTTAAGTGCATTTTTACACTATCTTGATGTGACATGTGAAACTAACCGAATAAAATCGTTGAAACAAGTATTTGTAAGTGGTGAGGCACTACTGTCTCAACATGTAAACCGTTTTAACAAGTTGCTAAATTTCTCTAATGGTACACTTCTTACTAATCTGTACGGACCTACTGAAGCAACCATTGATGTGACTGCTTATGATTGTCCGACACATGAGATTACAGAAGGGAGCGTTCCAATAGGGCGACCAATTAAGAATATTGATATGTTTGTTGTTGATAAATATGGTAATAAACTTCCGGAAGGTCATATAGGAGAATTATGTATCGCAGGTATAGGATTAGCACGTGGATATGTAAATAGGCCCCAATTAACGGCAGAAAAGTTTGTACAATATTCCCTTGATACCCGTATATATAAAACCGGTGACTTAGCTTTAATAAGATCGGATGGGAATATTGAGTTTCATGGAAGAATTGATTTTCAAGTTAAAGTTAATGGGCTTCGTATTGAGTTAGGGGAAATAGAATCGTGTTTAATGTCTTGTGAAGGAGTTTTACAATGTGCGGTAATTGTAAGACAAGAATCAGAGATGGTAGTTAAGTTAATAGCTTTCTATGAGTCAGAAAATGATATTGAGTTAGAGAGGGTAAAAAAATATCTTCGCTTATTTTTACCAGATTATATGATACCTAACAGTTTTGTACGTGTAAATGAAATGCCATTAACGGATAGCGGAAAGATAGATAGAAAAGCACTTGCCTTATTAGGTTCCGATAAATATTCACACCATACCACACTTGTAGGAGGTTCTGTTAATGAGGAAAGCAGTAAAGATTCATAAAGAAGATATTGAAGATGTAATCGCCCTTACACCAGTGCAGGAAGGTATTCTTTATCATTATTTGAAAGAACCCAAAGGAAAGCTATATCATGAAGAACTTCGACTTTGCTTAACTGGAAAAATTAATATTCCAAAATTTGAAGAGGCGTGGAATTATGTAACGCGGGAAAATGAAATGCTGCGTACAATTTTTCGATGGGAAAAAGTTAAACAACCTGTACAACTTATACTAAAAGAGCATACTCCGAACATTATATATAGTGATGGTAAAGTCTCTAATGATACAGAAAGCTTTGATTTACAAACAGTTCCCTTTTCTATTGAACTATGCCACTTGAACGAAGGCGAATATGAAATGGTTTTACGTCATCATCATATTTTGTTTGATGGTTGGAGTAATAGTATTATTTTACAAGAGTTTATTAAGGTATATCGAGAGTTAATAAAGGGAGATGTACCATCATCTATAAATAAAAAGAAATTTAAAGAATATATACTATGGCAACAAAAACAAGATAAATCAAAACAAAAGCTTTTTTGGGAACAATATTTAAATGAATTAACTGAACAAATAAATTTATCCAATAAAAATTCTAATCAACTAAAAAAAGCAAAAACATATGTAAAAGAGATAGATAAAGAGCTAAGTGATAGATTTCGAAGTTTTGCAAGTAATCAAGGTGTAACATTGGCTACATTATTCTATACAGCCTGGGGTCTATTATTACAAAGGTACAAAAATTCAGAGGACGTAATATTCGGTACAACAGTATCCGGGCGTTCAATTCCAATGCACGGTCTGAGTGAAATGGTAGGTTTATTTATAAATACACCACCACTTCGTGTAAGTGCTGATGGGAGAATGACTGTTTCAGATCTTTTACAAAGAATTCAAAGTGATGTCCAAAGAAGAACTGAATATGAAACGACTCCAATTGTTGATTTAAACGTGTCATTCGACACTATTATGGTAGTTGAGAATTATCCTCTTGATATAGAAAAGCTGAAAGAAATTGATGAAAGTGTAAGAATTTCAGGTTATGAAGTAAATGAAATGACCAACTATGATTTAACCGTCTCAATAGAGTGTTTCGATTCTATTAAACTTGCAATGATGTGGCCTGAAGATGTATTTGATGAATCTATTATTATCAGTATAACTAACCATTTTATACAGCTATTAGATTCAATGCTTTTAGATGAAGGACAACCAATACAAACTCTTAAAATGTTAGATGAGGCAGAAGAAAAGTTTTTGCTTCAAGGTGGTCAAAATCAAAGTGCTACATTCCCACACACAACACTTCATCAATTAATTGAGATGCAAGCTGAAAAGCATCCCGAGAGAGTAGCACTTACATTTGAGAATAGTGAGATGACTTATGGAGAGTTGAATGAGCGTGCGGATAAAGTGGCATTTGCTCTTTTAAAAGAAGGTGTAACTTTAGATTCTCCAGTAGTTGTAATGTTGGATTACTCATTTAATATGATTATCTCTCTACTTGGTATTTTAAAAGCAGGTGGGGCTTATGTTCCAATTGATCCTGATTATCCTCAGGAACGAATTGATTTTATTCTTCAAGATAGTGGTTCAAATGTAATAATAACCTCAAATTTATTTGAGGATAAAGTTAAATTTGATAGCACAATGCTTTTTATTGAAGAACTTAATGAGACACCGATGCAAGATTTCGAGAGAGTAGATGTTGCCCCAAATAATTTAGCATATGTCATTTATACTTCTGGAACAACAGGACGTCCTAAAGGGGTTATGATTGAACATAGTAATGTAATACAACTTGTCATGCATCAACCAAATAGTTTTAAATTCTCTAGTAATGATGTGTGGTTACTATTTCATTCTTTCTGTTTTGATATGTCAGTTTGGGAGATATTTGGATCACTTACTTATGGTGGACGTCTTGTCCTGGCAACAAAAGAAACAATCCGTGATACGTATAAACTTGCTCAGTTGATTGCAGATGAGGGAGTAACGGTATTGAATCAAACTCCATCTGCATTCTATGTTTTTCAACAAGTAGTTGAAGAGATGCCTAAACTCGCTTTTAAAATTAGGTTAATTACATTTGGAGGGGAAATGCTGAAGCCAGGTTTACTGCAAAGTTGGTTTAAGCGTTCACCTAATACGGTCATAGTAAATATGTATGGAATAACTGAGACGACAGTACATGTTACTTATAAGGAAATTGGAGAAAAAGAAATGCACAGTAATCTTAGTGCTATAGGCGTGCCTCTTCCTACGTATTCGTGCTATGTATTTGACAAACATATGAATCCTACACCTAAGGGAATGCAAGGGGAACTTTATGTTGGAGGATATGGAGTTGCGCGGGGATATCTAAATCGTCCTGAACTAAACAGTGAACGTTTTATACAGAATCCTTATAATCCAAGTGAAAGATTATATAGATCAGGAGATTTAGTTCGTATTCTTGAAAATGGCGAGATGGAGTATATAGGTCGTAGTGATCATCAAGTGAAGATACGTGGTTATCGAATCGAAACAGGAGAAATAGAACATCATTTACAACAGCATGCGGATGTGAAGGAAGCGGTAGTTTTATCTATTGCTTTTGGAGAGGAGCAAGAACTGTGTGCTTATATACTAACTGATCAAGATATATCTCAAAATGAATTACGTTATTATCTTACTGACAAAATACCTTCGTATATGATACCTATGTATTTTGTGCTTTTAAGTGAAATGCCATTAACTACGAATGGAAAAGTTAATCGTAGTGCTTTACCTAAGCCTACTAAGTTAGTACAACCAAATGATTTGCTAGATGAGCTTGAAACAACAGTAGCTGATGTTTGGAAGGAAGTTTTGGGGGTAGAAAAAGTAGGATTGTATGATAATTTCTTTGATGTTGGAGGGAACTCCTTAAAAATGGTTCGATTGTTCTCTCGTTTACGAAGCAAGTTTGAAAAAGAACTTACAATGCCTATGTTATTCCGATACCCAACGGTTCATGATCAAGCTTCCTACTTTAGAAGTGATAATGATATGGACTGCCAACCTGAAGAAGTTAAGAAAGAAAATCTTTTATCTATGAATAAAAATGATGTAGCAGTGGTTGGTATGGCGGTTCGTATGCCAGGCGCTTCTAATCTTAAACAATTCTGGTCAAATTTAGAACAAGGGATAGAATCCATTCGAACATTTACAGATGAAGAGCTTAGTGAGATGGGCATACCAAAAGAAGTGATTCAAAAGCCTAATTATATAAAATCTAAAGGGTATTTAGAAGATGTAGATGCATTTGATAATGAATTTTTTGATTACAGTCTAAAAGAAGCTGAAATGATGGATCCACAACTGCGTATACTTCATGAATGCGCATGGGAAGCACTAGAACAAGCAGGTGAGGTTAATTCTTCTCATATGAATACAGGAGTTTATGTTGGAGGATCACCAAATTTCCACTGGCTTCGTTCTATTGCTAGTGAATCTTCTAATACATTAGAAGATTTCCAAGCAATGTTGTTAAACGAAAAAGATTTCTTTGCTACTCGATTGGCTTATAAATTAAATCTAAAAGGACCAGCGATTACAGTACAAACTGCTTGTTCTACCTCCTTAGTTGCTATTCAAAATGCATGGGCAGATCTTATCGATGGACGATGCGATATAGCCTTGGCCGGGGGAGTAAGTATAACTTATCCAACAAAAACAGGATATTTATATGAAGATGGTATGATTTTCTCACCAGATGGTCATTGTCGTGCTTTTGATAAGGATGCGCAAGGAACAGTGGGTGGAAATGGTGCTGGTATTGTAGTACTGAAAAGGTTAGAGGACGCTCTTCGAGATGGAAATTTAATACATGGAGTTATTAAAGGAGCTGCAGTAAACAATGATGGGTCCAATAAGGCTGGATTTACAGCGCCAGGGGTTGATGGACAAGCTGCTGTTATAAAATCGGCTCATAAAATAGCTGGTGTTAAGCCTGAAGAAATCTCATATATAGAAACTCATGGTACTGGTACGCAACTAGGTGATCCTATAGAAGTAGAAGCATTGAAGTTAGCTTTTGGTAAGCAAGAACCAGGTAGAGTTTTAATTGGATCAGTGAAGACGAACATTGGACATTTAGATGCTGCAGCAGGAGTTGGAGGATTTATAAAGACGGTCTTAGCTTTGAAAAACAAGAAAATTCCGCCGAGCCTTCATTATAATAACCCAAACCCTAGCATTGATTTTGGGAAAAATCCGTTTCGTGTAAATACGGAACTTATCCCATGGAAAGAAGAGGTAAGAAGAGCGGGTGTTAGTTCGTTTGGGATGGGTGGAACTAATGCACATATAGTGTTAGAGTCTGTTCCTGACAATGCTAAGAATTTTGAAAAACAATCTTGGAACTTATTAACTGTTTCAGCAAAAAAAGAGGAATCTTTAGATAAAGCTACTAACGATCTATTATTGTATTTGAAGGAGAATCCAGAGATATCACTATCTGATACAGCTTATACATTACAAAAAGGTCGTCGTGAATTTCCATATAGAACTGCTGTAGTTGCTAATGGAATAGAGGATGCCATAGAAAAACTTGTTGATACAGGACTAGAGAAAACAAACGCAATGGAGAGTAGACCTTTAGCCTTTCTTTTTTCAGGGCAAGGATCACAGTATATCAATATGGGTAGAGATTTATATGAAAATGAACCTGTATTTCGTGAACACGTTGATCAAGGTTTAGCCTTACTCTCAAATTGGCTAGATATAGACATGAAAAATATTTTGTATCCTACAAAGGAGACAGAGGATAAAGCAACTGAACAGTTAAATAGAACTTCAATGACGCAACCTCTACTATTCACTATTGAATATGCATTAGCCAAGCTTCTAATGAATTGGGGAGTTTATCCAAGGGTAATGTTTGGCCATAGTATTGGTGAGTTTGTAGCAGCTTGTTTAGCAGAAGTGATGTCTTATGAAGATGCATTACATTTAGTAATGATTAGAGGGAAGTTAATGAATAGCGTACCAGAAGGCGCTATGCTAAGTGTAAATTTATCTGTTGAAGAATTACAAACCTATATAACAGATGATGTAGATATAGCAGCTGTAAATTCCTCTCAACATTCAGTAATTTCTGGTACTGTACTTTCAATCAATAAAATTGAGGAATTACTTTTAAATCATGGAGTAAAGACAACGCGTCTATTTACTTCGCATGCTTTCCATTCTCGAATGATGGATGAAGTTCTAGATTCATTTGAGCAAGCTGTAGGAAATATAAAATTATCAAGTCCTAAAATACCTTATATATCTAATGTTACAGGTGAAATGATTACAGCAAATCAAGCCACATCACCTTCTTATTGGGCACAGCATCTACGAAGTACTGTTCAATTTTCAAAGGGATTATCTGAAATTTTTCATTTAAAAAATGTAATTTGCCTTGAGATTGGCCCAGGTAATGCATTATCAACTTTTGTATTAAAACATTTAAATAGAAGTAAAGATCAATTGGCTTTAAACATGTTACGTCATCCTCTGGATAAATCAAATGACTTCGAGCTTTTATGCAAGCAAATGGGACGGTTATGGATGCAAGGTGGAACTATAAATTGGAATACTTTTAATAACAGTGAGAATAAAAGGTTATTAGATTTACCAACGTATCCTTTCATGAAAAAACGATTTAAAGCTGATCCATTTTTTAATACTCAATCTCAGAGTTTAACTCAGGAAACAAGAGGCCATAATAAACAGACTAATATTAAAGACTGGTTTTATTTGCCTTCTTGGGAACGCAAAACATTAAAATCTATACAAATAAAGAAAGAACAAAAATATAAATGGCTTATTTTCAATGATCATCTAAATCGATTCAATCGACTAATAGAAAAATTAAAAAGAGAAGGTCATGATGTAATTGAAGTTAAAACAGGTGGTATTTTCTCTGAAAAATCCGACGGTTTATATACGATATGTCCATCTCAAAAAATGCATTATGAAATGCTATTTTCAGAATTAGAACAAAAAGATTTATTACCAAATAAGATTATACATGCTTGGAGCTTTAATCCAGTTAATGAGGTTATTCTCGATCAAGAGAGAATTGAACGATCAATGGATGAAGGATATTATTCGTTACTTTATATTGCACAAGCAATTGGGAAAATTAATTATGAGGGAGCATTACAGTTAAATATCTTTACTGACCGTATGTTCGAAGTTACAGGTACAGAGCTGAATTTAAAACCAGAGCAAGCTACAATTCTAGGCTTTTCAAAAATATGCAATCTTGAGTTTCAAAATATAAAATGTCGTACCATTGATATGGATACAGATTCTCAACAAATGTTTGAAGAAGCGGGTTTAATGGAGAGTTTTGTGGATTCTACTGATATAGTTGTAGCTTATCGAGGACGTCATCGATGGGCGCAAACGATTATTCAAAGTCCTTTTGAGGAAGAAGATGTAGAAATTGATAGATTACGAGAGAGTGGCGTCTATCTAATTACTGGTGGACTTGGTGGAATTGGATTTGAAATTGCAAAAGATTTAGCTAATAGAGTACCAAATGTCAAACTTATATTGATTGGCCGCTCAGAGTTCCCACCTCGTAATCAATGGGAACAGTACCTAGAAAATAAAGACGAGCGTGTAAGCCGAGTTATTTCTGATTTGTTGACAATGGAGTCTCAAGGTGCAGAATACATGATCCTAAGTGCTGATGTTTCCAATCAAGATGATATGAAACAGGCAATTGAAAAGGCTAAATCTCGTTTTGGTTCTATTAATGGCGTAATTCATGCAGCAGGTGTTGCTGATTATCTAGGTATTATGATGAATCGGGAAAAAGAATCTAATAATAAAATTTTAGCTCCGAAAATTAAAGGTACACTAGTGCTCGATGCTTTATTAAAAGATGAACCAATTGATTTCTTCGTATTATGTTCATCAATTGGTAATGTGGCGTATCATATGAAATTTGGTCAGAGTGGTTATAATGCAGCGAATGAATTTTTAGATGCATTTGCGTTTTATAAGCGGGCTCATGATGGAGTGTTCACTGTAGCTATTAACTGGCCAGATTGGCAAGAGGTGGGTATGTCACTTAAGTCTGCTGAAATATGGGCAAAGCAATTTAATATGGATATGGAAAGTGTATTACATGATGGTGTAACTGTAGAAGAGGGCTTAAAGGTATTCCGTAGTATTATCAATAGAAATCAACAACAAGTTGTGGTTTCTCCAATAGATTTACATTGGAAACTTTTAAATGGTGCCAACTATTATAATGAACTATTGGAAAAAGGAAGTAAGAATAGATTAAAGCAGAATCGTTCAGATGTTTCCACAACGTATAGACCACCAACTAATGAAATTGAACAACAATTATACGAATTATTAAAAGATATGTTTGGAATTGAAGAAATAGGAATTTACGATAATTTCTTCGATCTAGGAATGAGTTCTTTAGATCTTGTTCGTATTAATGTGAAATTAAAAGAAGCTTTTAAACGAGACTTACCTATAGTTGTTCTTTATGAGCATACGTCAATTAAATCTCTTGCTAAATATTTAAGTAATCAAGAAGTAAATAACAATTTAACAAATAAAAAAGAGTTATTGAAAGCGAAATCGGTTATGAAAAATACATTATCTGCTTTAAAAAGTAGAAAGTAGTAAAGGGAGGGGAACAACATGATTAATAAAGAAGTAGTTCCGTCAAAAGTTGAGTTTTGCTGGGGATTACCTGTTATTCCAACGCCACAAACAAAAGAACTTCTAGAGGAATATGTTAATCAAGCTAAAAGAGCCGAGAAGAATAACTTTGACTCGGTATTGGTTTCGATTGCACCAACATCTGTTGATCCAATGATAGCAGCGTCTATGATTGGAATGAATACGGAGTTTGTAAAGATTTTGGTTGCGCAAAATACAAACCAGATGCTTCCTACTGTAACAGCAAAAGCATTGAATACTTTAAATAGTTTAATTGGCAATCGTGCAGATATTAACATTGTAACTGGTAGTGCCTCGCTTGTCCTTGCGCGTGATGGATTACCAGAACCGCACCATGTTCGATATGCTAGGACAAAAGAATATATTGAGCTGTTACAACAATTAAGACGAGGAGTAACTAGCTATAAAGGTGAGTTTTATCAAGTAGAAAATAGTGATATTTATCCAAAGGAAGATCTCTCTCGAAGTGCCCGCTACTTTGTAGCGGGGTCCTCCGAGGAGGCAATGAGAATAGCTGCAGAGTATGGTGATGCTTATATACTTTATGCAACAGACCGCAAAAGTCTTAGAGAACACTATCAAACAGTTAATAATTACGCTAAGCAATATGGGCGCGAGAAAATTCCAGGTGCTATTTTAGTAGACATCATTGCTCGTGAGACTTCAGAAGAAGCATATGAAGAGGCATATGAATTACTTGAGAGAACACCAGCAGCCTTAAAGAGGATGACTAAGCTATTTTTAGATAATGCAGATTCTGTTGGACTTCGCCGATACAAAGATTTAATTACAAAAGATAGCATGTGGATAGATGATCATCTTTGGGGAGGTCTAAGTTTAGTTAACCCATCTAATTCAATTTCTATAGTTGGTAGCTATGAGGAAGTCATCTCGACGTTAACTGATTTTTGGGAAATAGGGGCAAATTATTTTCTTATTACTTCTCAGATTAGTGAGCATGAAATTGAACGTATTGGTCAAAATGTTGTGCAACCATTTAAAAAGAAAATTGAAAAGTTAATCCAAGTTAACTAAAAGAGGGCTAAAAATATGAAGTTAAACATATGGTTGAAGTTTATCATTTTAACGACTTTAATAGTACTCCCTTATCGACAGGTGGAAGCACAGGAAACGGTACAGTTTAATGAGAAGAAAATACAGAAGCATATAGAAGAACAAATATCTCAAGCGGGTATTCCTGGACTTTCAGTAGTAATTGTAAAAGGAAACGAAACGATTTATAAGAAGAATTATGGCTATGCCGATACAGACAAAAAACGTCAAGTTACGAATGAGACGCTTTTCGAGCTAGGTTCTACTTCAAAAGCTTTTACGGCATTAGCTGTATTGCAGCTAGAAAAAGAAGGGAAAATTAAACTTAGTGATTCTTTAACTAAATATGTTTCATGGTTTGAAATGGAGTATAAAGGCAAACCTTATGAAATTACACTTTATGACTTATTACACCATACTAGTGGAATACCGGAAAAGGCCATTGGATATATTCCTATAACCAATGGCAAAGATTCTATTGAGAAAACGATTAGAAATGTTATGCCAATAGGACTAAACCGAGAGCCGGGTAGCAGTTTTGAATATTCTACGGTTAACTACGATCTATTAGGCTTAGTAATCGAGAAGGCAACTAATCAATCATTTGAAAGATATGTTCAAGATCATGTGCTATCAAAGTTGGATTTATTGAGTACATACGCTGGACGTGAGATGGCCCCATTAGATAACATGGCCCAAGGTTACAAGCGTAATTTCTTACAATCATTACCCTATGACGCTCCTAATTATAGGGGGAATACACCGGCTGGATATTTTATTTCAAATATAAATGATATGGAAAAATGGTTAAAATTACAGCTTGGGGTTGAAAAGCCTAGGATGTTTCCGGAGGAATTGATTAACGATTCTCATAAAGCGAATAGAAAGGTTGCCCCAGATAACAATGGAGCTTCATATGCAGCTGGATGGGAGGTCTATCAAAGTGGTGGAGGGGAAATTTCACATGGTGGAAGTAACCCAAATTATTCATCGTATATTGGTTTCCGTGATGAGGAACAGATAGGGGTCGTAGTATTAGCAAATCTGAATAGTAATTACACTTACTATATTGGTAGCAGTCTTTTAAATATGATGATAGATAAAGAAGTTAAACCGTTACTCTATGATGAATATAAGAAAACAGATCAAATAGGAACAGCCTTATTTGTGATCTCATCTTTGTGTTTACTAACGTTATTGGTCATGTTATTTCATTTAATCAGAGAGATTATTTTTAGAAAAAGAAAATTTATATTACCAACGGGAAAAACATGGTTACATATGGTATTAGTTGTTGCGATATATGGGCTAATGATTTATGCACTCTATCAACTACCAAATCTCTTGTTTGGAGGGCTTCCGTGGGCATTTATAAAAGTTTGGGCTCCTTCAACTGTTGTACTTGCAATATATGCAATTGCGGGGGTGGGTTTGGCCTATGTTATCCATACATTCTTAAATCTGTGTTTTCCAAGACAAAAGGGAAAGTCGCTTTTGACATTAATTGTTTTGGGGCTAATATCAGGATTTGGTAATGCCTTTCTCATTTTTGTGATTAATGAAACGTTTGTTAGATCGAATAATTTGGAAAATGGCTTGTTGTTTTACTTTGTACTTGGAATCGTTATGTATGTCTTTTCACAACGTATTATTAGAACTAGCATTGTATCGTATACAAACGAGCTAGTTTATGAAAAAAGGATGGAATTAACAGATAAGTTGTTACAGACTCCTTATTACAAATTGGAGTTGATTGAGAAGGGCCGAATAGAGGCGACATTAAATAACGATACGGAAGTTATCTCTCGTTCTCTCAATCTATTAGTTACTGCTGGAACAAGTTTATTAACGTTACTGTTTTGTTTTCTCTATCTTGGTGTAATGAATATGTATGCCTTTTTACTATCCTTGTGTATCATCTTTATTACTGCAGGGGTATATTCTCTGATCGGACGGCAAGCAGATAAAGTTTGGAATGAAACAAGAGATATTCAGAATGTATATTTTCGTTTGATTGGTGATCTAAGGCATGGTTTCAAAGAGCTTAGGCTTCATACTGGAAAACGAAACGATTTTCGAGAAGTTATGAATGAAAGCTGTAATAACTATCGTGTTAAACGAACGATAGGAGATATTAAATTTGCAAATGTGTTTGTTCTGGGAGAACTATTATTCATTTTTGTTATTGGTATTGTAGTTTTCGTATTTCCAGAAATTTTTGTTAATATGCCGAAAGAGACGATAAGTAACTATGTAATTGTTTTTCTGTATATGACAGGTCCAGTTAATGAAATACTGGGCGGTATCCCTCAGCTCGTAAATGTACGTATTTCTTGGCAACGTATTCAACAAATGGTGAAAAGTGTAGATCATATAAAGGCAAATGAGCAAATCGCGACAACAAAAGAGTACTTAGATGTGCCAATTTGTTTGCAGCTACAAAATGTAAGTTATAAGTATAAGAATAAAGATGGAGATTTTACTGGTTTTGGTATTGGTCCAATAGACATGGAGTTTAATTCTGGAGAACTAGTCTTTATTGCTGGTGGTAATGGGAGTGGAAAATCTACTTTATCAAAACTGATTACTGGGTTATATGAACCTAATGAAGGTAACGTTTTATTAAATGGAAAAGAAATAGCTCCAGAGGAATTGAATCAATACTATTCAGCTATCCTTAGTGATTTTCATGTTTTTGATAGGCTATATGGGATTAATACAGAAGGAATGAAAGCAGAAATCGATCATTATTTAGAACTTCTCCAACTGAGTGACAAGGTTGGCATTGAGAATGGGCGTTTTACTACTACGCAACTATCAACTGGACAAAAGAAAAGGTTGGCATTGCTGGTTACGTATTTGGAAGATCGACCTATACTTTTATTTGATGAATGGGCAGCGGATCAAGATCCTGGTTATAGACGCTTCTTTTATGAAGAATTGTTACCTCAAATGCGAGCGAAGGGTAAATGTATTATTGCTATTACTCACGACGATCAATATTTTCATTTAGCAGATAAGCTTATAGTGATGGAGATGGGAACTGTGAAAATGAATAAAACAAAGGAGGCATTATCATGAGTAAGGAAATTAAATGTGTTGTTTGGGACTTAGATTGTACAATTTGGGATGGTGTTTTATTAGAGAGTGGTACAGTTACTTTAAAACCTGGAATTTATGAAATTATATGTGAATTAGATCGACGTGGAATACTGCAATCAGTTGCTAGTAAAAATAACTACGAAGATGCAATAGCTAAATTACGGGAATTTGGAATAGAAGAGTATTTTTTATATCCAGAGATTCATTGGAACTCTAAATCTAGTTCCATTGAGAAAATTAGAAAAAATTTAAACATAGGTATTGATACTTTTGCGTTCATTGATGACCAACCTTTTGAATTAGAAGAAGTACAGAGTGTTCATAATGATATTCTGTGTATACATGTAAATGAATATAAGTCGTTATTAGACTTGCCACGACTACAACCAAAAAGAATTACAGAAGATTCACGCCGTCGAAGACTGATGTATTTAGAAAATCTTAAGAGAACGAAGGATGAAGAAGAATATGAAGGCCCAAAAGAAGAATTTTTAGCTTCACTTGGGATGAATTTTGTGATTAGTGAGGCTCGTGAGGAAGATTTGCAGCGTGCAGAGGAGTTAACAGTACGTACGAATCAATTAAATTCGACTGGTATTACCTATGATTATGATGAATTAAACTATTATCGTAATCATCCAGATTATTTATTATTAGTTTGTGAGTTATCAGATAAATATGGCTCCTATGGGAAGATTGGTTTAACACTTGTAAAAAGGACGGAGGAAGCCGACTGCCTAAAACTTCTTCTCATGTCTTGTCGTGTAATGTCCCGTGGCGTTGGTACTATACTCCTCACATATCTAATGGAAAGAACAAAACAGGCAGGTAAACGCTTTTTGGCTGAGTTTCGACAGACTGACCGTAACCGTATGATGTTTGTTACGTATCGATTAGCTGGATTTAAGGAAACTAGCAACGAAAATGGAATATTAATTTTAGAACATAATCTTGAGAATATAAATCCTTATCCTCACTATATTAATATACAATTTCCGGAAACACCAACGGATGTGGATAGAGGGGAAGTGGAAATATGCAACAAACAATTGTAAAGCATTCTCTTACGCATCCACAAAAAAGAGTTTGGTATAATGAACAAATTTATCCAAACACATCTATGTATAACATCGGAGGGATGGTTCTTATTAATGGGGAAATTAATTTTACAATTTTAGAAAAAGCAATTCAATTATTCATTAAGAAAAATGATGGTTTACGTCTACGGATTTTTCAACAACATAGAGAACCCCACCAATATATATCACCATTTGAACCTACACCAATACGTTTAATTGATTTTTCAAATCATCATAATCCAAGTTTAGAAGCTAGAAAATGGGCCCAGGATGAATTTCAAAAACAAATTCCACTTGAAGGAGGCCCTCTGTTTGAATTTGTGCTCTTGAAAATAAGTGATGTAGAAAGCTCCTATTTTGTTAAGTTTCATCATATTATAGCTGATGGTTGGACAATCCAACTTATGACGAGTCAAATTATCGATTTTTACTCTAAGTTAAAGAATGATGAGCATATAAATGATTCGGTTGAATCTACTTATCTGTCTTATTTACAAGCAGAGGAGAAATATCTGGAATCCCCTCGATACGTAAAAAATAAGAATTATTGGAATGAGAAATTTATGAATCTGCCAGATTTCTTTTTATCAAAAACATCTCATTCTCTAGAAGGGAAACGAAAGATATTTTTAATTGAAAAAGAAAAATCGGTTGCACTACAGTCTTTTATACAAAAACATAGAATATCTATGAATACATTATTTTCAACCTTTATGCTTATTTATATTCATAAAATGTATGATCAATCAGACATAATTATTGGATCTCCTGTACTAAATCGTTCCGGCGTACTAGAAAAGAAAATAGTGGGTATGTTTACTAGCACAATGCCGTTACGGTTAAATGTGGATGAAGATGAGAGTGTTCTATCTTTCATTAAAAGAGTAAATCATGAAATAAAACAATGTCTATTTCACCAGCGTTATCCTTATAACTTATTGGTAAAAGACTTGCAATTGACTAGTAAAGGATACGATGGTTTATTTCAATATAGTGTGAATTACTATAATACAAAACTTAAAAATACTATCGATGGATTTTCTTTAGAAAACGTGGAGTTTTATAGTGGCTACCAAGCCTATTCATTGCAGTTAGTTATTAAGGAATGGGCAGATGAAGGTTTAGAAATTCAATATGATTATAAAGTCGCGGATTTTGAAGAAGATCAAATCAATTGTATGCATGAGAGGTTTTTAGCTTTAATAGAACAAGTTTTACGTAATGAAGATCAATCAATAAAAGAATTATCTTTGTTATCGGATGATGAACAAAAGTTTATGTTAGAGAAATTTAACAATACAGCTGTTGTGTATCCGAAAGAAAAAACTATTCAAGAATTATTTGAAGAACAAGTAAAACAGACACCAGAAAAAATAGCAATCCAACATGCTGATAGATCAATGACTTATCTTGAATTAAATAAGAAATCTAATCAATTAGCAAGAAAGTTACGAGAAAAAGGAGTCGAAAATGGTCAAGTCGTGGGTATACTAGCTAAACATTCACTTGAGATAGTAATTGCAATTTGGGGAGTTATTAAGGCTGGAGGTGCATATTTGCCTATAGATCCTTCCTACCCAGAGGACCGAATTCGTTATATTTTAAATGATAGCGGCACAACATTACTTTTAACTGACTATACAAATGAGGGTAATTTAGAATATTTAGGTGAGAAAATTAATATATGTGATCAGAAACTTTATGAAGGAGATAATGCCAATCTAACCCTAGTAACTGCACCAAATGATCCAATATATATAATTTATACCTCTGGAACCACGGGGAATCCTAAAGGAACTGTAATTACTCAACGTGGATTGGTTAACTATATTTCCTGGGCTAAAAAGAACTATATTAGTAGTGAAAATGATGTTTTTGCATTATATTCATCCGTTTCTTTTGATTTAACAGTAACTTCAATATTCACTCCTTTAATAAGTGGTTTATTGTTAGTAATATATCATGATAATGAAGATGAGTTTATTTTGTCAAAAATCCTAAAGGAAAATGTAGTAACAGTGTTGAAAGTTACGCCTTCACATTTAGCATTGTTAAATAACTATTCACCCCCAAGAGTTTCATCTCTTCGCAGATTGATTGTGGGTGGAGAGGATTTGAAAACCTCAGTAGCCGAAAAGATATATGATCTTTTTAGCGGTAAAGTTGAAATAATTAATGAATATGGACCAACTGAAACTGTGGTTGGATGTATGATTCATCGTTATGATCCAGATCTAGATCGAAGAGCATCCGTACCAATTGGTACACCAGCTGATAATGTTCAAATATATTTATTGGATAAGAATCTTCAGCCGGTTCCTATTGGTGTAAAAGGAGAAATTTATATATCGGGTGATGGGGTAGCTAAAGGTTATTTAAATCGTTCGGATTTAACAGCGCAACGTTTTTTATCCAATCCATTTATTTCGAGTGAGAAGATGTATCGAAGTGGTGACTTAGCTGTTATGTTGCCAAATGGATTAATCGAGTATCAAGGGCGGATGGATTCTCAAGTGAAAGTTAAAGGATATCGTATTGAAATAGGGGAAGTTGAGAATGCACTTTTACAACACAAGTCGGTTAAAGATGTAGTAGTGGTGAATTGGCAAGGTGAGGATAATTCAAACCATCTAGTTGCTTACATTGTTTTGAAAGACAGTGTTCAAAATATAGAAATACGCAGCTTTATTTCGCATATGCTACCAAGTTATATGATTCCTTCATTTTTTATCTATATGGATCAGCTACCGCTTACTATTAATGGAAAGGTGGATCGTCAAGCGTTGCCAGATCCGATGTTAAATAACGGTTCTAACCATACTCTTTTAGAAGAAGTAGATGAAGATGTTACTGGAATGGTTAGTGAAGTTCTCAAGGAAATATTACAGACTGATAGAATCGAATTGCATAGTAATTTTTATCATTTAGGTGGAGATTCTATTAAAGCGATCCAAGTGAGCGCTAGATTACAAGAACTGGGATGGAAAGTTAGAGTTAAAGATGTACTAAATTATCCAGTTGTAAGTGAATTGGCAGCAATGTTAGTTAAACAAAAAGATGTTACAGTCTCACAAACATTGGTAACAGGAAAGGTAGAGCCTACTCCTATTATGCGTTGGTTCCTTGATCAACAGTTTAAAAACCCGCATCATTGGAATCAATCGGTATTACTGTCTTTGAAGAAGCCGGTTAAAGAAGAATATGTTAATGAGATGTTAAATACGATCATGCATCATCATGATTTGTTACGGCTAAGGTATGAGGATAAGCAGGATTACTTCTATTATGACGAAGATATGTCGATTGTTGATTCTAAGGTTACCATGTTTGATTTGTCTGGAATTCCAATTGAAATGGCTTTGAATCAGGTTCATATAAAAGGCGAAGAGTTAAAAGGAAGTTTAAATTTGAATGTAGGACCATTATTTAAAGGGGCCTTATTCCAGCTTTCAAATGATCAACAGTTGTTGTTATTAACTGCACACCATCTTATTGTTGATGCTGTGTCCTGGCGTATTTTAATTGAAGATGCAAACCGATGTTTGAATAGCTTGTATTTAGGAGAAGTTCCATCGCTACCATTAAAAACTAATTCTTTCCAAGATTGGTCTGAAGCTTTAAATAGTCGAGGAGTTAATTTAGTACGTGCTGAATTAGATTATTGGGAATCCATAGATAACACGCTAGATAATAATTTTCAAATTAATAGAGAAAAAGAAAATAGTACTGTTGAAAGTTGTACTACTCTTACCTTTACATTGAATGCAGATGATACAAGAAAACTATTAACTACTGCAAATGTACCTTACAATACACAGCCAATGGAGTTGTTACTTGCTGTGTTGACAGAAAATTTAGGTAAATATACAAACCAAGATCAAATTAAATTTGAGCTAGAAGGTCATGGTCGAGAGGAATTATTTGAGCATCTTGATATTTCACGTACAGTAGGGTGGTTTACGACGATGTATCCTATTGTATTACAAGTTTCGCATAATATTGCTAATCAAATAAAGAGTGTTAAAGAAGAAGTTCGTAAAAGACCTAATAAGGGAATTGGATATGGAATTCTTAAAGAGAGGTTTCCTTCTTGCAAAGATTTAACTCAAAATACAATTCGTTTTAACTATTTAGGAGAGATAGATAATTCTCTCGGGGATGGATGGTTTACTATTGTTGATTATCAAAGTGGCAGTGAACAATCAAAAGATAATCATATTACTGCATTATTAGATATTGTGGCCATGGTTAAGAATAAAAACTTAGAAATTCATGTGACATTTAGTACAAGTCATTTTCAAAAGAATTTTGTAGAAAATTTATTTTCAGATTATCTAGAACGACTACAGATATATATCCAATCCTGTTGTCAAATGCAAACAAAAGAATTTACTTCATCAGATTTTGAAACCTTAAACCTTAGTGATGAAGAAATTGATAATTTGTTTGACTAAACAACTATTTGATGAAAATTTTATTTAATAAAGGAGAAGTCACTTGAGAAAATTAATGAAAGATTTATCGCCAGGATTGAATAGTAACAAATATTTGGTTTGTGTTCCTTATGCTGGGGGCTATTCGAATTCTTTTTTACCTTTAAAGAATTATTTGCCGAAAGATATAAAACTTATTTCATTTGATCCCCCAGGCCATGGTCCCAATCTTTCTCCACTAGTTGATAACATAGATGATCTTGTTAATTTATATTTAATGGAGATGCAACCAATTTTAGAGGGAGAGGTTACATTATTTGGCCATAGCATGGGAGGAATTATAGTTCACCGTATGGCTCAAATTTTAGAAAGTAAGGGCATAAATCCTAAAAATGTTATTATCTCTGCTATGAATCCACCGGAAATAAGAAGAAAAACAAATCATCTAGACGATAAAGACTTTATAGATTATATAAAGTCTTTGGGAGGATTACCGGATGAAGTATTACAACATCAGGAGCTTTTAAATTATATCCTTCCAGTTATTCGATCAGACTTTCGTGCCATTGAGAATTATATAAATGATGACACAACATTGTTGAAAGCACCTCTATACATTATTAGTGGAACAACAGACTCTAATTATACAGTAAAAGGGGCTAAGAAGTGGGTAGAATGGGGCAATGAGGTTCATTTTCTAACAGTTAATGGTGGTCATATGTTTTTACTACATCAAGCTGACATCGTGGGCGAGTTAATTATGAAAATACTAGATAGGGTAAAATCTGTGAAGTAAAAAAATTAAGAGATGTATCTGAGTAAGAGAAAAGTGCATTTCTATGCTTTATGTTGAAACTTCTATCGTTAAGTAGCAATCCAATTGGTCGTCATTGGGAGAGTTTTATTACCGAGGAAGAAAACTCCCAATGACGAGTATGATTGTGCCCCTCATGATAAAACGGATCGGTCTATAAGGGACATAACCAATAAATATGTAGTATTTAGTATCAATATCATAGAGAATGGTGGGAAGAAAAAATGCTTGATAAATTTACCCAGCAAGTTTTATTATCTAGTGAAAAATTTAAAAAGGAAAAAGAATATTGGTTAGACAAGTTATCAGGTGATGTTGAGTTAAGTAGATTTCCTTGTGAGTGTTTGTCTTTAAATAATATTCTGGTTTCTAAAGAAAGTTATTATTGTCAATTCCCATCGGATATTGTGAAGAGAGCTGTAGCAATTAGCAATAATTCTGATATGTTACTGTACACTATTTTATTATCAGGTGTGAAATATCTCTTAAGTAGATATACCGATAAGGATGATGTAGTAATTGGAATGCCAGCTTTTAAGCAAGGTCAAGAAGAGACGGTTTTTCAAAACAACTTTTTATTATTACGTACTCAAATAAATCAAGAAGATACTTTCAAAGAAATAATATATAAAATTAAAGAAACAATTTTAGAGTCAAATGAATATTGTCATTTTCCTTTTAATAAACTTACTCAATTATTAAGTCTAGATGGAGAGAGTAATAATCATCCCTTATTAAATACAATAGTAATGTTAGATGATATTCATTGTTATGAGAGTACAGATAAAATAAACTCTGATATGGTTATTAGGTTTATGAAAAATGAAGAACAGTTAAAGGTTCAAGTGGATTACAATTCTACTTTATATAGTGAAGGATTAGTTGGTAGAATAGTTAATCATTTATATAATATTTTAGATATATTAATGAAAGATCCAAATAAATCTGCAATGGATCTAGATGTAATGTCTAAAACAGAAAAGAATCAAATATTATATGATTTCAATCATACGACTAGAGTTCATAAAACATTACTTTGTGAGACTGTAACAGCTCCTCAATTGTTTGAAGAGCAGGTAAAACAGAATCCTAATCAAATAGCGATTGTATGTAATGAAAAAGAAATTACATATAACCAATTAAATATAAAAGCTAATCAGTTGGCGAGAAGGTTATTAGACCAGGGAGTTAAAAGAGAATCCATTGTTGGTGTGATGATGGAACGCTCTATTGAGATGATTGTAGGCATATTAGGTATCTTAAAAGCGGGTGGGGCGTATTTACCGATTGATACCGATTTACCAAAACAAAGAGTGGAATACATGCTGACAGACAGTGGGTGTTCACATGTACTAACATATCAAAACTCTATTATAAAGGGAGTAGCATTCCAAGGTAGTGTAATAAATCTAATGGATATTCCTTTTGAAGAAGAACAAGTAGAAGATTTGCAGTTAACGATGGAACCTCACAACTTGGCATATGTTATTTATACATCAGGTTCTACAGGCCAGCCCAAAGGGGTAATGATTGAACATCGTTCCTTAACGAATTTTGTGTGCGCAATGTATGAGGGCTTCTCTCAAGATATAGGGATAACTGATAACGTTCTATTCTCTAGTAGCATCTCTTTTGATGTTACCATATTTGAAATATTTGTCCCATTGGTATATGGCGCAAGAATGACTATTTATCAAGGTGAGAAGTTTGATGTACCAAAACTTGTACAAGTCATTCTTGAGGAACAGGTCACGTTAGCATATATTCCACCTACTTTATTAAATGAAATATATGATTATTTTGTAAGGGCGAATCAGAAGATATTATTAAATAAACTTTTCGTGGGAGTAGAACCAATTAAAACAAAATTACTCGCAAAATACGATCATCTATTTGAGGGGAACCTCCAAATATTAAATTTATACGGACCTACTGAGGCTACAGTCTGTTGTACATCCTATCGATATGAGAGTGATAAAGAAATTACAACACAAAACGTACCGATAGGTTCGCCATTGTTAAATACTAAAATTTATATATTGGATTCATTTCACAGGATACAACCTATAGGTGTTCCAGGAGAAATATATATTTCTGGCATAGGGTTAGCTAGAGGATACATCAATCGAAAAGAATTAACAGCAGATAAATTTATTGATCATCCATTTGAACCTGGTGAGAAATTATATAAAACAGGAGATATAGCGAGATGGCTACCTGATGGTAACATTGAATACTTGGGACGAGTTGATCATCAAGTGAAAATAAGGGGATATCGAATAGAGCTAGGTGAGATAGAAGCAAGTTTGTTAAAATATGAGACAATCAAAACCGCCGTAGTAATACAGCGAGAAGATGAAAGTGGAGAAAAGTATTTATGTGCGTATGTAGTTACCGGAAAAGATATTCCTATTTCAGAGGTAAGAGCATATTTAGCAACAAAGTTACCATATTATATGATACCTCAACAGATCATACCCATTCAAAACATACCGTTAACACAAAACGGAAAAATAGATAGAAAAAAATTACCTCAACCTATTTATAATTTAAAATCTAGTCATATAGAGCCGACAAATTCTACAGAAAGAAAATTAGTTGAGATTTGGAAAGATGTTTTAGGAATTCAAAGGGTAGGAATACAGGATAACTTTTTTGAGATAGGTGGTCATTCATTAAAGGCTGCTAGGCTAATTTCTATCGTTAATAAAGAATTTAATGTGCAATTATCTATTAAATCCCTATTTAAGTTTCCTGTTTTGGTTGATTTTTCAAAATGTATATTGGAAATGGAAAAAAGTAATTATATTTCCATAGAACCTATAAAACAACAAGAGTATTATTTAGCTTCTACGTCACAAAAGAGAATGTTTATAGTAGATCAATTCGAAGATGGTACAAATACAACTTATAATATGCCCACAATACTTAAAGTAGAAGGGGATATTTGTAAAGATAAGTTTGAAAATATATTTCAATCTTTAATGCAAAGACATGAAATATTAAGAACTTCTTTTCAAATTTTAGATGGGGAATTAGTGCAGAAAATTGAGCCTAATGTAGAATTCAATATTGAATACGTTCATGTAAATGAAAAAGATGCGGATTATTTAATACATGAGTTTATAAGTCCATTTGATTTATCAAAACCTCCATTATTAAGGGTGTTGCTTTTAAGGATAGCAGAAGAAAGACATATCCTTGTAGTAGATATGCATCATATAATCTCTGATGGTTTATCAATGGGGATATTAATAAAAGAGTTTGTAGAATTGTATAAAGGAAATGAACTTCCAAAATTGAGAGTGCAGTACAAAGACTATGTGATGTGGCAAAATGGAACTTACTATAAGAATCTAATTAGTGAACAAAAGAATTATTGGTTAACAACTTTAAAAGGAGAACTCCCGGTTTTAAATTTTCCAACCGATTTTCAAAGACCGACTATACAAAGCTTTAAAGGTAAGGTTTGCTCCTTTAATTTGGGAACAGATTTAACTTTTAAAGTAAATAAGCTAGCAACTGAAACTGGTACCACGCCATATATGATTTTATTAGCCATTTATAACATACTTTTATCTAGATACACAGGTCAAGAAGATATTATTGTAGGTTCGCCAATTGCTGGAAGGTCTCATTCTGATACTAATCATATGATTGGTATGTTTATTAATACTTTGGTAATGAGAAATTATCTAGAAAATGACGATGAATTTATTGAGTTTTTGAGTAGATTAAAACTCAATACATTAGAAGCTTATGAAAATCAAGACTATCCTTTTGAAGAACTATTAGAAGGTTTAGACTTGCATAGGGATACAAGTAGAAATCCATTATTTGATACCATGTTTGTTTTTCAAAACATGGATATGAATCCAATATCTATTGGTGAATTAGAATTTACACCGTATCCGTTTAAGCAGTCAGTTTCAAAATTTGATTTGTCATTAGTAGCAACGGAAATAGATAATAACATTCATTTAAAAGTAGAATATAGTACTAAGTTATTTAAAGCGGAGACAATAGAAAGGTTAATGGTACATTTTACAAATATAGTTGAGGAAGTAACTATTAACCCTAGAGTACGATTGCGTAATATTAATATGTTATCTGTAGAAGAAGAACATTGTATTATGAATGAATTTAACAAAAAAGAGAATTCAAATTCTAATCATTTATTAGTGCATAAAATGTTTGAAGAACAAGTAAAACAGAACCCTAATCAAATAGCCGTTGTATGTAATGAAAAAGGAATTACATATAATGAATTAAATATAAAAGCTAATCAGTTGGCGAGAAGGTTATTAGACCAAGGAGTTAAAAGAGAATCCATTGTTGGAGTGATGATGGAACGCTCCATCGAGATGGTTATAGGTATATTAGGTGTCTTAAAAGCAGGTGGGGCGTATTTACCAATTGATACCGACTTACCAAAACGAAGAGTGGAATATATGCTGACAGACAGTGGGTGTTCATATGTATTAGTACATCAAAACTCTATTATAAAGGGGATAGAATTTCAAGGTAATGTAATAGATCTAATGGATATGTCTTTTGAAGAAGAACCAGGAGAAGACATGCAAATGATGATAGAACCTCACAACTTAGCGTATGTTATTTATACATCAGGTTCTACAGGACAACCTAAAGGAGTAATGATTGAACATCGATCCTTGACTAATTTTTTGTGTGCAATGTATGAAGATTTCTCTCAAGATA
Source organism: Bacillus cereus group sp. BceL220 (assembly GCF_051776965.1). Classification (NCBI taxonomy): domain Bacteria; kingdom Bacillati; phylum Bacillota; class Bacilli; order Caryophanales; family Bacillaceae; genus Bacillus; species Bacillus cereus group sp. BceL220. The sequence goes on along the minus strand of NZ_JBPWBC010000012.1, from coordinate 19,463 downwards.
TAGGGATAACTGATAATGTTCTATTCTCTAGTAGTATCTCTTTTGATGTTACCATATTTGAAATATTTGTCCCATTGGTATATGGCGCAAGAATGACTATTTATCAAGGTGAGAAGTTTGATGTATCAAAACTTGTACAAGTCATTCTTGAAGAACAGGTTACATTATCATATATTCCACCTACTTTATTAAATGAAATATATGATTATTTTGTTAGAGATAACCAGAAGATAGTGTTAAATAAGCTACTTGTGGGAGTAGAACCCATTAAAACAGAATTACTCGCAAAATACGATCATCTATTTAGGGGGAACCTCCAAATATTAAATGGATACGGACCTACAGAGGCTACAGTTTGTTGTACAACTTATCAATATGAGAGTGATAAAGAAATTACAACACAAAACGTACCGATAGGCTCGCCATTGTTAAATACTAAAATTTATATATTGGATTCATTTCACAGGATACAACCTATAGGTGTTCCAGGAGAAATATGTATTTCTGGCATAGGGTTAGCTAGAGGATACATCAATCGAAAAGAATTAACAGTAGATAAATTTATTGATCATCCATTTGAACCAGGTGAGAAACTATATAAAACAGGAGATATAGCGAGGTGGCTACCTGATGGTAACATTGAATACTTGGGCCGAGTGGATCATCAAGTAAAAATAAGGGGATATCGAATAGAACTAGGTGAGATAGAAGCGAGTTTGTTAAAATATGAGACAATCAAAACGGCCGTAGTAATAGATCAAGAAGATGAAGCTGGAGAAAAGTATTTATGTGCATACGTAGTTACCGAAAAAGATATTAGTATTCCAGAGGTAAGAGCATATTTGGCAACAAAGTTACCACATTATATGATACCTCAACAACTCATACCAATTCACAATATACCATTAACACAAAATGGGAAAATAGATAGAAGCAAGTTACCGAAGCTAAATCCACTGGACAATAGTAATTATGTACCACCAAGAAATGAAATAGATAGTAATTTAATTGATATTTGGAGTAGTATATTAGGCGTAAATAATATTGGTATAAATGATAATTTCTTTGAATTAGGTGGTCATTCTCTTAAGGGACTAAAGTTATTCGAAAATATCAAGAGAATGTTTAATGTGCAACTGCCATTAAGTTTATTATTTCAAAAGGCTACTATTGAACAATTAAGTGATGTAATAGGTAGGAATAAAGGAATAGACAGTGAGTGTTTAATTCCAATTCAAAGTGGAACAAACAAGGATAGTCAATGGTTCATTGTTCATGGGCAAGGCGGGGGTATATTAAACTATTATGATTTGGCTAGAGAATTAGGGGAGGATAAGACTGTATATGGGTTACAATCTATAGGATATGATGATAGTAGATTTCCAAACTTATCTGTAGAGGAAATGGCGGTAAGATATATAGAAGAGATTAAACAAGTAAAAAGGGAAGGGCCATATACCTTATTAGGATGGTCTTTTGGAGGAATAGTTGCATTTGAAATGGCTAGAAAATTAGAAGAACTAGGTGATAAAGTTAGTTTTCTAGGTTTACTTGATGTTCATCCTATTGAACAAGGTAAGGAGATTCTTAGTTTAAATATTAAGAATGCATTTGAAGAATTGGGAAAATTCAATGATCAGTTAGAGATTGAGAAAATTAGTTTTGAGCAAATGAGTGAAGAACAACTAATAGAATCTTTACTGAAAAAATTTACATTGAATGAAAATAGTTGTCAGCAAAAATTTGAAGATCCAATGATGAATAAGTTAAAAGTAATGATAGCTAATAGATATGCATACCTAAAATATAATTGTAAACAAAAAATAAAAGCAGATATCTTTCTATTTAATGCATCTATTAATGACATTCACCCACTAGTAGATTATAACAGATGGAATGAATATACATCAGGGGAAGTATACGCTTTGCAAGTGCCAGGTTCCCATCTGAGTATGTTAGAGAAACCGCATATTCATGAATTGGTAAAGAGTATAAAAAAGAGTTTTAAACAAATGCTCTTATTAGCACATGTAAATAAGTGAAATGTTTTTTTTAAAATTGTACACTATTAATTTTCTAAAAGTCTCATAAATTCGTGTATAACATATTATGAGGCTTTTTTCTTTGAGCCTATTCAATAATAAACATAAAGAGGTTAGAAAATGAATGGGAATTATTCATTGTGAGTTTTTTGTATCTATATAAGGGATTAGGTGGTAAGGATATAATGAATATATATAAGGTACGTGTGCCAGGAAATATAGAACATGATATTATGCAGAAGCTTATACGTTTGGTCTCGAAAGAAAAGCAGATGAAAATACAGAAATATAAAAGAAAGTCCGATCAATATAGCGCCTTAATTGGAGACATTTTAATAAGATATTTAATTACTACAAACTTCTCTAAAGAAAATAAAGATATTAAATATGAATACAATGAGTACGGAAAGCCTTATGTTGATGAGTTAAATAATTTTCATTTTAATATATCACATTCCGAAAGTTGGGTTGTTGGAGCTATTCATGAGGAAGAAGTAGGAATAGATGTAGAAAAAGTTCGGCCCATAGATACTGCAATGATTAAAAATATATTTACTGAGGAAGAATTTAATTATTTAAATTCATTAAATGTAGAACAACAATTAGATGTGTTTTATGAATTATGGACTATAAAAGAAAGCTTTGTTAAATGGATAGGGAAAGGACTAACTATACCTTTAAACTCTTTTGTTATTAATAAAAATACAATATTTTATGGTGACATGCTATCTAATGAGGTTTATTATAAAAAGTTTACTATTGGTAAAGATTATAAGCTTTCTTGTTGTGCTTCTTTAGATAGTTTTCCAGAATTAATAATTGAAATTGATTTTGTTGATTTGTGTTATTATTTTATCGAAAATAAAGACTTCTACTTAGTTTAAAATGGCTCGTGTTCCCATAGTTGAATGAACTTTTTAGAAAATAAAATCAGAAAATTATATAAAATGTTTGTGGGAATTTTGGGATATTATAGAAAAGCGTCATTTTAATTTTAAAATGACGCTTTTCATTTGCTTATGTCGATTCACGAATAATTAAGGTTGCTGGATATTCGATAATTTTACGCTTAATAGATTCCTTTTCATTTATATATAGTAGTATCTCACTAACAGTTCGTTTACTTAGCTCAACGATTGGAATATCAATTGTACTAATTGTTGGAGTTGTAACTGTGCAAATTAATTGATTATCATAACCGCAAACGGCAAGGTCAGTAGGGATAGTATATCCTTTTAAAGAAGCACCTTTAATTACTCCAGCAGCAACTTGATCATTTCCAGTAAAGAGCGCAGTGGGTCTATTTTTTAATTTATCTAACCTCTCAAAGATTCGAATTCCATCTTTAATAGTAATTGCATCTCCAAATAACCAACTTTTTTTGTATGATAATTGTTGTTCTTTTAATGCATGCAGATATCCTTGTTTGCGTTTTAATTGTGCTTGACTTTTAAGGGAATCAAAACAAAAGCCAATCTTTTTATGTCCTTTATTTATTAAATGTTTTACAGCTTTGTATCCGGCTTCGAATTCATCATAGCAAATTATCGGGATAGGTGCATTTTCCTCATATTCATTACAAAGTAATATTGGGCCATATGCTAAATAATGCTCTATATTTTCCCAATCATTTTCTAAGGATGCGAGAATAACACCATCTACCGCTTTATTCTTTAGTAATGAAAGCAATTCAAGCTCAATTTTTTTTTCATAAAAAGTCTGATAAATCAGTAATTTATAATTGTATTTTAGAAGTTCTTTAGAAATTTCTCTAGCTAATTTTCCGAAAAAAGGATGATCTATATTTGGGATCGATAGAGCGATGGTTTGTGTCTTGTTCACCCTAAGATTTCTGGCGATAGAACTGGGAGTATAGTTTAATTCTTTCATTATTTGTATTATTTTCTCACGTTTTTCTGGATTTACATAAGGATGATTATTTAAAACTCTTGAAACTGTAGCATTTGAAACATTGCATAATTTAGCTATTTCATTAATTGTTACCATAAAGAATCCCTCCGAAAAAAAGTGTTGACATGTAATCGATAACATAAAATATAGTCTACTCATGATTTTCAAAATAATTTCTTAGAGGTGATTTAACGTGAAAACCCTTACTACAATTTCTGGCCATAGCAAAGACAATTTAGCTTTATTAAAGTGCCTGCAGGGAGAAACGAAAGAGAAAGAATTTGAAATTAGTAATGTATTACCGAATCACAAAATGAAAGAGAAATTATTTAGAGAAAATAAATTGAAAATAGATATTGATATAGAAAAAGATATTTTCAATTATAGCAGAAAAAATATACAGAAAATAGAATTTATGCCAGTTAATCGGTTGATTTCTCAAAGTGAAATTGACGGAATAATAGGAACTTTAAAAGAGGTTTTACCGACAGGTCAATTCACAAGTGGACCATTTTCTAAAAAATTAGAAGAAGTAATTGGGGACTATTTAAACAAGAAGTATGTAATTGCAACAAGTAGTGGAACAGACGCACTTATGGTGTCTTTGTTATCTATTGGTATTCAGCCAGGCGATGAAGTAATTATGCCAGCTAATAGTTTTGCTGCTACTGAAAATGCAGTATTAGCAATTGGAGCAAAACCGGTATTTGTAGATATTGATCACAAGAGTTATTGTATTGATCCACTTAAAATAGAAGAAGCAATAACCCAAAAAACAAAATGCATTTTACCTGTTCATTTGTATGGTAAACAATGTGATATGAAAAGAATTCGTGAAATTGCAGATGTTTATCAGTTAAGAATTATTGAAGATGCATGTCAGGCTATTGGTTCCTCAAACCTTGGAGAATATGGAGATATTATTATTCTGAGTTTTAATCCATATAAAAACTTTGGTGTATGTGGTAAGGCGGGTGCAATAGTTACTAATAATGAAAATCTTGCAATTCGTTGCAATCAATATAGTTATCATGGATTTGAAGTTGATAAAAAAAATAAAAAAGTATTAGATTTTGGCTTTAATTCTAAAATTGATAACCTTCAAGCAGCTATTGGTTTAGAGAGAATTAAGTTCCTATCGTATAACAATTTAAAGAGAGTATTTTTGGCTAAACGATATATACGCAATTTAAAAGAATTAGAGGATAGGGAATTAATAAAGCTACCTAGGATGACAGAAGATAATGTTTGGCATCTTTTTCCGATTAGAATTATAAATGGAAGAAGAGATGAGGTGAAAAATAAATTGTACCAGTTGTATAACATTGAAACAGATATTTATTATCCAGTATTATCTCATAAACATAATACTAAGCTGGTAAAGAAAAATTATATGCAGGATACTTTATTAAACACAGAGCAAGTTCATAAGGAAATATTACATTTACCTTTACATCCAAATATGTTGTTAGAGGAACAAAATTTTGTTTTGGAGGGATTAATTAATGTCAATAAGTAATGAAGTTTTAAAGTCTTTAGTTTTTGAAAGGTTACCACAGGTTAAAAATCCTAAATATATAGTGTTCTGTGATTTTGACGAAACTTATTACCCTCATAATATGGATAATTCTAGAAGAAGCGATATGAAATTATTAGAAAAATACTTGTATGAACACGCAAGTAAAGGAGATTTGGTCATTGGTTGGGTAACTGGAAGTAGTTTAGAATCAATTGTTGAGAAAATGAAAAAAGGTGGTATTAAATATTTCCCTCATTTTGTGGCGAGTGGATTAGGTACGGAAATAACGTACTTTGATAGTAATGGGACTACTACGGATGATCAAGTTTGGGAAGAGAGAATAGTAGAGGGAGGTTTTGATTCTGCGAAAATTAAAAGAATTATCGAATTGCTTGAAACAAAATATGAAATTTTTTTAAGACCTCAGACACAATTAGGAAGTTCTAAGTACAAATTTAATTTTTATTATGAAGAGCAAAATGAAGCTATTGATTCAAACAATTTAGAACAGATAGAAGAAATCGGGAAGTTATACAAAGTGGGGGTAAATATTAACAAATGTAATCCATTAGCTGGTGATCCAGAAAATTGCTATGATGTAGATTTTATTCCACTTGGAACAGGTAAAGATGAAATTGTGAAATTTATGTTAGATAAGTACAAACTAGATAAAGCAAATGCAATTGCTTTTGGAGATAGTGGAAATGATTTAAGGATGTTACAAGCTGTAAGACATGGTTACTTAGTAGAAAATGCAACGGAAGAGGCTAAACACACACACGCAATGCTAGCTCAAGGTGAATACTCAATTGGAATTTTAAATACTCTAAAGCACATTATTAATTAAAGGGGATGTTCATATAATGAATATTGGAATTATAGGTGCAGGTAGTATTGCAAAAGCTCATTCTAGGGCATTATCAACAATTGATAATTGTAAATTAGTTGGAGTATATGATGTTAATTACGAGAATGCTCGAGAGTTAGTAGAAGATTATGATGGGGAAGTTTTTAATAGTTATGAAGAGTTACTTGAAGTTGTTGATGGGATAATAATATCTTCCCCTAATTTTTGTCATAAGTCTCAAGCTGTTCAAGCGTTATTAAAAAACAAACATGTTTTAGTTGAAAAACCAATGGCAATTTCTTGTGAAGAAGCAAAATATATGATGAAAATAGCAAAGGATACTAATGTAGTTGCTGCAATGGGGTTTAACTATCGTTACTTGTCCTATATTAAGGCTTTGAAGAGCTTAATTCAAAATGGGGAATTAGGAGAGGTAGTAGTAATAAGGCTACATTTTAAAAAGAATAGCGCTTTTCGAAGAACTTTGTTTACTTGGCGGGATGACAATCAAAGTAATAAAACTAGTGGGGCATTGGGGGATTTAGGCATTCATTTAATAGATTTACTTTGGTTTTTATTTGAAAGTGATTTTAGAGAGGATACTGTTCGAACTAAAATTAAAACAAATGTTAAAGAAAAAGAAAAACAAAAAGTATTTGTAGATGATTATGCAGAGGTTTATGGTCAATTAACCAATAAAGTATTTGTTAATATTACAACGTCTAAAAGTTCATTCCCTGAAGATTGTGGCTTTAGTATTGAGGTAATAGGTACTAAAAAAGAATACAAGTATTCTTCTAAAGAACCTAATAAATATATAACTTTTGATGGGTTGGAAAAACAAGAAATCTTTTTACCTTTACCGTTATTAGTTGATCCGGAAAACGAGATTTTTGAATGGGCGGATTCTTTTAGAAAGGAAATTATAAGCTGGGTTAATGCAGCAGCAGGTGGTTCTAAAAAATCGCTTGCAACATTTGAAGATGGATTACGTTCACAAATTATATTAGATTTATTCTTCAATAAAAACAAACGTAACAAAGAATTATCTGTAACAACTATTTAGTTTTATTGTGAAAAGAGGGATTTATAATTTGTAACATAAATCCCTTTTTCTTTTGAATTGGAGCTGATAAAAGGTGCGGTTAATATTTTATTTTGGGTGCTTGTTCTATTTTATTGTAGGAGTAATACATGTTTGTATGGGCAGTTTAATTCCTTCGTTACTACAATATTATGAAAGAACACCTGATCAACTAGGGATATTAATATTTTTTCAATTTACTGGATTTTTATTTGGTGTTCTTAGTTCGCCTGTTTTAGTAAAAAAGTATCATTATTTTAAAACTCTAACATTTGGGATATTAGCAATGTTAGTAGTTTTAGGAGGTTTTATATTTGTTAAAGAATGGGCATATTTAGCGGTAATTGCATTTGGATTGGGTTATGGAGCGGGTTTGTTAGAAACTACTATGGGTTCCTTTGTTATTTCAGCAGAAAAGAATAGTGCTGCTAAATTCAGCATTCTTGAAGTATGGTTTGGGGTTGGAGCACTGGGGTTTCCTTTATTAGTCAATTATTTTATAAAATTTTATACATGGTATTTCATTTTATATGGAATCTTGCTATTTCTTATTTTCACACTATTAGTTTGGTACTTGTTTGGAAGTGCTAAATTTAATAATCTTTCTCCTCGAAAGAATGAAAAGGAAGTATCACTATCCCCATTAACTGTTAGTTTTAAAAATGGAAAAGTAAAAATTATATTATTTATATCACTTTTTGCATTCTTATATGCAGGTATAGAAACCAATCTTGCAAATTTTTTATCTACAATTATGATTCTTACTAATAATGAATTAATTAGTTCAATAAGTATATCTTGTTTCTGGCTAGCAATAGTTATCGGAAGGATTTTTATAGGTAAGCTTGTTCATAAGTTTAATTATTGGATATATATTTCATCTAGTTGCTTCACATTAGTAATTCTCTTATTTCTATTCCCCTTTGTTCGTGGTACAGGTATGTATTTATCTGTAATCTTCATTATTGGTTTAGTCATAGCTGGCATTTTTCCGATAACACTTATTTTAGCTTCCCGTATTATGGAAAATAATATTGATGAAGTGACTAGTTTATTTATTGCATCGGCAAGTTTGGGAGGAGCTCTAGTTTCCTTTCTAATTAGTTGGAGCTTATCATTAAATACTATAAATATTACCTTTGGGATATTTTCATTTTTTGCTTTTATTCTTGGTTGCATTATTTTAAAGATGAGGAAAATCTCCAATTATAGTAATAAAGATGTTAAAAAAATAGAAAGCATGAAATCTTTATAGAAAATATTTTTATGTATAGAATGTGTAAAAAAGAAAATTATAGTATAAATTTACAGAAAATTGATAAAAGAATTGAGAAAGCTGAAAATTCAGTATTTTGAGTATATTTTTAGTGTTATAGTGTGTAATATATTCAGCAGAGCTATATCATAAAAAATAGGAATATAGACTAACAATAGAATTATATGTAAGTATTTATGAGTAAAAAAAGAATTCGAGTTCATATAGGCTATATATCAACTGCTATATATTAGTTTAAAAACAAATGTAGAAAAGTGTGGTAATGGATCCACATGAATTATTTTTGCAATCTATTATTTTTTACCTTAGCTGTTTAATATTTTTGATTTACACATATGTGTAAATACATTTTTGTTACATGCACTTATTCAAAAGGGAGGTAATATAATAATGGCTATTCGAAAACATTTAATTACTCTTGAGGATCTTACTGATAGTGATATTAACCAAATTGTAACTCGTGGGGTAGAGTTTGCCACAGGTAAATCGCAACCTAATCAAATATTAGCGGGAAATATAATTGGGGTTTACTTCCGTAAAACATCGACTAGAACTCGATCGGCATTTTCTATTGCAGCATTAAAGATGGGTGCACAAATTGTAACGTATGGTCCAAATGATTTGCAAGAAAATACAGGGGAGTCTATAGAAGACACTACTCAAGTACTTTCGCGAATGCTGGATGGACTAGTAGCAAGAACTGCAGATAGTCAAAAGGAAATGGAAAAACTGGCATCTCAAAGTCGTATGGCAGTCATTAATGCAATGAGTGCGGAAGAACATCCAACACAAGCGCTAACAGACCTAACAACAATGAAACAAAAATTTGGTGAAATAGCTGGATTACGGGTTTTATATATGGGAGAAGGTAATAACAGTGCAGCAGCTCTAGCTCTTTCTTTATCTCGTTTTCCAGGTACGGAGTTATATCTTTTTACACCTGCTGGTTATGGAGTGTCTCCAAGTGTGCTTGAAAAATCAAAAGAATATGCACGATTTTCTGGTGCTAAAGTTATAGAATGTCATGATATAAAAATGTTACCTAGTGAAGTGGATGTTGTATATACAACAAGGTGGCAAACAACAGGCACAAGCAAAATAGATCCTTTATGGAAAGATGCATTTAATCCATTTGCAGTGACAGAGAAAATTTTGACTTTATATCCGGAAGCTACTTTTATGCATGACCTTCCAGCACACCGAGGTGAAGAAGTAGCAGCAACAGTTATTGATGGACCGAAAAGTATTGTATTTACCCAGGCCGAAAATAAGTTAAATAGTGCTATGGCAGTACTTGAATGGTGCTTAGCTTATCGATACTAAAGAATCTAGCATTTATTGTCTTTCAGGTATAAGTTCTATTAGAGGTACATTCGAAAGAACATTTAAAGTAAATCTGAATATAAGTTATTTAAAGATGATTTATATTCGAATTTACAAATGTTTATCTTTAATTATTTTTTTTAGATTTTAACCAAGAAAGGAAGCAAATTATGCTCAAGAAATTAGAGAGTTTAGAAAGGGTAATTGGCAACACACCTATGATTAAATTAGAGCATGAAAAGATTAATCTGTATGCAAAACTAGAATATTACAATTTGATGAATAGTGTTAAAGTACGTACTGCTTACCACATTTTAAAATCAGCAATAAATCGCGGTGAAGTGACTGAAAATTCTACAATTATCGAATCTTCATCTGGTAACTTTGCGGTTGCTCTTTCTACTCTTTGTAGGTATATTGGTCTGAAATTCATACCAGTTATTGATCCAAATATTAATGATAGTTATGAGAATTTTTTGAGAGCAACTTCCTATCAAGTAGCTAATGTGGATGAACGAGATGAAACAGGTGGCTATTTATTAACGCGTTTAAATAAGGTGAAAGAACTTTTAAATACTATTCCTAATGCCTACTGGACAAATCAATATAATAATGCCGATAACTTTGAAGCTCATTATCAAGGAATTGGTGGAGAAATATCTAATGATTTTAAACAGTTAGATTATGCCTTCATTGGAGTGAGTACTGGAGGAACTATCGCTGGGGTATCTACACGATTAAAAGAAAAATTCCCTAATATTAAAATTATTGCGGTAGACAGTCAAGGATCCATTATTTTTGGTGATAAGCCTCGTAAACGGTACATACCAGGAATTGGTGCCAGTATGATACCTGGAATGGTTAAAAAAGCAGTGATTGATGAAGTAATGATTGTACCGGAGGTTCATACTGTTGCAGGTTGTTATGAGCTATTTAATAAACATGCAATATTTGCCGGTGGATCATCAGGGACTTCATATTATGCAATCCAAAAGTATTTTGAAAATAGAGATGTTCAAAATACCCCTAATGTTGTTTTCTTATGTCCTGATAATGGTCAAGCTTACACATCTACTATTTACAACGTAGAATGGGTAGAATGGCTTAATACACAAAAATCAGTAGAAGATCAATTAGTTTCTTTATAAAAACGATATAGAAATGAGGAAGCAATTATGATGTATTTAAATACTAAACATTTCAATGAAATGGGTGTTAATTGGGAAGAAACAATAAATGTCATTTCAAAGGCAGTAAAAAGTCTTGATTCAGAAGACTTTTCTCAGCCAATTAAGCCATACTTACGTTTCGATGATCCGGCTAATAGAATTATTGCTATGCCAGCTTATATTGGAGGAGAATTTAAGGTTTCAGGAATCAAATGGATAGCTAGTTTTCCGAAGAATATTGAGAAAGGTATTCAACGTGCTCATTCAGTTACTATATTAAATGATGCTATGACTGGAAAACCATTTGCGACACTTAATACAGCAATGGTTAGTGTAATACGAACAGCTTCTGTTACAGGGTTAATGATTCGAGAGTTTGCCAGATTAAGAGATTTAAATAATATTAAAGTTGGAATTATTGGATTTGGACCTATTGGTCAGATGCATTTAAAGATGGTAACTGCCCTATTAGGCGATAAAATCGAAAGTGTTTACTTATATGATATCAATGGAATTAAAGACGAATTAATTCCTGAGGAAATTTATTCTAAAACTCAAAAGGTTAATGTATATGAAGAAGCTTATAATGATGCTGATATTTTTATTACTTGTACTGTTTCTGCAGAAGGTTATATTGATAAGAAACCTAAAGATGGGGCGCTACTACTCAATGTTTCTCTTCGTGATTTTAAGCCTGATATCTTAGAATATACAAAATCCATAGTTGTTGATAATTGGGAAGAAGTCTGTCGTGAAAAAACTGATGTTGAAAGGATGCACCTTGAAAGAGGTTTACAAAAAGAAGATACAGTATCAATTGCTGACGTTGTAATCCGAGGAGCACTGCAAAACTTCCCTTATGACAAAGCAATATTATTTAATCCAATGGGTATGGCCATATTTGATGTAGCCATTGCTGCTTATTACTATCAAAGGGCTAGGGAAAATGAAATTGGTGTTTTATTAGAAGACTAGTAAAATTATTAAAACGCAGTTTGAAATAATTGTCTAATAGCTGCTAAATATCGGTAAACACGACTAATCATTATAGAAAATTAGTTATTTGATAAGCTTAGAATTTATGTAATTATTTGAGGAGCTGTTTTTATGAGTGAAATTATTTCGGCCTTAGATCTCTTACATCCCAAGCAAATTCGCTTTCATGAATCATATGAACACAAAAGATTGGAACAAATTTGTCGTGTAATGGAAAGCGAAGGTGTTTTACGGAATCCTCCCTTAGTATCTGAGCTTAGTGATGGTAATTATCTGTTACTTGATGGTGCCCATCGTATGAAGGCTATGATGGCATTAGGTTGTAAACGCGTTGCTGTACAGGTAGTACCTGATGAAAAAATAAAAATTCGTGCTTGGAATCATTTATTACCAATGGGGGAATGGGTAAATAATTTAAAGAAAGAACCTACAATAATTTGGTCAGGTAAGATTATTGCTAATAAACGTTTGCTTGCAAAAATTACAGAAGCAAATAAACAAGAACATTTTTTATATGCAAGGGATTTAAATAGCGATTTATTTAACCATTTAGAGATATGGCATCGTATTGTAGGCTTATATCAACATGAGTATACGGTACGCCGTCATTCAAATGATACTGAGGTCTGGCCTCATTCAAATGAAATATTGATGAGTTATCCAGAATACTCGTTGATGGAACTGAAAAAGGTAATTGAAGCAAAATTTTTAATGCCAGCGGGAGTTACTCGTACGACGCTTAGTGGTCGGTTATTGAATTTACGTATACCACTTCATATATTGCGTACGGAAGTATATCCTGCTGGTGAATGGGAAACGTTATGTGGAAATTGGTCAAAATGTTTACGCCTTTATGACGAGCCAATATATGTTTATGATGCATAATATGTTGTTTAGTGATTATAATGTATATTTTTTATTTATTTGTAAAAATTTCATTATATGATTTATATTAATTCCAAAATATTTTTATTATGTTATAAAAACTGTTTGAATTAGTATTTAAGACTAATCTAAGAGAGGTTTGTTATCGAATGGGGGTAAATATTACAAAAAAGGACAAAGTGGAGATTTCTAAAAAATTAAAAGTTTTTTTGGCTGATCAATATTCACTTGAATTAGGCGATTACATAAGCTTTGAGATACTTGAATTTATAATAAAGGAACTAAATCCACATTTTAATCAAGCTACAAAGAATAGATTGGAAATTCTGTTAAAGAATATAGAGAAAGAGATATATAGTGAATTAGTTTCACACGGAAATAACAAAGCATAGAGGTTATTGTATGTGTTTAAATGTAAAATAGTTTGAACTTATAACTAAATAATGTGTTGCTATTAATTTGGTAGAATAGTGAGGAACAAGAGAATTGGTAATATACAATTTTTAGAAGAGATGAAATTGAGAAGTGAACATACTTACAATTTCATCTTTTTATTTTTGACACGTTTTTTGCAATTAAAGTATGAAAAAGGTAGCTGTACAAAAGGTACATACAGCTACCTTTTAAAAAAAATTTCGTATACAAGAACAACCTTAGCGTAAACTTGCGCTTAATGGTACTTGAGAATAAACTGTGAAATTGTTACTATAAGTACCGTGTTTAGAAAATGAGGAAGAAATTGAACCGTTCCAACTTTTGTAGGTAGATCCAGATGTATCTGTTCTTAGAAGTACGTTTGAGAAGCTAGCCTGGGTAAAAGAATTACGTCCAGTATCTTCAACGCCCTGAACCATTTTCACTGGTTCGTATTGAGAAAATGAGCCATATACAGGCTGATTTGCATATCTAGGGCTTCCATTTACATACATAGTAACCGTACCATTTCCGTTATTAATTATTTTAAGGGTTACTCGATCACCATCTTTAATTGATGTATCATATTGTGTGTTCCAATACTTACTGTTTTGACCGGATTCATTATATCCTGAATTAAGAAATACTTTATATCCACTTGATGTTTTTGAAATACCGCCTTCAACTTTAGATGCTCCAATACCTAAATACCAATTCACATATCCATCTTTGACAACAACTGATTTTGGTAGATTTATATCAGCTGCAATACCGGTATAGCTACCATTTGTGACACTTTTTACAGCACCTTCTGTAGCTGCAAAACTTGTAGTTGAAAACATTGATAGAGAAATTAGAAGTGAACCGACTAGATATATCATTTTTTTCTTACTTTTCCTTAATACTTGATTCATTTTAAATCCCCCTTATTTTTAATTATTAAAGTGTATTGAAAGTTGGCCAACTAACTACGACTTACAAATCAAAGATACATTAGGTTTAATTTAATGTATATATTTTCCTGTCGTAAGTCATGGAAATGTCAAATATATTTGATATTTCATATTTATCAATATAGGGGGAGTTGACAGAATAAAGTGTTATATCTGCTTAAAATTAAGTAGGTTTTGTTAAAAATACGATTAAGCTTATAAATGTGTTAGGTATAATATGTATTACGATTCATCTAGGGGAGATAGATATGGAAGGGATACAGAGGATTTTTCAAAACATATATCTGAAATTTTGATAAATAAAATAAAAACAAATGAAATAAATGAATTGTTTGTGTTAAAGAATTTATCGGAATAGTTGGTAGATGAAGGGAAATATATGATTTAAAGGTCGTGGAATTCCTACATAAAAAGAAGAAAGGGGGTCCAGCTATGGAAAAAACAAGCTCAAAGTTAGATAATGCAGCTATTGAAGGGGTTATAGAGGCATTAAAAGATGAAAATGAATGTTTACGTATGGAAATCGATTATTTAAAAAAGTTAAAGGCCTTAGTTCAAAAAGAGAAGAAATTACAGTCCTTTCCGAACGAGAAAGCCCATCGCCTTTAGGTATTCAAAGGGTGGGTATCATTTTGCAATCTTGTAGTCTAACTAATACTTGTAGGCATGATAAATGATTATAGAATTATGATTTTTCTAAGAAATAGATTTAAATCTTATTAACTAAAAGTATATATACGAGCATCCTATATTTGGTGATAGGATGCTCGTTTTATATATATAGAAAATCTCGTCAATTTTTAGTATATCTTCCTACGTACAAGTATAGTAATGTGAATAGTCCGAAACAAAGCTGTTTCTCTCAGAGATGTCCCATTGTAATTCATATAATGAATTACATCTAGTTTATACTCGAGAGAGTAAGTTGTATAGCGTTTTTCAAACGCCTTTTCCCATGAAAATTCAAACCGTTTAATCCATTGATAAAGTTCTCTAGGATGAACCCCTATAGAATTAGCAATGGTTTTTCCGCCTTCCGTACCTTCTAGATATCGTTTTACTGCTTGTATTTTATCTTTTGAAGAAAATTTAGCCATAAAAAATGCACCTCCAATTGTTAATTATGTGTCTAACAATTGGGGTGCACTTCAGTAATAGGCGGTCTGTTGTTTGTTATGGTCGGCGACTGCTATTCTTTTACTCATCTCATATTATATTTAGTTTAAGAATTGAGAATAGAAGAATAGGATTAGAAAAATTAATGTTTTGCCAAATAATTTATTGAATAGACTTAAAGGGATAAACAGCTCTCCTATGGTAAGGCTTTTGAGTTTATTCCTGTTTGGGTTTTTTAACAATTCTTTAAATGTTCGAAAGTTTATTTTATTAACGAAAGACCAACTTGGCATAGCTTTTGTATCTGAATCTATTTTGAAAATGATATGAATACTATGTGTATGAAAGCCACCTATACTTAAAATAAGCATAAATCCTAAAATAATGAACCAAGTCATTTTCTAGCACCTCCTTCAGTATTTAATATTAAGATATTAATAACGTTGAGGAAGTGTGCTATTGTCCATGAAAAATATTGAGAAATTGTTGAGGGAACGTTGAGAATGGTGCAAGGCAATTGATCGTAGCATAGTTAACTATGCTTGTCCTTGTTATTTTTGTAAAAAAAGGAAAAGAGAACAGTTGCGTAGACTGTTCTCTTAAGGAGCGGAAGCGCTGAACATTTTGCAATGACAATGATTCAAGCCTTCCAATTATAGTGTGTGCAAATCGTTACAATTCATACATTAAAATTACTTTATTATCGAGTGAGTGTATTAGAAAGTACAAAGAGCACTTTTCAAAAGTGCTCTTTGTAAGGCGTACATTAGGACTTGAAAGAGGCATCATTGCATTTTGAAAGGAGATATCTATATACAACATATGAAGATGATTTGAAAAGGTGACGATAAAAACAAAAGAGCAGTAAGGGTGTACGAATTGCTCAGCTTCAGGGGAATTGGAGAAGGGGGGATTTATATTGTTAGGGAGATTCTCTAATGCTATTCTACTATAATATTAAATAAATTATGCAGATGAATAATAAGAATAAAATTGTTAATTAACGGAAAATTCTGTTAAAACTTTATAAAATTAAATAAGTTTACAAATATATCCATAAAAGGTATGGTTAATTTATGTTAAAATTTTACATAAGGGGTGGTTATGTGAAGAAAAAAAGAGATTTTCTTTTTAAGTTTGTGTCGTCGTTAGTATGTTTAATTTTTATTTTGCAGACATCCTCAGTAAGTTTTGCAGAAAGCTCTCCAGAGCCTTTAGCACCTACTCATGTTAATAGTTGTGATAAGCTATTGGACAGTGTTTCTGTTGAAGAGTTTGAGAGGACTGTATCGTTGGAGAATAATACTGAAACTATTAAAATTACAAACCAAGACATTGTTAAAAAATATATAGAAGAGAATGATTTTGAAAAACCATCTAATCTTATACCAGCTGAACTTACTTTTGTAAGGTCTCTATCAAACGAAAATAATCAAAATAATTATTCGCAAAGTTTAGCACCAGCTTCATATTATCTTAAAAATAAAACAGCTACTTCAGCTTGTGGAAGTTCTGTATTAAAAAAAGTAAGTGGTAATTCAGGTTCTTTAACATTAAGTTTTTCTTCAAAAATTGCTGCTTCATGGAATGCAAGTGTAGGTGTAAGTGCAAGTGTGGTTTCGGCAGGAGTAGGATTTAATGTATCAGCTGAGTATTCTGTAACACAAAGTAATACAATTGATACAAATGGAAGATATGCTGAGATTAGAGCTTATGCAGAATATACCGGTTATCGTTTTGATGTATGGGAGTCTGGATGGTTTGGTGATAAAAAAGTTGGAAACGGGACAGCATTAAGACCTGTTGGAATATGTTTTGTGACATATCGTTAATTTAATGTTAAGAAAAAGAATCCTTGAAATTAAGGATTCTTTTTTCATAGTTTGATAATATGGTAGGAAAGGGGGTAATTGTTTGAAAAATATAAAAATACGTAATGTGGTTTTAACATTTATCGTATTAATCGGCATTATACTTCTTGTGAAGAGCTTGGACTTTGCAAATAACCTTACTCATTCTTGGGTGCAAAGTTTAGGCGGTGATGTAGAGACATCGACATATAATATTATGTTAAACAATTATATGAATGTTTTCCAAATATCGGGAGGTATTTTATTTGGGATTGGATTTTTTCTATTATTATATTCGGTATTCTTTTGTAAGGAGTAGATCAATTATTAAATAAAGGTTGTGGGAGTTACTTACTGCAACCATTTTCTTATCTAACAATAGACAAAGTTATAAAAGGGGAAACGTTGGTAAAGTAAAGGGCATCATTCTAAGAATGATGCCCTGATCATGCTATACTTTACCTACTGAGTTACTTTTTCAATTGTAGGCATTACAGCAATTGGTGGTAATGATGCAGTCCAACCAACTGCATATACGTTTAATTTATCACCTATTGTGTAGTCTTCATCACTTGAAATAGGAACTCTTAAAATCTTATTCTGAGAAACTAACTCCCACCAATCATCTTGATAAGCAAGTGCTTCGTCCTTTGTAGAAGTAGCAGCAACTACTAAGTAATGATTATCTACTGAAATAATATATCCAGTAAAAGGTTCTTGTTTTTGGTTCTGAATAGAATGAATTGGTGTAGCGCTTACCGACGACTTATTGGAATCTGCAAAAGCTGGTGTTAACCCGAAAGTAAATCCACATCCTAATGTTAAGGTTGTTACGGCTGTTACTAATTTTTGTTTTTTCGTAAACATCATATATCCCCCTTATATTTTATCCCTACAATATCCGTTTTCTATTTATATACACATAAAGCCTTTTAATATTAAGATGTTTAACAATTCTGTCACAATCATTCCATAAATGTTAATATTATCTATTAATGGGAGTGTTTTTATGTTATAATTCACTAGGTGAACTATTATTGTTCCTTTCATCTTTTGATGGATGTATGCCCTTCCTTAATTGTAAATATGTTCGATTTTATTGGTGAAGAGGGAAGAAATCCCTCTTCTTTTTTTGTCTCTTGTAAAGTTCAAAGGTGGCTTAAGGAGTAAAAAAAGAGGGGGAGTGGAGTACTAACTATTACAGCCCTTCCCGAACGAGAAAGCCCCTCACCTTTAGGCATGGGATGAAAGTGAGGTTGGATAAGGAGTGCACTAAAAACCGCAAGGTTTGTGGCACTCTAAGTATCCAAAATGTTGGTATCTTTTATTTTTTCATCTTTCATGTTGCAGCTTTGTTATCCAACTGATACAATGCGAACATGATGAATGATTATAGAAGAACCAAAACAACCGTGTCATTAATTAACTATCATTTTGTGTTTTGCCCGCGATACAGAAGAAAGATTTTTCTTAATACAAAATTAGAAGAACGTTTCAAGGAGTTGGTTCAAGAAATATGCGGAGAATTGGATATTTCTATTGTTGCAATGGAATGCGACAAAGACCACGTTCACTTGTTCTTAAATACACCACCAACACTTAGTCCTGCTGATACAATGGCAAGAATTAAAGGAGTGACATCAAAACGTTTGAGAGAAGAGTTTCCACATCTTCAACACTTGCCGAGCCTATGGACGCGTTCTTATTTTGTTTCTACTGCTGGAAGTGTATCAAGTGAGACAATAAAATATTATGTTGAAAATCAAAAAACAAGGGGGTGAAACTTGTGCCACAAACCATCACGGTTAAAGTTAAATTGCTTCCAACAAAAGAACAAATCATGCTATTGGAACAAAGTAGCCACGAGTATATAAAAGTCATTAATGCTCTTGTATCTGAAATGGTTGAAGCAAAGAAAAGCACGAAGAAAAGTACAAAGGATATTGAGGCCAATATCCCAAGTGCGATGAAAAATCAAGCAATTAAAGATGCGAAAAGTGTGTTTTCTACAAAGGTGAAAAAGAGTAAATACAAAATCGTTCCGATTCTAAAAAGACCTGTTTGTGTATGGAATAACC
>NZ_JBPWBC010000011.1:0-181160 GCF_051776965.1 Bacillus cereus group sp. BceL220 | reverse complement strand
GTTCGACTCCTCTCGGGCGCGCTTTTATTAACGGGAAGTGGCTCAGCTTGGTAGAGCACCTGGTTTGGGACCAGGGGGTCGCAGGTTCAAATCCTGTCTTCCCGATATTCCCAAAAACATGGGGCCTTAGCTCAGCTGGGAGAGCGCCTGCCTTGCACGCAGGAGGTCAGCGGTTCGATCCCGCTAGGCTCCACTTATTTTAATATCATTTATGGCGGTGTAGCTCAGCTGGCTAGAGCGTACGGTTCATACCCGTGAGGTCGGGGGTTCGATCCCCTCCGCCGCTACCATAAAGGACCTTTAGCTCAGCTGGTTAGAGCAGACGGCTCATAACCGTCCGGTCGTAGGTTCGAGTCCTACAAGGTCCACCACTAAAGGTTTATATCTCGGAGGTATACCCAAGTTCGGCTGAAGGGATCGGTCTTGAAAACCGACAGGCGGCGAGAGTCGCGCGGGGGTTCGAATCCCTCTACCTCCTCCATTTTTTCTTAAATTACATATTATATCATCGCGGGGTGGAGCAGTACGGTAGCTCGTCGGGCTCATAACCCGAAGGTCGCAGGTTCAAATCCTGTCCCCGCAACCAAATGGTCCCGTGGTGTAGTGGTTAACATGCCTGCCTGTCACGCAGGAGATCGCCGGTTCGACCCCGGTCGGGACCGCCATTTTAATAAGGCTCGGTAGCTCAGTCGGTAGAGCAGAGGACTGAAAATCCTCGTGTCGGCGGTTCGATTCCGTCCCGAGCCACCATTTTGAAGTCGCAAGCCGGCTTAGCTCAATTGGTAGAGCAACTGACTTGTAATCAGTAGGTTGGGGGTTCAAGTCCTCTAGCCGGCACCACTTTCAAAATGAGCCATTAGCTCAGTTGGTAGAGCATCTGACTTTTAATCAGAGGGTCGAAGGTTCGAATCCTTCATGGCTCACCATTTTCAATTTAATGCGGGTGTAGTTTAGTGGTAAAACAAGAGCCTTCCAAGCTCTGGTCGAGAGTTCGATTCTCTTCACCCGCTTTTCAATTATGGGCCTATAGCTCAGCTGGTTAGAGCGCACGCCTGATAAGCGTGAGGTCGATGGTTCGAGTCCATTTAGGCCCACCATAATTGTTCCGCAGTAGCTCAGTGGTAGAGCTATCGGCTGTTAACCGATCGGTCGTAGGTTCGAGTCCTACCTGCGGAGCCATATTTATAGAGAAGTACCCAAGTGGCTCAAGGGGCTCCCCTGCTAAGGGAGTAGATCGCGAACGCGGTGCGAGGGTTCGAATCCCTTCTTCTCTGCCAGTAATTGGCCCGTTGGTCAAGTGGTTAAGACACCGCCCTTTCACGGCGGTAACACGGGTTCGAATCCCGTACGGGTCATACTAAAAGAGATAGCATAATCTGCTATCTCTTTTTTGTTGTATAAAAGTAGACTTTGGATAGTCTGCTTTTTTTATGCAATAGAAGAAATATGAAGTATTCGCTGTTGCAGTTAGGTACATAGAGAGCCGTAAATACAATCATGTTATTTATTTGGACCTGTATGGATATGAAGGAAGTATGACTGTAGCCTCCTATACTTGGAGAAACCGATGAAAATACATCCGGGAGCTACTGTGGAAAATAAATAATATATAGAAGACAGCTTTTTTAGGTTGTCATTATTGTCGAGTTTTGTCGGTAAGTCGATATATTGCAAAAATCGCTGATATAATTTGAGTTACGATCGATAAATTTCAATAATCGCTGATATATTTGGAGTTACGATCGATAAATTTCAATAATCGCTGATATATTTGGAGTTACGGTCGATATATTCTAAAAATCGCCGATATAATTTCACTTACCGACAAAAACATAAGAAAATCCCTTTCACAATCTAAAGAAAACGCCTCCATTGAAATTGATTCCACACCTATTCTAATAACTTTACACTCTATGTGAAAAAGTTCACAAATAGGTCATAATTTGTGAAGTAATTCACAATAATACGTGCTACAATATGAATGTAAAGAAGTTAAACAACATTAAATTAGTATTTTAATTAATTACTTAAACAATCATAAAAAATAGATGTGAACAATAGAGAGGGGAAATTACCATGAAAAAAGGTATCAATCGTGTAGTATTAGTAGGAACAGGAGCTGTAGGTTGTAGTTACGCTTACTCAATGATCAACCAAGGTGTAGCTGAAGAGTTCGTATTAGTAGATGTTAATGAAGCAAAAGCAGAAGGGGAAGCAATGGACTTAAGCCATGCGGTACCATTCTCTCCATCACCAACAAAAGTTTGGAGCGGTAGCTATGCAGATTGTAAAGATGCAGATTTAGTAGTTATCACTGCTGGATTACCACAAAAGCCAGGTGAAACTCGTTTAGACTTAGTTGAGAAAAATACAAAGATCTTTAAACAAATCGTTCGCGGTATTATGGATAGTGGATTCGATGGAATCTTCTTAATCGCAACTAACCCAGTTGACATTTTAACTTACGTAACTTGGAAAGAATCTGGTTTACCAAAAGAGCGCGTAATCGGTTCTGGTACTACTTTAGACTCTGCTCGTTTCCGTTACATGTTAGGTGACTACTTAGATGTAGATCCACGTAACGTTCATGCTTACATCGTTGGTGAACACGGTGACACTGAACTTCCAGTATGGAGCCACGCTACTATCGGTGTACAAAAACTAGAAACAATCTTAGCTAACAACGAACAGTACAATCAAGAAGACTTAGATAAAATCTTCGAAAACGTACGTGATGCAGCTTACCATATTATCGAGCGTAAAGGTGCAACTTACTACGGAATCGGTATGTCACTACTTCGTGTAACTAAAGCAATCTTAAACAACGAGAACAGCGTATTAACTGTATCTGCATACCTTGAAGGTCAATACGGAGAGAAAGATGCTTACGTAGGTGTTCCAGCTGTAATTAACCGCGAAGGTGTACGTGAAATCGTAGAACTTGAGCTAAATGAAGATGAAAAAGCGAAATTCGCTCATTCTGTAAAAGTATTAAAAGAAACAATGGCACCAGTACTATAATAATTGCTAAATAATTCAGAGGTGGGAAACTGCTTCTTACCTCTGAACTTATATAATTTAATATAAATTCCTTTTCCGGTTTCCCTTGTATATCCCCAATATACCCCTTTTGCTGGATAAGGGTCGTTTATAGAAAAGAGCACTCTACTTTACGTAGAGTGCTCTTTATTATCCCGCATTAACGGGCAGTAAGATCCCCACCTCAAAATGCAGCGAAAGCAAAGAAGTTAGTTTGGTGATCAACTGCCCGTAAAAGCCCGATTGGTTCAACTAATAATCAGTGGGGGGATGAACACCCCCCACTGATTAAAGTTTCACTTTATCATTTTTTAGGCGTTAATCCCAATTTCTTTAAAATATCTGTCAGTGTACCGTTTTTTGATTTTTCTACAGGTGTTTGTGATTTAGATGCATCTGGCCCTTTTTTCAAGAAGTTCTTTTCAACGAAGCGAATATCTTTTTCGTCGACAATCCCATCTTTATTAAGGTCTCCGTCTTTTACAGTTAGTCCTTTTTTACCATAGTTGCTAGCGATAATTTCAGCATCTTTAATATCGATTACTTTATCAGCATTTACATCGCCGGCAAGGTTTTCGTCAGGTCTTGCATAATAATATTGGCCAAGCAGCTTACCGTCTTTTTCAGTACCAAGTTTCGTTGTTAGGCGGCTTGTTAAATGTCCTGGCACTTCTACATATAGGTTATAGTCGCGTTTATTAACTGGAAGTCCATTTAGTTTGAAGTACCCATATTTATCTAGTGAACCTTCAAACTTATGACGGTAAGAATCAGTTGCGTATACTTTTACGCCAAGCTTTGCATAATCAAACTTTTCATCTAAATATCCACGTTCATTTAAGAATGCACCAGGTTTAATATTTCCTTCTACTAGTGAATTTAAGGACATAACTGAGAATGTTTGATCTTGAAGTACACGCATTCTATTTGGTTCTGATTCACCTTGTTTCCAGTAAACAAAAATTGGTGACTCTAATTGAGCGTTTGCTTCATAAAATTCATCATTTTCTACTTTGAAAGTTACATCAATGAACGGGAAATCACCATCTAATCCAGCAAAGTTTTTGTCATCGATAGTGCCGCCAACTGTAACCGAACCTGCCTCTAGTTTCGGTTCATTTACTTTTGCGGTTACTCCTTTTTCGGAAAGTAGCTTTTCAAAAGCAGGATTAAATTTTGCATTTGCAAATTTGAAGTTCTTCTCTAGGAAGTTTACATTAAATTGCCCAGCAACAAATTGTTTTACGTGTTTTGCGTTTAGTGTTACTGTGAACTCGTCATTTTTATATAATTCTTTTTTATCGTAACTAGCTTTCGCATATTGAGCACCTTGTGGGATAAACCAGTAGTTATTTACACCGCTTGGATAGTCAGCTCCTGCAGTTGCATAATCGAAAATATATACGCCTGTGTTCATTGGACCTTCCGTTCTGAAGGAGTCAGGTGTAATGCCAACTTTAAAGTCGCCATTTGCATTAATCGGTAAAAACTTATGCAAGTATGGAGAATAGTCATAGTACATAACGCCATTCGCTTCTTGCGTAATGTTTAATCCTTTTCCTTTTAAGTAGTCAACGTTTGAATCGTATACATTTCCTTTAATCCATAGTGCTTTTTTGCCATCTTCTACTGTATAATTTTCTTCATTTAACTCGTAAATACCAGGTTTTAATCCAGTTAGTTTCACTTCTGGTGGGGTATTATCAATTACAACATAATCACCTTTTACACGTGCTTTCCCAGCCTTATCATAACCGACAAACTCAATTGTGTAGTCTCCTTCTGGTAAGTTGATTTTCTCATCACCAATTGGTTTTGCAGGATCATTTGTAAAAGGATACACTTTTCCATTAAAGAATGAGTCTAAGTAGTAATACACATCAGTTTTTAGTCCACTTGTGTTTAATGTCCCAATGAAGCCCAGAGCTTTATCTGTTTTGGAATCTTTTACGATAAGATCTAACGTTTCAAGTTCGCTGTTTAATTGGAATGCCCCGTGAACATACGATTCACCGTATGGATTAAATTTAGATGTATCAGTTGAAATTGCTTTTCTTGATAGTATTGCATTTTCAATACCAGGCTCTGATACACGAATAGAGAATGGGATTTGATATGTTTCTTCTTTATTTTTCGTGTTCGTAATATGAATATATCCTTCATATCGGCCTTGTTTTACACCGGCTGGAACATTAATTTTTGCTTCAATTTCACCTGCTTTGCCAGCATCAAGAGTAATTGTTTCTGGAGCAGAGATTTTTACACCGTTTGCGACAGCATCGTTAATAGTAGACGAAGCTGGTGTATAAGAAATTTCTGTTTTAAATTCTTTTTTCTCTTGTTTATTATGATTAGTTACTTTTATATTTCGTTTTTGTTCAAGAGCTTCACCGTCTTTTTGATAAAACTTACCGAATGCAATAGATCCAGTTTCTTCGGGCACTTCAATTACTTCATCATTTACAACAGTTTGTGTCGTATCTAATACTTTAAAGCTTGTTTCTGTATGAACGGCGTTGTAAGCATCTACTCGCCCAGCTCCAACTTCATACACCGAATATTTTTCTTTTAAATCATCAGCTGTGTTCATAAGAGACGCTTTTACATCGAACGGAGAGTAGTCTGGGTGTTCTTGTAAAATTAGAGCAGCAACGCCAGCAATATGAGGGGAAGCCATAGATGTTCCTTGCATACGCTCATAGGAAACAGCGTAGTTTTCACCCTCTTGCGGGTCGTTAATATATTCAGGAACTGTTGAAAGGACAGCGACACCAGGCGCTGTAATATCAGGCTTAATATCATCATTTGCTGTAACAGGACCGCGTGAGCTAAAGTCTGCAAGATGATCGCCTTCTGTTTGAATGTAATTAATTTCATCGAAAGTTAAGGATGTGCTACCTTGTTCAATTTGAGCTTTTAGTTTTTCACCGTCTTCTTTCGTTAGGCGGAATGATGGAATGTATTTTGTGCTTTCACCAACGTAGAAAGGAATTTCTCCATCCACGTTGTTATAAATAATAACGGCCTTTGCACCTGCTTGTTTTGCGTTAGCAATTTTTTCATCAAATGAGGTTGTACCACGTGCAACGAGAGCGATTTTTCCTTTTACATCTTTTTTACTAAACTCGTCAGGCGTACCGATTCCTACAGATTCAATAGGTAAAGTTTGTCCCTTAAAATCTTCTATTTTATCAGTGAAGTTTTTGCCGAACAAAATTAGGTTAGGGAATGGTAATTGTCCAGCATGACCTGATAGTTTCGGTAAGGAAATAGAGCTATCACTGGCTCCAACCGTAATAGCAAATGGCGAAGCACCTGGTGATCCGAGTGTTGATGGATTCGGTCCAGAGTTACCAGCAGCAACGACTGTAACAACGCCTGAAAGCATCGCGTTATTAACAGCGATAGATGTTGGATCAAGAGGATTGTTGCTATCATCACCTAACGATAAGTTAATAACGTTCATACCGTCAGAAATAGATTTATCAATTGCAGCGATAATACCTGAACTATCTCCACTTCCGTATGGACCGAGTACACGATAGTTATACAGTTCAATGTCAGGTGCAACACCTTTTACTGCTGAATCAGATTGGTTCTTCTTTTGAGCAGAAACGATACCTGCTACGTGAGTGCCGTGGGCTGTGTAGAAGGAAGAACCGCGGCTATCAAATTCAGGAGCACCAGATTTTTGCCATTCTGAATAAGTAGTTTCCATTGGATCTGCATCGTTATTAATAAAGTCCCAACCCTTTACTGAGTTTGGGTCTACTTTGCTAGAGTCCTCACCAGGTTTTGCGCGATAGCCTTTATATACGTCTTTTAAGTCAGGATGATTGTAATCAATACCTGTATCTAATACACCAACTTTAATTCCTTTTCCGGTAATGCCCTCACTATGTAACTTATCTACTCCAATTTGCGGGATGCTATCTGTTAGTTTTTGAGGTGCTTTTTGCTCAGCTTGTTTTGGTAAATTTAATTTCACTTCGTAATCTTTCCAAATGCGTTTTACAACACCAATTCGTAACAACTCTTCAACTGTATTTGCTGGTAATGTCATCGCAACACCATTTATCGCATGCTTATAAGAACGTTTAATTTGTACAGACTGGAAGTTTCCTGATTTTACTGATGGGCTGAATTGATAAAGACGTTTTAGTCCTTTTTCGAATTCTTCATGTTCTTGATCAATACGTGCTTTTGTATTTTCAGGAGCAGACTGTAATCCTTTTTCTTTTTGTTTTAATTCATTAATCTTTACTGGAGCAGTTTGAAATTCTACGATGATATTTACAGGCTCAGAACTACTCGTATTAATATCTGGTGAAATTGTAAAACCAGGGTTGGCATCTACCGTTTGTAATGCTAGGCGTTGTTCTTTAGAAAGCTTCGATAATATAGAATGAGCATTTGAAGATTCAATTTGGTTAATAGGACTTTCAGCAAGTACATTGAACGGAATGGCAGTTGAAAACAGAACGCCAGCCGTTACAATTCCAGTAACAAAACGGTTTTTCTTTTTCATTTATAGGCCTCCGGTAATATATATTTTTAAAAATTATTTCTCCACACCTGCTGTTTGCTCAGCATGGAATGTCCAGTTTAGCTGCAGGGAATCACCTTGAAATCTATTTTGATCTTGGTCGTTATCTTCAAATGAGAAGAGGACATGTAAGTAATCTGTTTCACCAGATTTAATACCATCTATTAAGTTATGACGTTCTAGAGACGTAGCGACATCTTCAGGTTTCATAGTTTTTAATTCTGATAGTTTTGTTTCCCACAAAATCTCATGATCATCGTTTGGATTAGATGGCTGTCCATCATTCACTAGAAACTTGACGATAATGTGATCACCTAAATCTTCACCGACATTATTTTGCGTTGCATCTGTAACTTCATATGATGTTTCAAGTGCTACTTTTGCAATATCCAATGTACCTTTATTTTCAAGCTTGAAGTTCCTTTCAATAAAATCACCTGGTTTTAAATCTTTCACATTAACGATTACACTTGGATTAATAGAAAGATCTAGTGTTCCAGCTTGAAATGAGTTACTTGATGTTTCTGAATCACTGAAATAGGCGAATACACCGCCGAATGTAAGGGATAAGCCAAGTGAAGCGGTGATAATTCCCATTCCTACTTTTTGTTTTAATGACATAAGAAAGCCTCCTAGTTAAATTTGTATAGCAACCGTTCGCAACAAGGATAAATAAGTAAACATAGTAGTCCGCTATGAATTATAGTTACGAAAGATCGTAGTTCTTTATTGAGAACAAGTATATGCTTATGAATTTCGCGTTTCAA
Organism: Bacillus cereus group sp. BceL220; assembly: GCF_051776965.1. Taxonomy (NCBI): domain Bacteria; kingdom Bacillati; phylum Bacillota; class Bacilli; order Caryophanales; family Bacillaceae; genus Bacillus; species Bacillus cereus group sp. BceL220. Next base: position 172,808 of record NZ_JBPWBC010000011.1, on the reverse strand, counting down.
TAAAAATATGACAAAAAATGTTGAGAAACATTTTTTATGACAGATTATTTTGTTTTGATTTTGAGTGGAAAATAGCATGAAAAATAGTATAAACCTAATAAAATAAAGGTTGAGAAAAAAATAATAGGAGGAAATATAGAAGTAGAATGAAGCGTTTACAATGAATATTCGTCAAAATTCGATATTTTACACGGAAATGTGAAGAAAAACTAACATTTTTAAGAAAAAAACGAATGTTTTTTATAAATTAACAAGGATATTGCAGTTTTTCGCAGAAATAGTTAAAGTATAAAAAATTCTGTCATCTAAGTGAGGTGAGCATATTGAATGTAATAAATTGTGAAGAAGTGAAACGAGATGAGTTTCATACAGAAAAGTACTATGAAAGTTATAACATCTTTGGCGCGCATGTTGTGACGGAAGATGAGATTCAAGGGGTACGATTTACAGTGTGGGCTCCTCATGCGAAAGCAATGAGTGTTGTTGGGGATTTTAATGAGTGGGATTATGAGCAACATAAGATGCTACAAGTGACAGAAGAAGGCATTTGGTCCTTATTTATACCGCATATTGAAGAAGGAGAAATATATAAATATGCGATTGAAACGTTGGCTGGTGACGTCATTTTAAAGGCAGATCCGTATGCTGTATATGCAGAAGTAAGACCGAATACGGCATCTGTAGTTTTTGATATAAAAGGATATGAATGGAATGATAAAAACTGGAATCGTAAGAAAAAGAAAAAATCGATTTATAAAGAAGCGATGACAGTTTATGAATTACATTTTGGTTCTTGGAAAAAGAAAGAAGATGGAACGCTGTACTCTTACAGGGAAATGGTTGAAGAGCTCATCCCGTATGTGGTGGAACATCAATTTACACATATTGAAATTATGCCGCTTGTTGAGCATCCATATGATCGTTCTTGGGGATACCAAGGAACGGGATATTATGCAGCGACGAGTAGATTTGGTACGCCGCATGATTTAATGCATTTTGTCGACGAATGTCATAAATATGGAATCGGTGTCATTTTAGATTGGGTGCCGGGGCATTTTTGTAAAGATGCTCACGGTTTATATTTGTTTGATGGTACACCGACCTATGAATATAAAGATAAAGATGTACAAGAAAATCCAGTATGGGGAACTGTCAATTTTGATTTAGGAAAGAGAGAGGTACGTAATTTCTTAATTTCAAATGCGTTATTTTGGATGAGATATTTCCATATTGATGGTTTCAGAGTTGATGCAGTTGCGAACATGTTGTACTGGAATAAAGAAGGACAAGAGCAAAGTAATGAGCATGCTGTTTCATTTTTAAGAGAGTTAAATGAAGCAGTGTTTGCAGAGGATGAAGATTTTCTTATGACGGCAGAAGATTCAACAGCTTGGCCACTTGTAACAACTCCAACGTATGAAGGTGGGCTTGGATTCAATTACAAATGGAACATGGGCTGGATGAATGACGTGCTGAAATATATGGAGTGTGCGCCTGAATATAGGAAACACATTCATGAGAAAATGACGTTTTCTTTACTATATGCGTACTCTGAAAACTTCATATTACCGCTTTCTCATGATGAAGTCGTTCATGGGAAAAAGTCGTTATTAAATAAAATGCCAGGTGATTACTGGGATAAGTTTGCTCAACTTCGTTTATTATATGGATATTTCTTTACTCACCCAGGAAAGAAGTTACTTTTCATGGGAGGAGAATTCGGACAGTTTGATGAGTGGAAAGACCTTGAAGATTTAGATTGGAATTTACATGATTTTGAAATGCATCGTTATATGCATGATTACTTTAATGAGCTCATAGCATTGTATAAGCGCTCAAAACCACTTTGGCAACTTGACCATTCACCTGAAGGTTTTCAGTGGATTGATGCTAATAATAATGAGCAAAGTATTTTCTCTTTTATCCGCCAAGGGGATAAACAAGAAGATGCGTTAGTTGTCGTATGTAATTTTACGAAAGCTACATATGAAAACTATAAAGTAGGTGTACCAGATTTCGAGTATTATAACGAGATTTTAAACAGTGATGCACAGCAATATGGCGGTTCGGGGCAAGTGAATAAGAAACGTCTTAAGACGATTCTAGAACCGTACCATAATCAAGCAGCGCATGTAGAGATTACAATTCCACCATTTGGCGTATCCATATTACGACCAGTGAAGACGAGAAAGGGGAGCAAAAAACAAGATGGCTCAAAAACAAAAGTGCGTAGCAATGTTACTAGCAGGGGGAAAAGGTAGTCGTTTAAGTGCATTAACAAAAAATTTAGCCAAGCCAGCTGTTCCATTTGGTGGTAAATATCGCATTATTGATTTTACGCTAAGTAACTGTGCGAATTCTGGTATTGAAACGGTTGGGATTTTAACGCAATATCAACCACTTGAACTTCATAATTATATCGGAATCGGAAATGCGTGGGATTTAGACCGAGTAAACGGTGGGGTCACAGTATTACCTCCTTATGCGGAGTCTTCAGGGGTTAAGTGGTATACAGGTACGGCAAGTGCCATTTATCAAAATTTAAACTATTTAAGTCAGTATGAACCGGAGTATGTTCTTATTTTATCAGGCGACCATATTTATAAAATGGATTACAGTAAGATGCTAGATTACCATATTGAGAAAGAATCGGACGTATCCATTTCTGTTATTGAAGTACCTTGGGATGAAGCGAGTCGCTTTGGCATTATGAATACAAATGAAGAGATGGAGATTGTTGAGTTTGAAGAGAAACCACAATTTCCAAGAAGTAATCTTGCATCGATGGGAATCTATATTTTTAATTGGTCAATTTTGAAAGAGTATTTAGAGATGGATGCAAGAAATCCTGAATCTAGTAACGATTTTGGAAAAGACGTCCTTCCGCTTTTATTAGATGAAGGGAAGAAGCTAATGGCGTACCCGTTTGAAGGATATTGGAAAGATGTTGGAACGGTGAAGAGCTTATGGGAAGCGAATATGGATTTGCTTCGCGATGAAACATCACTGAATTTAAACGATCGTAATTGGCGTATTTACTCTGTCAATCCAAACGAACCGCCTCAATATATTGCTGAAAAGGCGAAAGTAGAAGAATCGCTTATTAACGAAGGGTGCGTCATTGAAGGGGACGTGAAGCATTCTGTGTTATTCCAAGGAGTGACGGTGGAAGAAGGTAGTATGGTAATTGATTCTGTCGTTATGCCAGGGGCCAAGATTGGTAAAAATGTTGTGATTGAAAGAGCGATTGTTGGATCAGAAATGGTTATCGAAGATGGAACAATCATTCGTCCAGAAAAGAATGTTGACGATGTAGTATTAATTGCTGAAGGGAAATAGAAAAGGGGGATGAAATGAATGGGAGAAAAAATGTTAGGGATTATTAATGCAACGGGAAGTTTTCCTTCCTTAAAGAAAGTAACAGGGCATCGTTCACTAGCGGCGTTACCGTTTGGGGGCCGTTATCGACTCATTGATTTCATGCTTTCAAATATGGTGAATTCTAGTATTCATAGTGTGGCAGTTTTTACAAGCCATAAAAATCGTTCGTTAATGGACCATGTTGGTTCAGGAAAACAGTGGGATTTAGATAGAAAACGAGACGGACTATTTTTATTCCCGCCAAACTGCCAATGTGACCAAGATGAATTTGGGTCTTTTGCACACTTTAGAAGACATATTGATTATTTTCTAAGAAGCAGAGAAGAGTACGTTGTTATTACGAATAGCCATCTCGTAACAGCATTAAATTTTCAAGCGGTGTTAGAGCGACATATACATACGGCAGCTGATATTACAGAAGTTTGCCATGAAGGGGTTTCGCTTCAAACATACGTGTTAAAGAAACAATTATTATTAGATTTATTTGAGTCATATAAAGATGTGGAGCAATACAGTTTATTTGATGTAGTGAGAGAAAAACGCGGGAAATCATTACATATTGCTACATATGAACATACTGGATATGTAGCAATTATTGACTCGATCGAAAGTTACTATAAACATAGCTTAGAAATTTTGCAACCTGCTATTTGGAAGCAATTATTTAAGAAAGAAGCACCGATTTTTACGAAAGTAAAAGATGAGCCACCAACTCGTTATCTAAAGGGTGCAGTTGTGAAAAATACAATGATTGCAAATGGCAGTATTATTGAGGGGGAGGTAGAAAACAGTGTTATTTCCCGTTCAGTTAAAATTGGAAAAGGATCAATTATTCGTAACAGTATTATTATGCAAAAGAGCCAAATTGGAGATAACTGTATAATAGACGGTGTTATTATTGATAAAGACGTGAAAATTGGCGACGGTGTCGTATTAAAAGGAAATATCGATGAGCCGTATGTTGTAGAAAAAGGAAGCGTACAAAACAGTACGATTAATAGTTATTCCTAAAGAATCAGTGGGGGCTTTTTCCTCCACTGATTAAAGTTTTAATTTAAATGAAAACTCGAAGGGAGGAAGCTGCAAGAGGAGTAATAAAAACTTTTCGCGCAGTGGGACAACAAGTGAATATTTTATTTGCAGTATCAGAATGTGTACCGTTTGTGAAATCGGGAGGATTAGCTGATGTAGCGGGTGCGCTCCCAAAAGAGCTGAAAAAATTAGGAGTGGACGTTCGTATTATACTTCCGAATTATAGCCTCATTCCACAAAAGTTAAGAGATGGATGTACGTTACATAAAGTAATTAACGTCCCGCTCGGGTGGAGAAATCAATATTGTGGAATTTTAAAAGGTGAGCAAGACGGAATTACGTATTACTTAATAGATAATGAATATTATTTTAAGAGAGATTCTCTGTATGGTCATTATGATGACGGGGAGCGTTTTTCTTATTTCTCAAAAGCAGTGTTAGAGTGTATTCCGCACCTTGATTTTGAAGTGGATGTTCTTCATAGCCACGATTGGCATACGGCTATGGTTAATTTCTTACTTCGTGAAAAGTATCAAGATAACCCGTTATATGAGCGTATTAAAACGGTATATACGATTCATAACTTGCAGTTCCAAGGTGTATTTCCTCCTGAAGTGATGTACGACTTGTTAGAGCTTGGTGATGAATATTTTCATAGTGAGCAGCTAGAGTTTTATGGAAACATAAACTTTATGAAAGGCGGTATTATCGCTTCGGATCAAATTACAGCGGTGAGCCCGACGTATAAAGAAGAAATTCAATATGAATTTTTCGGTGAGAAGCTAGATGGATTACTGCGAAAATATAATGATAAGCTTAGCGGCATTGTAAATGGTATTGATACGAGCGTATATAATCCAGAAAAGGATTCGTATATTAAGGCTCAGTATGATGCAGAGTCATTATATGAAAAGAGTGAAAATAAACGCGCTTTGCAGCGTTATTTTGGTTTGCCAGAAAAAGAGGATACACCAATTATTTCAATGGTAACGAGATTAACGAAGCAAAAAGGTCTTGATTTAGTACGCACTGTATTCCGCGAAATAATGGAAGAAGATGTACAATGTATTATTTTAGGTTCAGGTGATTCGGAATATGAGCAATTCTTTGAGTGGATGGCATATGAGTATCCGGAGAAGGTAAAAGTTTATATCGGATTTAATGAAGAATTAGCGCACCAAGTGTATGCGGGAAGCGATTTGTTTTTAATGCCATCGCTGTTTGAACCGTGTGGACTTGGACAACTTATCGCATTAGCGTACGGTACGATTCCAATTGTAAGAGAAACAGGTGGATTAAACGATACAGTACATTCTTATGATGAAGAAACAGGCGAAGGAAATGGTTTCAGTTTCACGAACTTTAATGCACATGACATGCTGCATACGGTTCACCGTGCAATTGAATTTTATCATGATAAACCAGTGTGGGAGCAGCTTGTAAAACAAGCGATGACTGAAGATTATAGCTGGGAGCAATCGGCTCTTGCTTATAAGGAATTGTATAAAAGTCTCATGGAATAACATGTAGGTGGTGAAAAAATGTTTACTCATGTTGAAAGTTTTAAATCAACTTTTCTAGAAAAGTTAGAGACGATGTATGGGAAAAGTTTCAAAGATTCTACAACTCGTGATCAATATAATACGCTCGGCCATATGGTACGTGAGTATATGAATAGTCAATGGATTGCAACGAATGAGAGTTATCGATCCGGAGAGCAAAAGCAAATGTATTACTTGTCTATTGAGTTTTTGCTTGGACGTTTGCTTGGAAGTAACATCTTGAATTTAGGTATTAGAGATGTATGCGAGCAGGGGTTATCTGAACTAGGGATTTCGTTGCAAGAGTTAGAAGAAGTGGAAGCAGATGCAGGCCTTGGTAATGGTGGGCTTGGACGCTTAGCAGCCTGTTTTCTCGATTCACTTGCATCTTTAAACTTGCCAGGACACGGCTGTGGAATTCGTTATAAACATGGTTTGTTTGATCAGAAAATTGTTGATGGTTATCAAGTTGAATTTCCAGAACAGTGGCTTCTTCATGAAAATGTATGGGAAGTAAGAAGGCATGATCAAGCTGTGGAAGTAAGTTATTTCGGCAGTGTTGAACCGCTAGAAATTGACGGGCGTTTAGAGTTTAGGCATACAAATGCAGAAGTCATTATGGCAGTGCCATATGATGTGCCGGTAGTAGGCTATGAGGCGAGTACTGTAAACACACTTAGACTTTGGAATGCTGAACCAGTTCCTTTCCCGCAAAACTGCAAAGATATTTTGAAATATAAGCGCGAAACAGAGGCTGTATCGGAGTTTTTATATCCAGATGATACGCATGATGAGGGGAAAATACTTCGTTTAAAACAACAGTATTTCCTCGTATCAGCAAGTTTACAAAATATTGTTCGAATGCATAGAGAAAGATATGGTGACCTTCGTCAACTACATGAAAAAATTGCGATTCATATTAACGATACACATCCGGTTTTAGCAATTCCAGAACTGATGCGTATTTTACTAGACGAAGAAAAGTTAACATGGGAAGAAGCTTGGCACATAACGACGCAGACGATTTCTTATACGAATCATACGACGTTATCAGAAGCGCTCGAAAAGTGGCCAATTCACATTTTTAAACCATTATTACCGAGAATTTATATGATTATTGAAGAGATTAATGAACGTTTCTGTCATGAACTTTGGGAACGTTATCCTTATGAATGGCATCGCATCGAAGACATGGCAATTATTGCGCATGATCTTGTGAAAATGGCTCATTTAGCAATTGTCGGTAGCCATAGCGTAAACGGTGTAGCAAAAATTCATACGGAAATATTAAAGCAGCGGGAAATGCGATTGTTTTATGAATTTTATCCAGATAAGTTTAATAATAAGACGAATGGAATTGCTCATAGGCGCTGGCTTATGAAAGCAAATCCACAGTTAACAAATCTCATTTCAGAGGCGATTGGAACAGAGTGGAAGAAAGAACCGATTAAGCTTCAATCGTTGCAAACAGTTCAATATGATGCGAGTTTCCAAGAGAAATTTGCAGAAGTAAAACAAGAACGTAAAGAGATTTTAGCGGAGCGCATTCATAATACAATGGGGATTACGATTGATCCAAATTCTATTTTTGATGTGCAAGTGAAAAGATTACATGCTTACAAACGACAATTATTAAATGTTCTTCATATTTTATATTTGTATAACCGTTTGAAAGAGGATGCTAGTTTTACATTTTATCCGCGTACTTTTATTTTTGGAGCGAAAGCATCACCTGGATATTATTACGCGAAAAAAATTATTAAATTAATAAATGAACTCGCAAGAAAAGTAAATAATGACCCGTATGTCAGTCAATATATGAAAGTTATCTTTCTAGAAAACTATCGAGTTTCTTTAGCGGAAGATATATTCCCGGCAGCGGATGTAAGTGAACAAATTTCAACGGCGAGTAAAGAAGCATCGGGAACAGGTAATATGAAATTTATGATGAACGGTGCGATTACACTCGGAACGCTAGACGGAGCTAACATTGAAATAAAAGACCGGGTCGGTGATGATAACTGTTTCATTTTCGGCTTAACAGCGGAAGAGGTTCTTCATTACTATCAAAATGGTGGATATCGTGCAAGTGATTATTATCACCACAATAGGCACATTAAGAAAGTAGTTGATCAATTAACAAATGGTTTCTTTGCACAATCGGGAGCAGAATTTGAAGCGATTTATGATTCTCTCGTTATTCAAAATGATGAATATTTCGTTCTGCGAGATTTTGGCCCATATGCTGAAAAACAAGAAGCTGTCGGTAGAGCTTATGAGAACCGAACAAAGTGGCTAGAAATGTCGATTTTAAATATTGCACAGTCTGGTCATTTTGCGAGTGATCGAACGATTTTGCAGTACAGCAATGAAATTTGGGGTATTGGTAATGCAGTTAAACAGTTTTAAAGAAGTTGCTATATTGGGAGATATATTATCGATTTACCAACAAAAATGGATATTAATAAATAAAACGGGCTTAATAAAATTAAGCTCGTTTTATTTATTTTGCTTAAGAAAGACATGGAACAGTGGTATATATGATACCTGCCCCATCATACTCTCCTGTCGCAAAGTATGAAAATGTAAAGAAACCTGTGACCGTAAAAATTACAATAAGAAAAAGTGTGAAGATAAATTTTAACATGTAAGGTCCCCTCATCCAAAAATAACTTCATAGAGTATTATAGTATACGAATATTTTATTTCCAATTGTTTACTGGTTAAAAATGAGAAGTCAGACATGTTTTGTATGTTGTAATGGAATGATTATTTGTAATGGATTTTGTATTTTTTGTAAATGTCATATTGTGATGGACGTGTGCATACTCCCAATCATGATCATTAAAATTTATGTTTCGGGGAGGGAGAAGTGGAACGACATCGAACAAGTTGACGAAACGAAAGCTACTAGCTACTTGTAGTTTATAATAATTTCGAAAAGCGATATCTCCTACTTTTGGAGAAGCGAATGTATAAAGTCCATACTGTGCGAAGGCAGTATTTATACGTGCATCTAATATGTGTAATGTGGCAAGCGCACCACCTAGACTATGCCCAGTAGCTAGCAGTTTTTTATGTGCTGGCAATGATACGAGCATATCCATAATAGAATCACGACAAGACTCATAAATAGAGAGAAAGCCGTTATGGACATTTCCGCTATTTAAAGCATAAGGATAAGGTTTTTGATTGACGAGAGAGTCAATAATCCAATCAGGGTCTGTTTGAGTGCCCCTGAAGGCAACGATAATTGTATCCTCAGATTCTAATATAAACCCGAACCATTCTGTTGTTTGAATGGCTTTTCCTTGAAACCCTTGTACATATTGAAAACCATCTGGTATTTCGAAAATACCATTTTGTTTATATTGTTCATACGTTAACTCACAACAAGAAGCTAACAGTATGGCAGTGTCTTTATCAAAGGATAAAGGAGTACGCATTAAGGAAGCCCTCCTTAAGAAAAGGTATAGTTTAATATATGCGGTGAGGAACTTGATTCATGCTTTTGGAAAAAAGACTTGAACCTACAGTTACGTGAGGGAGTATGATTTTTGTAAACATATTGTTAGGAGGAGTGTAAGATGAGCAAAAGGGAAGGCTGTTCAATTGGTGAGTTTGCAAAGAGGACAGGCACATCAATACGGACACTACAATATTACGATGAAATTGGACTACTTAAACCTGGAAAGAATGTTAGCTCTGGTCACCGTGTGTACAAAGGAAAAGATATATTAGAACTACAGAAAATAGTGAGTCTTAAAGTATTAGGATATAGTTTAGAAGAAATACGCGTTATGCTGAAAATGCCAAGTTTGAATGTAAATTTAAAAGAAACGTTGGAACAACAAAGAAAAGCCTTTGAAGAAAAGAGAAGACACATTGAAGTTTCGATAAAGGCGCTTGAACGAACAATGGTATGTCTTGAGGAAGATGAAGAGTTGGATAGTGACATATTAATGAGTCTAATTAACAGCATTCAAAAAGAAAACGAACAACGTTTATGGCTTGAAGGATATGTATCAAAAGACTTGGCTGATGGATTATATAATAAGTCGGAAGAAGAGGGCATAGCACTTGATAAAGAGTTTGTGCGTTTAGCAAAAGAAGTGAAAAGGTTATTTGGAAGACAAATTGAGGATTCAGAAGTGCAAAAATTGGTTGATGAACATATGAAGGCGACTCTTAAGTATGTTGGTGAAGAGACAATGTATTCTTTAGGTAAATTAGAGAATGTAGAAGAACAATATAATAATATGATGCCATCTCCTTACACGGAAGAAGAAGAGACATGGCTTAATGAAGCGATGGAGTATTATATGATTCGAAATGGTATGTATAGCCCTCCGCATTAAAAATAAAGTGCCATAGTCATAAACTTTAGAGAAATGCCTCCGATGTTTTTTTGCATTGGAGGCATTTTTTACTCTTTTCCATCTAAAAGGTGAACAAGGCCACCTAATATACTACTTTCACCAGTACTTTATAATGCTGGGCTTGTAAGAGGTTTGAAAAAATAGCCTGTATATATTTGAACGATGATTACCTATTTACTTGTGTTTGTTCGCACTATATACCGAAAATTTCGGGAAACGAAACATATTATTTATCTGTTTGTTTTTGCTTTTTTTTCAAATACTCCGCACGTAATTGTTCAAGTTGCTGCTTTTTATCAAATTTGGCAGGCTTCTGTTTTTCATGAAACTTTGCCACAGCTACCTGACTTTTGGAATCCAATTGATATTTTCCCACTTTGTTCACCTACTTTTCTTGTCTTGAAAGAGAATCTATTCAACAAATATAATATACCTTATTTTACTGAAGTAAACCTTATTACTTTATTTCATCTGCTTTTTCTCGTTTGTAGACGTAAATTAAAACACCCTTTCACTGCATTACTGCAAGCAAGGGTGTTTAATTTTAGTATTATATTAGTCGATGGACAAGCCTGCATAAGGGCCCTTTTTACTCTTTCCCATCCAATAAACGACCAAGGCCACCTAATACACTACCTTCACCAGTACTTTGCGCTGCTGGGCTTGTAAGGCGTGCTGCTAATCGGCTAAGTGTTAAGGACTGAATCCAAACTGTTCCAGGACCTTCTAATGTTGCGAAGAATAAACCCTCACCGCCAAATAGAGCTGTTTTTACTTTTCCAACGAACTCGATATCATAGTTAATATCTTTTGTCATGGCAACGAGACAACCTGTATCAATGCGAAGTTTCTCACCAGGTTTTAATTCACGTTTATATACAGTTCCACCTGCGTGCATGAAAGCAAGGCCGTCACCTTCAAGTTTCTGCATGATAAACCCTTCACCACCGAAGAAACCAGTTCCTATTTTTTTCGTAAATTCAATTCCGATAGAAACACCTTTTGCGGCACAAAGAAAGGCATCTTTTTGACAAACTACTTTTCCTTGATATTCTGTTAAATCTACAGGAATAATTTTACCAGGATAAGGAGCAGCAAATGAGACGTGGCGTTTGCCGTGACCTGTATTTGTAAATACAGTCATAAACATACTTTCGCCTGTAACGAGACGTTTACCAGCGCCCATTAATTTGCCGAATAAACCGTTAGATGGGCCAGAACCGTCACCAAAGATTGTTTCCATTTCAATGTAATCTTCCATCATCATCATTGCGCCAGCTTCTGCGATAACGCTTTCTTTTGGATCTAATTCAATTTCAACAAACTGCATATCATCGCCATATAACTTATACTCGATTTCATGTGCTTGCATTTTTTCACCTCATAAATATGTAGTAATTATATTGTACAGAAGTTAAAAGAATTAGAGTACTGTATTTTTGTTAATTTTTGAATAAAAATAGAATGAAAATTTAAGGTTATACTAGGATTATAAAAAATGATGGAATGAAAGTGTTCTCATTTGACGTTTTCGATATAGCATGATATAGTGAAAGCACTATTGAGCTACATAATGTGGTACGGAAATAAAGCACGTTGTATTAAAGGCTGTAAGCTTGTTATACATTCATGTCCTTTATATCCACCTTTTCATGTGGATTCATAGTTTCATTTTTATTTAGGAGGTACATGACATGCAAACAGGTAAAGTTAAATGGTTTAACGGCGAAAAAGGTTTTGGCTTCATCGAAGTTGAAGGCGGAGAAGACGTATTCGTACATTTCTCAGCTATCCAAGGCGACGGCTTCAAAACTTTAGAAGAAGGTCAAGAAGTTTCTTTCGAAATCGTTGAAGGAAACCGCGGACCACAAGCAGCTAACGTTACAAAAAACTAATTAGCTAGCGATAAAAAGCATTCCGATTTTCGGAATGCTTTTTTTTATTCTTTGGAACTAGATTCATTTGAAGATAATTCACCTTTGAAGGTACGTTCTTCAAAATCATCAAGCATTTGTTCATATTCTTCATGCTCTTCTGTAGCGAAAACTTGTGGGTTTTTCCCGTACATATCCGTACCGATAAAGTTTTCAAAATCCTCCACGTAGCCTACGTTTTCTTCACTATTTACATACATGCCATTATAGTTTTTTGAATCTTGTCTTTCTAAATCAGACGGCGTTTCAGATGTTCCGTAATTTGCGACATCTTGCCACGCATCTTCCGCATCGTACTCAACAGAATGGTCCTCATCATGCTTGTGGAAAGAAGGAGACAACACTTCTTCTTCAACTGGCCGTGTATTCATATTTAACTTATTTGTCGCGTGCTGTATGCATGTTGTAGCAGTCGGCATTGCTTCCAATCTTTCAAATGGAATTTCTTCGCCAGACACTTCACAAATGCCGTACGTACCCGCTTCTATTTTTTGTAGGGCATGTTTCGTCTCCTCAAGCTGTTTATGCCAAAGTTCAATAAGCCCGAAGTCTTTTTCCCGTTCATATAGCTCTGTAGCCATATCACCTGGATGGTTGTCATAGCTAGACAGTTCTCCTACTGAATCGCGTTCAGAAGCACGATCTGTATTTTCATGAGTTTGTATCGTTTGTTCCAGTTCTTGTTTTTGTTTTTCTAAAATGGATTTAAATTGACCTACTTGTTGTGGAGTTAACATAGTCGTCCACCTTCCTACAATTCAGTTTCTTTACATAGTATGAGCGTTGAGAGTAGGAATTATGAGATGAATTTCAGATATGAAAAAGGAGCCACATAAGCAGCTCCTTTTATAGAAAGTATCCAAGTAATAATCCGATTCCCATTAGGAAACCGAAGATTGTATTTGTTTTTGCTGTTGCAATCATCGCAGGTACCATTTCCATTGGAATGCTTTTGCCGATAAAGCCTTTCGTCGCTTTAAATGCTTTCGGCGCACTTAAAAATACGATAAGCATCCATGGTGATACGATGCCCACGATAATTAAAGCAATTGTCCAAATGTAGGAAACGATGAACATCGAAGCAAGTACACCAACAGCTCTTTCACGTCCAACGAGAATTGCTAACGTTTTACGACCGTTTTCTTTATCGCCATCCAAGTCGCGAATATTATTAGCTAGTAAAATGGCGCCAATTAAAATGGAGCTTGGAATAGATAGTAAAATGACTTCTGATGTTACAGTTCCAGTTTGAATAAAGAATGAAATCCCAATAATAATGACACCCATAAATAATCCGGCTGTCAACTCTCCAAATGGTGTATATGCAATTGGAAGTGGGCCACCTGTATAAAGGTAAGCAACGGCCATACAAACAAGACCGATTGCAGCAAGCCACCAGCTAGAATTCATACAAATATAAACACCTAATAGTATTGCGATGCCGAAAAATCCAAATGCTAAGTTAAGCACTGTTTTTGGCTGAATGCCATCGCGAACGATAGCGCCGCCGATACCAACTGAACCTTCGTGATCGAGTCCTCTTTTATAATCAAAGTATTCATTAAACATGTTTGTTGCTGCTTGAATGAGAAGACAAGCAAGAAGCATCATAAGGAAAAGAGGAAGATGTATTTGATTTATACCTCCGACCTGCATCGAATATGCTGTTCCGATGAAAACAGGTACGAAAGCGGCTGTTAATGTATGGGGACGTAGTAAACTCCACCAGATGCGCCAGCCTGTTTGCTTACTTGGCTTTGGCGCCGTAGGAGAGGAATTCGTTTTGACGTTCATTTCCATGTTGAATCCTCCTTTGGTCACATATTGTACACAACTAAGTGTAGAAAAAGCATCATTTAGTGTCAACGTTTATTTTCTAGGAAGAGAAGGTGAATTTCTCAGAAATGCTAAACGTTGACAGGCCTTTCGTTTGAGGTGTATCTTAAAATCAAGCGTAATTATGACTATTTTTCGCCCATAGGGGGGAGACAATTGTGATTCAAACGAAACAAAAAGGCTTGCAAGAAGTTCTTATTGCAGCTATCAAGCGTGCAACTAACGAAAAAACATTGGTTAGTTTTGTAAAACAAATAGACTGGGTGGATCCGCTTCTGTTCTATGCAGCAGGAAAAAGGATTTCATTCGAAAATAGATGTTATTTTGCAGACCCGGCTCAGCATGTAATATTTGCAGGAATTGGCTCTGTTTTCACTATAGCAAATTCTTCTCATAAGCGCTTTCAAACCGCTCGTGACGAGTGGGAGAAAGTAAAAGAGAATGCATTTGTCCAAAGAGATGAATATGAATTTGGAACGGGTCCGCTTTTATTTGGTGGTTTTTCCTTTGATCCAGAAAAAGAGAAAACGGACCTATGGAAAGAGTTTAAAGATACGACATTTTCACTACCAGCATTTTTATTAACTGTAAAAAATGAAAAAGCATGGTTAACGATGAATACATTTGTTGCAGCAACAGATTGTGCAGAAACTCTTTATAATGAAATAATTTCTTTAGAAGAGAAAATTTTTGAGGAGAGTAAATGTGCGCTAAACGGATCGAAATTAACTGTTATTTCTAAAGTAGAAGTGGATCCGAAAGGCTGGATGAAAGCAATTGAAAAAGTACAAGATGAGATGAAGCAGGGTAACGTGCAGAAGGTTGTATTGGCGAGGGAACTAAAAGTAGAGATGAACCATTCGATTGATTCTGCTCTTGTTTTAGAAGCACTTCGCATTGGTCAACCGGATTGTTACGTATTTTCTTTTGATTATAAAGGAGCATGCTTCTTAGGAGCGACGCCTGAGAGATTAATTCGCAAAGAAGATGAGAAATTTACATCGATGTGTCTTGCTGGTTCAATCGGTCATGGTCATTCTATAGAAGAAAGTGAACGAAATAGTAATGCGCTTCTTCATGATGAAAAGAATTTAGCTGAACATGGTTATGTTGTTAACATGATCCGCTCGGTACTAAATGAACATTGCGAATACGTTAATATTCCGGAAAGCCCAGGTTTATTAACAACGAAAAACTTAATTCACTTATATACGCCTGTAGAAGCAAAAGGCGATGCGAGTCTTTTAACAATGGTAGAAGAATTACATCCAACACCAGCTCTTGGCGGGACACCTCGTTTGGAAGCGATGAAACTGATCCGTGATGTTGAATTGTTAGACAGAGGGTTGTATGGTGCACCGATTGGCTGGATAGATGATGAAGGAAATGGTGAATTTGCGGTTGCGCTGCGCTGCGGATTATTAAACGGCGAGAAAGCATCCTTATTTGCCGGTTGTGGTATTGTAATTGATTCAATCCCGCAGCTTGAATATGAAGAAACAAGTTTGAAGTTTAGACCGATGCTTGGTGCTTTGGAGGAATTAATGAAATGAACAATCATATAGAAGCATTATCATATTATTTAGGCGCGTTCGTGGATGAACTGACGCGTCTAGATGTATGTGATGTTGTCATTAGTCCAGGCTCACGGTCAACGCCGATTGCTTTACTAATGGAACAACACGAAGGAATGAACACATATTTACATGTAGATGAAAGATCAGCTGGATTTTTCGCGCTCGGTATTGCGAAAGCGAAAAAACGCCCAGTAGCATTATTATGTACGTCAGGAACAGCAGCAGCTAATTACTATCCAGCTGTATGTGAAGCTTTTCATTCAAGGGTCCCGCTTATCGTCTTAACAGCGGATAGACCGCATGAATTAAGAGATGTGGGTGCACCACAAGCAATGAATCAATTTAATTTATACGGTACTTTTGTGAAACAATTTACAGAGATGGCACTGCCAGAAGCGAGTGAAGCGATGTATCATTACGCTCGTATGACGACGCAGCGCATAGTAGCAAATGCTTGTTTAGCGCCGCAGGGTCCTGTTCATCTTAATTTTCCAGTTCGCGAGCCACTTATCCCTGATTTCTCACTAGGAAGCTTATGGGATAAAGGACGTAGTGAATATACAGGAGTAGTTCAGCAAGGAAACGTGACGATGCCGAGTGAATATGTAGATTCTCTTGTAGGGCGCCTTTCACATATGGAAAAGGGGCTTATTATTTGTGGAGATGATAGTCATTCAGAAATTGCAATGTTTGCAACGCAACTAGCTGAAAAAACTGGCTATCCTATATTAGCAGACCCACTTTCTAATATTCGTAGCGGACACCACGATAAAACGATGGTAATTGACTGTTATGATACATTTTTACGAAATGAGCAGTTAAAAGAAAAATGGAAACCGGACGTGTTAATTCGCTTTGGTGGTATGCCTATTTCTAAATCATTAACGCAGTTCATAAAAAAACAAACGAAAGCAGTTCATATCGTTGTCGATGAATCAGGACAATGGAGAGATCCAGCTCTTGTTGCGACAGAAGTTGTGCAAGCAAGTGACATTGAATTCTGCAAGGCAGTAATAGAAAAAATGCCAGTTATGAAGAAGAATGATTGGTTCGTAATGTGGCAACATATAAACGAAAAAACGAAGGAAACGCTTCGTGAAATGGAAACATATGAAACTGCATTTGAAGGAAAGGTTATTACAGATATTGTGCACGTATTACCAGAAGACGCAACGTTATTTGCGAGCAATAGTATGCCAATTCGTGATACAGACTCATTCTTCTTCACATCGGATAAAAACATCCATGTGATGGCAAACCGTGGCGTAAATGGTATTGATGGAATCATTTCGACAGCTTTAGGAGCGAGCATTATTTGCGATCCACTTGTATTAGTGATTGGTGATTTATCATTTTATCACGATTTAAATGGGCTATTAGCAGCGAAATTACATGAATTAAACATAACAATTGTCGTTGTAAATAATGATGGCGGGGGTATTTTCTCATTCTTACCACAATATGAGAAAAAGGAACATTTTGAATCATTATTTGGAACACCAATTGGACTTGATTATGAGCACGTTGTCAAAATGTACGGTGGTTCATTTAGCCGTGTAAATGGTTGGGAGCAATTCCGTGAAGAAGTACAAAAGGGAGCAACGACAAAAGGTTTACACGTTGTGGAAATTTGTACGAACCGTGATGAAAACTTAACATTGCACCGTACGTTATGGGCAAAAACACAAGACGTAATTACTACATCGTTGCAAGGTGAATCAAAATGAACGTAACACTGCAAGGTGTATCGTATGAATATGAAGTAGTTGGAAGCGGGGAACCACTTCTACTTCTTCATGGTTTTACGGGAAGCATGGAAACGTGGCGTTCTTTTATCCCTTCATGGAGCGAGCAGTTTCAAGTTATTGTAGTAGATCTTGTTGGACACGGAAAGACCGAGAGTCCTGAAGATGTTGCGCATTATGATATCCGAAATGTGGCATTGCAAATGAAAGAACTATTAGATTACCTTCAGATTGAAAAAGCACATATACTTGGCTATTCAATGGGCGGTAGATTAGCGATTACGATGGCATGTCTATATCCAGATTATGTACACTCTCTTTTATTAGAAAATTGTACAGCTGGGCTCGAAAACGAAGAGGATAGAAAAGAACGTCGTGAAAAAGATGATCGACTTGCTAATAAAATTGAGCGAGAAGGCGTTCAAAGTTTTGTTTCTATGTGGGAAAATATTCCGCTTTTTGAAACGCAAAAACGTTTAGCAGAAAACGTACAAGAAGCGGTGCGAAAAGAACGGCTTGCTAACAATCCAAAAGGACTTGCAAATAGCTTGCGCGGCATGGGAACAGGGGCTCAGCCTTCATGGTGGGATGAGCTACACAACTTGAAAATGCCTGTTCTTTTAATGAACGGAGAATATGATGAAAAGTTCTTTCGCATATTAAAAAACATCGAAAAATACGTTTCTGATGCGAAAATTGTCAAAATTGATGGTGCTGGCCATGCAATTCATGTGGAACAACCGGAAAAGTTTGATACAATAGTAAAGGGATTTCTAAAAACTATGCAGTGATGCTTTTTTCAGTAAGAAGGAAGTCACACTTATAGAGGAGATCAGAAATATACAAGGAGGTAGTTGTAATGGCTATTGAATGGGTAACAGAAGGCAATTACGAAGATATTATTTATTCAACATACAATGGTATCGCAAAGATTTCGATTAACCGCCCTGAAGTACATAACGCATTCCGTCCAAAAACGGTAATGGAGTTAATCAATGCATTTGCACACGCTCGTGATGATGCAAATGTTGGCGTTATCATTTTAACAGGAGAAGGTGGACGTGCATTCTGTTCTGGCGGCGACCAAAAAGTTCGCGGTCATGGTGGATATGTAGGTGACGACCAAATCCCACGTCTAAACGTATTAGACTTACAACGTCTAATTCGCGCAATTCCTAAACCAGTTATCGCAATGGTAGCAGGTTATGCAATCGGCGGTGGACACGTACTTCATATCGTATGTGACTTAACAATCGCTGCAGACAACGCTGTATTCGGACAAACAGGTCCTAAAGTAGGAAGCTTTGACGGTGGATACGGAGCTGGTTACTTAGCTCGTATGGTAGGCCACAAGAAAGCTCGCGAAATTTGGTACCTATGCCGTCAATACAACGCACAAGAAGCGCTTGATATGGGCTTAGTAAATACAGTAGTACCATTAGAAGAGCTTGAAGCAGAAACAGTACAATGGGCACAAGAAATTTTAGCAAACAGCCCAATGGCACTTCGTTTCCTAAAAGCTGCATTCAACGCAGACACAGACGGTCTAGCTGGTATTCAACAACTAGCTGGAGATGCAACGTTATTGTACTACACAACTGACGAAGCAAAAGAAGGTCGCGACGCATTCAAAGAAAAACGCAGTCCGGACTTCGGTCAATTCCCTCGTTTCCCGTGATCAAACCAAAAGCGGAAGCAGCTCACCCACAAAGTGAGACGCAACCAAAAGAACAAACCGGAAACAAAACAACTAAGAGACTTGATGTCATATCAAGTCTCTTTCTTTCATGAAAGGAGAATGAGTAATGGAGACGATGCCTAATTGGTTAATGCAGCGTGCATTTTTAACACCAGATCGCACTGCAATTGAAATAGAGGAAGAGAAAGTTACTTTTATACAGCTACATGAAAAAGTAGTATCTGTTTGTGAACACCTTACGCATGTAGGAGTGAAGCGTGGGCAAAAGGTGGCTGTTCTGATGAAAAATGGTATGGAGATGATTACAGTTATTCACGCCCTATCTTATGTAGGTGCAGTAGCTGTGCTTTTAAATACGCGTCTTTCAAGAGAAGAGCTACTTTGGCAAATGGATGATGCTGAAGTTGTTTGTTTAGTGACGGATCAAGATTTTGATGCTAAAGATGTTCCTGTTTATTCATTCGCCGAAGTGATGAATGGACCAAAAGAGGAAGCCTCTATACAAGAAGAGTTTTCTTTAGAAGAAGCGATGACAATTATTTATACATCTGGGACAACAGGCAAACCGAAAGGAGTTATTTTAACGTACGGAAATCATTGGGCAAGCGCAGTTGGTTCGTCGCTTAATTTAGGACTTCGTGATGATGATTGCTGGTTAGCCTGCATGCCGATGTTCCATGTTGGCGGGCTATCTCTTTTAATGAAAAACATTATGTACGGCATGCGTATTTTACTTGTTCCGAAATATGATGCTGATTTTATTCATAAAGCACTTCAAAAAAGAGGAGTAACAATTATTTCTGTCGTTTCTAAAATGTTAACTGATTTATTAGAGCGACTTGGGGCAGAGACATATCCATCTTCTTTACGATGCATGTTACTTGGCGGAGGACCAGCGCCAAAACCACTATTAGAAGCATGTGTAGAAAAAGGGATTCCTGTATATCAAACGTACGGTATGACAGAAACATCTTCGCAAATTTGTACGTTATCCGCAGATTACATGTTAACGAAAGTAGGATCAGCTGGAAAACCACTATTTCAGTGCCAACTTCGTATTGAAAAAGATGGCGTAGTAGTGCCACCATTTGCGGAAGGTGAGATTGTAGTAAAAGGACCGAACGTAACAGGCGGTTACTTTAACCGTGAAGATGCGACGCGAGAGACTATTCAAAACGGATGGCTTCATACTGGCGACCTCGGTTATTTAGACGAAGAAGGGTTTTTATACGTATTAGATCGTCGCAGTGATTTAATTATTTCTGGCGGAGAGAATATATATCCAGCTCAAATTGAAGAAGTGTTGCTTTCTCATCCGGCAGTAGCGGAAGCTGGTGTTGTCGGCATGGCTGACGATAAATGGGGACAAGTACCAGCTGCTTTTGTTGTGAAAAGCGGGGCGGTAACAGAAGAAGAAATTCTTCATTTTTGCGAGGAGAAGTTAGCGAAATATAAAGTGCCGAAGAAAGCATGTTTCTTAGAGGAATTACCACGTAACGCTTCGAAAAAATTGTTAAGACGAGAGTTAAGACAATTAGTGGAGGAGATGTAGGTGGAAATAAAAAAAGCGACACTGTATATAACGGAAATGCCACTCGTAATCCCGTTTGCTGCAAGCTACGGGACTTACGAAAAGCGTGAGAGTATCGTTATTGAATTAGAGGATACGGACGGGTACATCGGATTTGGGGAAGTCGTTGCATTCTCTGAACCGTGGTATACGGAAGAAACGGTGAAGACAGCGCTGCATGTACTGCAAGACTTTTTAATACCTGATTTATTAAAGGCTGAAATTTCTCATCCGAATGAGGTACCGGGTCTATTTCAACATATAAAAAGAAACCGAATGGCAAAAGCCGGAATAGAGGGGGCTGTTTGGGATTTATATGCGAAGCGTCAAAAGAAATCGCTAGCGACAGTACTTGGCGGAACTAGTCATGAAATTGAAGTCGGCGTTGTAATTGGGATTAATACGATTCCGGTTATGTTAAAACAAATCGAGAAGTACGCGGAAGAAGGATACGAGCGTTTTAAAGTGAAAATAAAGCCAGAGCATGATTATGAGTTATTAAAAGAAATTCGAAAAGAGTTTCCGCATATCCCGCTAATGGCTGATGCAAATTCAGCATATACATTAGCGGATACAGAGAGGCTGAAACGACTAGATGAATTCCAATTAATGATGATTGAACAACCGTTAGCGGATTACGATTTTCTTGATCACGCGGAGTTGCAAAAGAAAATTGAAACGCCGATTTGTTTAGATGAAAGTATTCATGGTTTAGAAGACGCACGCGTTGCGATTACGCTTGGTAGTTGCCGCATCGTTAACATTAAGCCAGGGCGAGTGGGCGGATTAACAGAGTCGGTTCAAATTCATAATTATTGCATGGAGCATAACATACCCGTTTGGTGCGGCGGTATGGTAGAAATGGGGGTTTCACGAGCGCAAAATGTTGCTCTTGCTTCACTGCCGAACTTTACGATTCCTGGTGATATATCCGCTTCTAGTAGACATTGGCAGAGGGATATTATTTCACCGGAAGTGACGCTTGAGGGCGGGAAAGTGAGGGTGCCGCAAAGCGTTGATGCTGAGTATGAAGTAGATCGCGGAAGGCTGGCGGAAATCACGAAGCAGCGAATTGTTTTTGAGCGGTAAAGGGGAGTTTCCTTAGGCTGCCCGCAAGTAGCGAGAGGATTTTGTCGTTCATTGTCGGTAAGTCGATATATTTCAATAATCGCTGATATAATTTTATTTACAAAGGTTACTTTAACGAGTAGCCTTTTTGTATTGTACAAATTGGATAGACTAGTTTACAATCGAGCGTATAAAAATGGAATGAAAAAGGGGGAGTAAAATGAAACGCATTTCAATTTTAATCGCTGATGATGAGGCGGAAATTGCTGACTTAATTGAGATACATTTAGAAAAAGAAGGGTACCATGTTGTGAAAGCAGCGGATGGGGAAGAGGCGGTTCATATTATTGAAACGCAGCCAATCGACTTGGTAGTTTTAGATATTATGATGCCGAAAATGGATGGTTATGAGGTGACGCGTCAAATTCGCGCGAAACATCATATGCCAATTATTTTTTTAAGCGCGAAAACTTCGGACTTTGATAAGGTGACAGGTCTTGTACTAGGTGCGGATGATTATATGACGAAGCCTTTCACACCGATAGAATTAGTTGCACGTGTAAATGCACAACTGCGTAGGTTTTTTACGTTAAATCAACCGAAAGTAGCGGAGAGTAAATCTGCTTTAGAAATAGGCGGAGTCGTAATTAATCCTGAGCGCAGGACGGTTGATGTGTATGGTGAGCAAATTGAATTAACGCCGAAAGAGTTCGATATTTTATATTTATTAGCGAGTCATCCGAAGAAAGTATACAATGTGGAAAATATTTTTCAGCACGTATGGGCGGATGATTATTATGAAGGTGGAAATACAGTAATGGTACATATTCGTACTTTGCGGAAGAAACTTGGAGAAGATAAAAGAAAGGATAAATTAATAAAAACAGTGTGGGGAGTAGGTTATACTTTCAATGGCTAATATGATGAAAAGTTTTCGATTTAAAATGATTGCCTTATTTGCGTTAAGTATGGTGCTTGCAGCAACTGTAACTTATATAATTTATAAAGGATTGCAGTTGTATTATAAAACGATGGTTCGCTACGAAGAGCCTTTAGCACAATTTAGGTCAATGGTAAGGGAATTTGGAGACATTAACTTCTTTTTAATTTTCTTTATTCCGTTATCTATTATCTTTTTCTTCTTTTTGACAAAACCGTATTTAAAATACTTTGATGAAATTTCTAATGGGATTCATCATCTTGCGAACGGTAACTTTACGAATAAAGTTCAAGTTTCATCAAATGATGAGTTTGGAAATATCGCGCGTGAAATAAATGTTGCAAGTGAAAAGTTAAAAGAAGCTGTTGAAAGAGGAGATTTTGCTGAAAGTAGTAAAGATCAGCTCGTTGTGAATTTAGCTCATGATTTAAGAACACCGTTAACATCCGTGTTAGGATATTTAGATTTAATTCTTAAAGATGAAAATTTAACAAAAGAACAAATTAAACATTTCTCCACAATTGCATATACAAAATCGCAAAGACTGGAAAGTTTAATTGATGAGCTATTTGAAATTACACGTATGAATTATGGCATGCTAAACCTGGATAAAAAGCCGATTGATATAAGTGAGTTGCTTATACAGTTAGAGGAGGAATTGTATCCGTTATTAGAAAAACATCATTTAGAAGCTAGATTGAATGTGGATCCTCATTTACCGATGCACGGTGATGGGAAATTGTTAGCTAGAGTATTTGAAAACTTGTTAACAAATGCCGTTCGTTACGGGTATGATGGGCAATTTGTTGATATGAATGGGTATGTTGATAATGGAGAAGTTGTCGTACAAATTATGAATTACGGAGATAGCATTCCAGAAGAAGATTTACCTTATCTTTTTGATATGTTTTATACAGGTGATAAAGCGAGAACAGAGAACCGTGGCGGGACAGGCCTTGGACTATTTATTGCGAAAAATATTGTCGAGCAACATAACGGTACGATTTCTGCTGAGAGCAATGTAGTTAGAACGCTATTTGAAGTACGATTGCCAAAAGACGAGAATGTAACAATTTAATAAAAATTTAAACTTTACCCCACTTTTTATTTTAATAGTTTTTTCTATTCTATACGTAAGTTACGTTAAGGAGGAACTAGAAATGAAAAAGTGGGTATTTATTTCTTTTTTTATAGCATTCACAGTATGTGTAGGCGTTTATATATCACCGTTATTTCAAAAGGAAATCGATGTTAAAATTGTCGGGAAAGATGAGCTAGTAAAGGCGGCAAACACCGAGGGGAAAGAGATTACGAAGGAACAAATTTATAAGGGCGATTTATTATTAGTTAACAGGGATTATCCAGTAAAAAAAGATAGTATTAGGTCTGATATTATAAATGTAAATCATAATAGTGAATTAGTAAGAGGTTATGTAATATTTGATAGAAATCTTCGTTTATCAAAGGATGTTGTGAAAAAGTTTTTGAACGTTGTCGATGCGGCTGGAAAAGAAAGTGTTAACCATTTTTTGATTAGTAGTGGTTATAGAGATTTCCAAGAGCAAAAACAGCTATATGAAAAAATGGGATCTGATTATGCACTTCCAGCAGGATACAGTGAACATAATTTAGGATTATCACTGGACATTGGGTCTACTCAAAAGAAAATGGAGAAAGCGCCTGAAGGAAAATGGATTGAAGAGAACGTATGGAAGCATGGCTTTGTATTACGTTATCCGAAAAATAAAAGTAACATTACTGGAATTCAATATGAGCCATGGCATATCCGTTATGTCGGCCTACCTCATAGCGCAATTATGCAAAAAAAGAATTTTACACTAGAGGAATATTTAGAGTTTTTAAAAGAGGAAAAAGAGGTTTCAACTGAAGTAGAAGGTAAGAAATATACTGTTTCTTATTATAAAGTTTCTGAGAATACGAAAGTGAACGTTCCAGCAAACAAGCAGTATGAAATTTCCGGGAACAATATGGATGGGGTTATTGTGACGGTTCAGGAATAGAGAAAAAGGCTGTGCCATTTGGAACAGCCTTTTCTTATATAAGAAAGGAAGTGACGTTTTTTGTCGGTAAATCGATATTCTTTGTCGAATCGTTAATATATTATAAGTTATGATAGATATAATTGAAAAATCGTTGATATATTGTAAGTTATGATAGATATATTCAAAAAATCGTTGATATAATTTCCTATACTATTAGCATTTTGGAGGAGCATCTTTTTATGTATTTTTAAACATTATAACGTTATATTTACTTCTCCCTTTTTTTGTGTTACGCTAAACGTGTGAAAGAGATATAAAATGAAACTTTAATGTAAGCGTATTCTTATGGCTTCTTATAGAAAAGGGTGGAAATACAATGACAGAACGATTCGTACTACGTAATGTGAAACGTGTGAACGGGGAAGAGATTGACATTGTAATTGAAAATAACAAAATCGCACAGGTGACGAAAGCTGGTGCTGGCGAGGGTGGAAAGGTTCTTGATTACTCTGGTACTTACGTATCGAGTGGCTGGATTGATTTGCACGTTCACGCTTTTCCAGAGTTTGATCCGTATGGCGATGAGGTAGATGAAATTGGCGTTAAGCAAGGGGTAACGACAATTGTTGATGCGGGTAGTTGCGGTGCTGATCGCATTGCAGATTTAGTAAAAAGTAGAGAGCAGGCAAAGACAAATTTATTTGCCTTTTTAAATATTTCTCGCATCGGTTTGAAACGAATTGATGAATTATCCAATATGGAATGGATAGATAAAGAGAAAGCGATAGAAGCAGTAGAAAAGTATAAAGATGTAATCGTTGGGTTAAAGGCGAGAATGAGTAAAAGTGTCGTTTGTGATAGTGGAATTGAACCGCTGCATGTAGCGCGCGCTTTATCTCGAGAAACATCATTACCGATTATGGTACATATCGGTTCAGCGCCTCCCCGTATAGAGGAAGTTGTACCTCTTTTAGAAAAAGATGATGTGATTACACATTATTTAAACGGGAAAGAAAATAATTTATTTGATGAAGAAGGGAAACCGCTACCTGTGTTGTTAGATGCGGTGAATCGCGGCGTGCATTTAGATGTTGGTCACGGTAATGCTAGCTTTTCTTTTAAAGTAGCAGAAGCGGCGAAGTGTCACGATATTGCCTTTAATACAATTAGTACGGATATTTATCGGAAGAATCGTATACATGGTCCAGTGTATAGTATGGCTCACGTTCTTTCGAAATTCCTTTACTTAGGTTATCCGCTAGAAGAAGTGATTGATGCGGTTACGAAAAATGCGGCAGAGTGGCTTAAGAAACCAGAGCTTGGCCGTATTCAAGAAGGAGATATTGCAAACTTAACTTTATTTACGGTTAAAGATGAGAAGGTTACGTTAATTGATTCAGAAGGGGATCAGCGCAGTGCTGAAAAAAGAATTGATACGAAAGGGGTTGTAATTAATGGGTCAGTCATTGAATGCTAAGTACGGATTAAAAAGAGTAATTAATGCGAGCGGTAGAATGAGTATTTTAGGTGTATCTGCTCCTACAGATACGGTAATGGATGCGATGAAACATGGTGGACAAAATTATGTGGAAATTGCTGATTTAGTAGATAAAGCAGGAGACCATATTGCGAGAATTCTAGATTCAGAGGCAGCGGTCGTTGTGAATTCAGCATCGAGCGGAATTGCGCTTTCTATCGCTGGTATCGTTACAGAAGGAAATCGCCGTAAAAGTGAAAGACTTCATCAAGAAGTAATCGCGAAAAACGAAGTGATTATGTTAAAAGGTCATAACGTTCAATACGGTGCTCCTGTTGAAACGATGATTTACTTAGGTGGAGGAAAACTCGTTGAAGTTGGCTACGCAAATGAAGGGAAAGCAGAACATATTGAAGATGCGATTGGCGAAAATACAGCAGCAATTCTTTATGTGAAATCACATCATGCAGTGCAAAAAAATATGATTTCTGTTGAAGAAGCATGGGAAGTAGCGCAGCGAAATAACGTACCACTTATCGTTGATGCGGCAGCTGAAGAAGACATTCAAAAATATGTGAAGTATTCAGATCTTGCTATTTATAGCGGTTCAAAGGCGATTGAAGGACCTACTTCTGGTATTGTTGGCGGGAAACGAAAATATATTGAGTGGCTGAAAGTGCAATTACATTGCATCGGAAGAAGTATGAAAGTCGGGAAAGAGACAACTTTTGGCTTACTTCAAGCGCTTAATGAGTACGGAGTAAAAGAAGATAAGAGCGAGCAAGAAAAAGAATTGCTACAAGTACTTATGCCGCTAAAAGAATTAAATGGTGTAAATGTAACGATCGTTCAAGATGAAGCTGGAAGAGCAATCTTTAGAGCTCGTATTCATATTAACGAGAAAGAGTTAAACAAATCAGCAAGAGATGTTGTGACTGCATTACGCGAAGGGGAAATCGCCATTTATACACGTGATTACGGAGTAAGACAAGGATTCTTTGATATTGATCCACGTCCACTTCAAGGTGATGACATACATGTGATTGAAGAAAAATTGAGAGAAATCGTAGGGGGAAACTAAAATGACAAACATTCAAAAACGTTTTTATAAAGGCCGCGTAGCATTAAATGTATTAGCAAACAATATAGAAAATGCAAAAGATATTTTTGAAGCAGCAGAAGGTTATGTAGTAGTGGGAGTGTTATCAAAAGACTACCCAACAGTAGAAGAAGCTGTTACAGCTATGAAAGCATACGGAAAAGAAATTGATGACGCTGTATCAATCGGACTAGGCGCAGGAGATAATCGCCAAGCAGCAGTTGTAGCTGAAATTGCGAAGCATTATCCTGGTAGCCATATTAACCAAGTGTTCCCTTCAGTTGGAGCAACGCGTGCAAATCTCGGCGAAAAAGATAGCTGGATTAATAGTTTAGTATCACCAACAGGAAAAGTAGGTTACGTAAATATTTCTACTGGCCCAATTAGTGCGGCTGGAGAAGAAAAAGCAATCGTTCCAATTAAAACAGCAATCGCACTTGTGCGTGATATGGGCGGAAATTCATTGAAATACTTCTCGATGAAAGGGCTAGCTCACGAAGAAGAATATCGCGCAGTTGCGAAAGCTTGTGCAGAAGAAGGATTCGCATTAGAGCCAACAGGTGGAATTGATAAAGAAAACTTTGAAACAATTGTACGTATTGCGCTTGAGGCAAATGTAGAGCAAGTTATCCCGCACGTATACTCTTCTATTATTGATAAAGAAACTGGTAATACGAAAGTAGAAGATGTTCGTGAATTATTAGCAGTCGTGAAAAAGCTAGTTGATCAATATGCGTAAGAAAATTGCAGCGTTCGGCGAAGTAATGATGCGCCTGCAAGTACCTGGATATGAATTGTTGTCGCAAGCTAACACGTTAAATTACTCATTTTCAGGTACAGGTGTGAACGTTGTAGCGGCACTTTCTCACTTAGGGCATGAAGGGCTTCTTATTTCAACTTTACCGGAAAATTCGGTTGGAGATGCAGCTGTATCTTACATTCAAAAGTTAGGGATTCAAACTTCTCTTGTTTCAAGAGGCGGTAAATATGTAGGTATGTATTTTTTAGAAAATGGATTCGGTGCACGTGCAAGCCGCGTTACATATTCGAATCGATTAGAAAGTAGCTTCAATACGGCATCTGAAGAGATGTACCAATTTGAAGAAATTGCTAAGGAGATTGATATCGTTCATTTTTGCGGTATTACACTTGCGATGAATGATACTGTACGCCATCATATGAAGTCTTTAGCAAGAGCAGTTAAAGAAAACGGAGGAACCGTCGTTTTTGATTGCAATTATCGTCCATCACTTTGGGGAGAAGACGGATATGAACAGGCAAAACCGCATTATGAAGAAATGCTGGGGCTTGCTGATATCGTTATGATGAACGAAAAAGATGCGATGTTCGTTCTTGGAATGAAAACAGAAGAGACGGAGCGAGAAGCGCAGCTGCTGGATCTTATTCCAAAGGTAGCTGAAACGTATCATATCGCTACAATCGCTGGTACTCATCGCTCTATTAACAGTGATAATACACATTCGCTTCGCGGGTTTATATGTAAAGATGGTTCGTTAACTTTTGCAAAAACACTTACGTTTTCTGTATATGATAGAATAGGTGCTGGAGATGCTTATACGAGCGGAATTATTCATGGCGAGATAAAAGAGTTTGCACCAGAGAAAGCTGTTTCATTTGCGTCAGCAGCTGGAATGCTAGCACATACAATCGTCGGTGATACGCCAATGTCATCAGAGAAAGATATACTTCGGGCGATGACGGCATCAGTAGGTGATGTAGAAAGGTAGTGGGTGTAACAGTGAACGTAACGAGGAAAAAAGGACCATTATATTTACAAATAAAAAATATTATTCGTGATCGAATATTGCATGGCGTATATGCGATTCATACGAATATTCCTTCAGAACCGCAATTAGAAGAAGAGTTCAAAGTTAGTAAGATTACAGTGCGTAATGCGATTAAAGAACTCGCTCAAGAAGGATATTTGGAAAAGAAGAGCGGCAAAGGAACGAAAGTGATTCGTAATACTTCTGCGACAAAACTGTCAAAGGGTAAGAAATTTACAGAAGTGTTAGTGGAAGAAGGATATAAAGTACAAAAGAAATTATTAAAAGCAGAAATCGTTCATAATGAGGAAGGAACAGTGCCGTTTCGATTATTCGGTAAAGAGAGTTTTCGTATCGAGCGCCTATATATGTTAAATGATACGCCGTATATTCATTATACGCACTATTTCTCAGCTCGAATGGCGAGTACAGATTTATCGGACTTTGATTTACAATCGCTTTACGATTTAGTTGAGGACCGAGGTATACATTTAGAAAACTTCAGAGATGAATTCGCGGTTGGGCTTGCACCTAATTTCGTTGCAGAAGCGCTAGGTGAAAAAGAGGGAACAGCGTTATTAAAACGTATGCGCTATTCTTATGATGAAGTTGGCGAAGTAATTGAATATAGCGAAGGCTACTACAATACAGAAATGCAGCATTATGTAGTGAATTATGACGTATAAAAAAGAGGGGATGTTCCCTCTTTTTTTATAAAGTAAAACTTTAATTAGTGGAGGAGGGCATCACCCACTAATTATTAGCCCACACCAATCGGGATAAAAGTAAGGAGAATGAGAGATGGATATATACTTATTAATCGTCACGTTACTTGCGATCACAATTGTTATTTTAGGGGTATCATGGTGGAAATGGCATGCATTTATTAGTTTAACAGTTGCGAGTTTGTTTTTAGCTATTATGTCTGGAGTGAACTTAACGAAAATAGTGGCTGCCTATGAAACTGGTGTTGGTAGTGTACTAGGTCATTTAGTTGGTATTTTGGCACTTGGAACTATACTCGGGAAAATGATGTCTGATTCAGGAGCAGGCATGCAAGTTGCAGATTTCTTTATTCGATTTTTCGGCGTAAAAAAATTACCTTGGGCTATGTTATTTGCAGGTTTTGTTATAGGGATTCCCGTCTTTTTTGAAGTAGGGATTGTTATTTTATTACCACTTGTAATTTCAATTCGAAAAACAACGAAGCAAAACATATTATTAATTGCTTTACCTGTTATTGCGGGATTATCTATCGTACATGGGCTAGTACCTCCGCATCCAGGTGCCATGACTGCAATCGGTATTTATAACGCGAACTTAGGAAAGGTACTTTTATATTCATTAATTATCGCGTTACCGACGGCTATTATAGCAGGCCCAATATTTGCAAAGTGGGTACATAAGAGGGTTATACCTGAAAATGAACCGGAGCTTGTTCGAGTTACGACAGTATCAACTGATTTGCCAAGTCGTAAAGTTTCATTCTTTATTATTTTATTACCAGTTGTATTGATGATTTTATCAGTAGTTGCACCATATATTTCATTACCGAAAAAATTAACTGAATTTTTCGTGTTTATAGGAAGTCCAGTAATCGCCTTACTTATTTCATGTTTCGCAGCATTTTATTTACTTGGTATCAAACAAGGTATTAATAAAAAGATGATTAAAAAATTAACAGATGAAAGTTTATTGCCTGTCGGTTCTATTATTTTAATAATTGGTGCAGGCGGTGGATTTAAACAAATATTAATTGAAAGCGGCGTTGGAACAGCTATTGCACAAATGGCAGAACATATTTCGTTATCACCAATCGTATTAGCTTTCATGGTAGCTGGTTTAATTCGAATTGCAACAGGTTCAGCTACAGTAGCATTAACGACAGCAGCAGGGATTGTTTCACCAGTTATTCAGCACATGTCTGGTGTGAATTTAGAGCTTCTCGTTATTGCAACCGGTGCAGGTTCATTAATGTTTTCTCACGTAAATGATGCAGGGTTCTGGCTTGTAAAAGAGTATTTAGGTTTGACGGTGAAGGAAACGTTTAAAACGTGGACGGTACTCGAGACATTGTTATCATTTATTGCATTCGGTTTTGCCCTTTTGTTGAATATGTTTCTTTAGGAGAGGAGGTCAGATTTAAACGAATAAACCCTACAGAGAAATTACATTTCCTCTGTAGGGTTTATTCGTTTTTTGTGCTTTCTATTACTTAATGGAACGGACATACTGATCTTCTCCATCGTCTTTGACAAAGACTCCTAGCTCATTCAAATCTTTGCGTAAATGCTTCTTTTTTTTCGAGTTTCCTTCTCGAAGGGCATTTCGTCTTTCATACAAAATAGTATTTATGCTTTTATTAAATCGCTCATCCTCTAATTTCCATAAGCTATACTCATGTTTATAAGGATCTTGTTCCACCCAGGGGAAGCCGTGCATTAAGAAAGTATCTTTAATTTTGCTTGGGTTAATGTCAGATGTTTCACGTAACCATTCTCGGTCTTCTTGATCAATGATAACCACTTGACGCTTATCTACAAAAACGGCTTTTACATTTGATCTGGTGATTTGTTTCTTTTGATCGTCCTTATTCACGTGAATGCTTTCCGAAGTAATGTTCATCTTTAAAGCGTCACTATAAATAATTAAAGAAAATAAAATTCCTGCAAAAACACCAATTAGCATGAGGATAATAGGAAGCCAGAAGGGGTTAATAAAATTTAAAAGTTCTATAATTTTTGAATCAGAAAAGAGAGGAATCCTTTTTATAATCTCTATTAATTTAGGTGAAAAATATCCAATAATGCCTAAAAGGATTGGGCTTACTATAGCAAGTAATTTTTCTAAAAAACCTAATCCAATGACAGATGCCTTTTTCATGTGTAGTTCATCCTTTCATATATATTTTTTTAATCAAGGCATATTTAAACAGTGAGTTTCTTCACCATTTTTATGAGCTCATCTGAGTAATTTTCTATGGATATAGATGAATTTGCCTTCAGCATTCTTTCTTCGATTGCTCCTAAAATAAATGAAGCTAATGTGTCGGTTTGGAAAGAATCGGAAAACACGCCATTTTGTTGACCAGTCTTCAAAATATCTAATAACATCGTTCTAAGAGCATCCTCCTCTTCGTCTTCGATTCTGTAATAAGGAACGTTCTCTTCATTTCTTGCATTAAAGACAATCTCAATTAAGGCAATATTATTTTTGTAATGAGTTTCTTGATAAGCCAAGTGTGCTTCAATAAAAGCCTCTAGTTTATTTATTTCAGATTGAGCTAATAGTACTCGATTACTAATAAATTCATGTTGTTTGGCAACTAAAAATTGTAATGTGCGATTCATAAGGTAAAGCTTATCGTTAAAATGATAAGAAATAAGTCCGGTGCTAATCTTAGCTTTTTTTGCTACCTTCGTTAAGCTTAAGTTGTTATATCCAACCTCTTCTAATGTATCAATACATGCAAGAATAATTTGTTCACGCCTAGCCTCTGCAATAAAAGAATCAGTCACGCTATTCAACTCCTAATTTATATGATTTAAATGTATAATCAAAAAATTGATTGATCGTTCAATTAAATATTAGTAAGAAATTAAGAGTATGTCAAATGTTTTATGCTTACATCTGGATAAGGCTCATTCGCTTTTTAATAAAGCCCAATTCCTAAAACAAGCCCGTTTTTAGGTAAGCCAAGCTTCCTATTCGCCCTGAAAACATAATATAAATGGAATCCCCTCATTTAGAGCAAGGTGAACTTGTTATGAATGATACTAAAGGAGGAATAGGGTAATGAGCGAAAAGTGTGAACACAGACATGATGATTGTAACCGCAGACATGGTTGCGGAGGCGGTTTTGCGCTTCTAATCGTATTGTTTATTTTATTAATTATCATCGGTGCTAGCTGCTTCGGCGGAGGCGGCGGTTGTGGCTATGGTGGTTATGGCGGTTATGCTGGCGGCTACGGCGGATATTGCTGCTAATTATTAAAAACTATTGAAAATAGCCTTGTGCATATTGCACAAGGCTATTTTATTCATATTTTTATATGCTGTGATAATTTATTAATGTACAGAGAACGGATTAAGAAGAAGAAAATGATCTCGATAATCCCGAAAAAGGTGAGTACGATACATGTCTCTTTTAATAAGGAGAAAGAAAACATGCTTTGTAAAAACTTAACCGCAAATAATGTGTGAACACCAGCAACGATGTAAGGAACGAAAAATAAAATTCCTAATTGAATCGTTGCAGAGCGAAACATTTCTGATTCAGTTAAGCCAAGCTTTGTAATCGTAATATACTTTTGTCTTTCAGTTGTTAAGTCATTATACATACGGAAATATAAAACACTAGCTGCTCCGATAAAGAAAATAAAGCCGAGAAATGCCCAAATAAAGAATTGAGCGACTGCATTTCCTTTACTATGAACGAGTTCATCCGTAGCTGTATAAATATAAAATGGTTTAATGAAATTTTCTTCATTTTTATGTGCTTCATACAAAATTTCTGCATCATGATCTAAGCTTTTTAATATATTTTTTGTTGGGACAATTGCATTTTCCCAATTTTCCACGAAGTAGTTATAGACTGTAATTGTTTCAATATGAGGAATCATATTTTCAATTACTTCATCTTGCATCACAATTAAGTGAGGTAATGCAAAGGGAGGCTCAATTCCTCTATTAATAAAACCTTTAATTTGAAATTCCTTTTTATTAGAGCCAAGTGTAATTGTGTTCTGCTTCGCAAATGGGTTAGACACGAGATTTAATAACGCTGGTGAATAGCGAGAAATATTATAAACTTGTGAAGAATCGAGAGTGATTTTTGGTCTGTTTAATTGCTGTGCTATTGCGTTATAATCACTCATTTTCATAATGGCAATTGATTCTTTTGAAGCTGTATCTTTTAAAACGGTAAACTTATATTTGTCATATTGAAAATTAGCATTTGTAAGTTCAGTTTCAATCGTAGTAATATGCTTTTGTTCAAATGCATTAACACCTTCTGATGTATAGGTGAATGGTATTGGATATCGTTCTAGTATGGGTGCTTTCGTATTATTGTTTGCAGCAAATAACCCGATAATAATTGTAAATGCAAGTGCAGATAGCATAGAAACAATAAAGAGTACATTAATATTACTGCGTGTACGAGAAACTAAATCTGAAATCCATAACATATTTATTTGTTTTAAGTAAAACTTTCTTCGTTTCTTTAAAATATAGATAAAGAGAAGAAATGTTTGTGAAAAAAATAAATACGTCCCAATCACTACAAGCGGTAAAATAGATAGCATAATTAAGAATACAGATCCATTTTGTGCATTTTTTTCCGTTATGTAGCCTTGCGGATAACCGGCAATATAATAACATAGTCCTAAACAAGTTAAAGCAAATAGTGAAATGAGTATAGATGGTTTTTTTTCGCTCTTCTCTTTGTTAACACCCTTAATAAGCTTCGTTGTTTTTCGAGTACGAATAAACATTGGTGTAAATGTAGAAACGATTAAAAATAAAATGATAAACGTTACGGTTGTAACGATAATCGCTTCTGTTGGCCAATATAAATAGAGACCTTTCGCGTTTGTTAATTTCGAAGTGACTAATAAGAAAAAGTTAGAAAATACAAGTCCACCTTGAATGCCGATAAAGATGGATAATATCCCAATTATCATGTTTTCGGTAAATAACAATCTTTTTAATTGTCTCTGTGAGATACCAAGAATAGTGAGTATCCCGAATTGCTGCTTCCGCACATTTAAAAATGTTCCAATTGAATATAAGAGAAAGAAGAACGAGAACATAACAATCACAAGCTGTGCTGTACTAGCTAAATTCATTAGAGGATCACGTTCTTGAAAGCTTTGTACACTCTGTAAGCGTGGATGATACGCGTATACAGTAAATGAAAAGAAAACCATGATAGAAAACGCACTACTTACAAAGTAGGCGAAATATGCTTTTGAATTACGTGAGACATTTTTAAATGCGAATTGCCAAAACGTCATCCACGTCTTCCTCCTAATAAGGCTAGAACATCTAATATTTCTTGATAAAACTTCTCGCGATATAATCCGCGGTGCAGTTCATTGTAAAGCTCTCCATCTTTAATGAAAATAACACGGTTACAATAACTTGCTGCAAACGGATCGTGCGTAACCATTAAAATCGTTGCATCTTCTTCTTTGTTTAATTTCGTAAATAACTCCATTACATCAATAGCGGCTTTTGAATCCAGGTTCCCTGTCGGTTCATCGGCTAGTAAGAGAGAAGGGTGATGAATAACAGCACGTGCTACTGCAGTACGCTGTGCTTGTCCTCCAGAAACTTCAAAAATACGTTTGTCCAAAATATGATCAATTCCAAGCTTTTTTGAAATGTTATCAAGCTTTTCATCCATTTCTTTTAATGGAACATTATCTAATGTTAAAGGTAGTACGATATTTTCACCGATTGTTAGTGTATCTAGTAGGTTAAAGTTTTGGAAAACAAATCCTAACTCTTGGCGGCGGAAAATAGCTAACTTCTCTCTACGAAATGTGTGTGGTTTTTTTCCGTTAATAACGACGTCACCAGAAGTAGGAGAATCAATTGTAGAAATAACGTTTAAAAATGTAGATTTCCCGCTACCAGATGGACCCATAATGGCAACGAATTCCCCTTTATCTACGTGTAAATTTATATTTTTTAAAGCAGTATGAGGGACTTTTCCCTCATATACTTTTGAGACGTTTTTTATGTGTAATACTTCTTCCATAGTAATCACCTTTCTACTTTTAAAACTTAATATGTTGTGATAATTTTTGCATATAAAAGGAACGAATTAAAAGGAAAAATAAAATTTCAACTGTTCCAAAAATCAACAGTACGACTGTAATCTCAGCGAAGAACGAGAGATGTAAAACTTCTTGTAGCATCTTTGTCGCAAACATCGTATGGATTGACGCCATGATGTAAGGCACGAAGAAAAGAATCGCAAGCTGAATTGTCGCTGAACGTTTCATTTCAGTTTCAGTTAAGCCAATTTTCGTAATCGTTATATATTTTTCTTGCTCATTTGTTAAATCTGTATACATTCGGAAGTAAAGAACACTACCAGCACCGATAAAGAAGATAACACCTAAGAAAGTACCAATTAAGAAGAACGAAGCGACATTTAGTTTTGTCTTATATAGGGAATCGCTCGCTTCACTTGCATGGAAAGGTGGATGCTCTGCTTGAATTGCTGCATTATCGTTATCAATTTTTGTTATAAACGATGAACCGATATTATGTGCTTTTTCCCAATCTGTAACTTTGAAGTTATATACACTCATTTGTTTGGAAACTGTGGATAAGGATTCTACATTTTCATCAGATAGTATGAGTAATTGGTATATTAAGCTGTTTGGGAATGGGCTATAACTTTTATATTCTTTCACTTGTAGTTGTAAATTGTTTTGAGTAAGTGTAAGAGTATTTTTCTTTTCTTCATTGTGAAGTGTTCCAATAACTTGATCATCTAAGTCTTTCATAAGAATATAAGATTCATTCTTATTTACCGTGAGTTTTTCCCAATTTAATGCTTTAGCAAGTACATTATAGTCACTTTGTTTAATTGCGTAATAGAGCTGCGTGTTATCTTCAGCTGAAGATACCTCATATATATCCGTTTTAAATTTTGTATAAGTAAAGTGCTCTTCATTAAATTTCTGCTCTAACCAGTTTAAATGTTCATCAGCTAATGTATTTTCAGTATGCGATAAATACGTAAACGGGAAAGGGTTCTGTCTAATTGCATCAAACTTTGTAAATTTCCCAAAACCGTATAAGAATGTAATCATTGTAAAAGCGAGTGTTGATAGCATCGCTACAATAAAGAGCATGTTAATGTTTGTCCGAATGCGCGCTGCTAAATCCGAAATCCAAAGCATATTAATTCGTTTCATATAAAACGTTCTTCGCGTTTTTAAAATACGAATAAGTAAAAAACTAATTTGTGAAAAGAAAAAGTATGTTCCAGCTGCAATAAGCGATGGGATGACAAATATACTAGAGACGGCATATAAAAGCCCAATGATGTCACCTAGCGACATAAAATACAACGGATTTGCGGCTAACGCATATCCACATATTAAACACGTCGCACCAAATAGAGAGATGAGCACGGATGCTTTTCTTTCTTTTTGTTGTGTTCCTTCTTTTAAAAGACGTACGGCTTTTCTCGTACGAATGAGCATCGGTGTAAAAGATGATACGAGAATGAAGAGCCCAAGAAAGATGATGATAGTTAAAACGATAGCACTTGTAGGCGGATATAAATATAAACCAGGTACGTGTGTAATTTTGGCGGTAACTAATAAAAAGAACTGTGAAAAGACAACTCCAAGTTGAATGCCAAAAAATATAGAAAGAGCACCAATTAACATATTTTCTATAAATATGAGTCGCTTTAATTGTTTTTGAGATATGCCAAGTACTGTTAAAATCCCGAACTGTTTTTTTCGTACTTTTAAAAAGGTCCCGATTGAATACAGTAAAAAGAAAAATGAAAAGAACACAATGACAACTTCTGAAATTGTCATTAATATGTTCAGAGAATAATTCACGTCTGTCATATGCAATTTAGGATGAAATAAATAAACTGCAAATGAGAAAAAGATTGCGATGGAGAACGCACTGCTTACAAAATAGGCGAAATAAGCTCTGGCGTTCCGCGTCACGTTTTTAAATGCAAACTGCCAAAATGTCATTCACCTGAACCTCCTGATAGGGTGAAGATGAGAAGAGCATAAGAAATACTCTTTTCATCAAGTTTGTTTTAAATATTTTGTCCACTCGTGTATTGTGATAATTTTTGCATATAAAGTGAACGAATGAATATGAAAAATACGATTTCAACGAATCCAAAAATAATAAGAACGGCTGAAACCTCTTTGAACAGAGATAAACCAATTACATCTTGTAGCATTTTTGTTGCGAACATTGTATGAATGGATGCCATAATGTACGGAATGAAAAATAAAATACTAAGTTGAATGGTTGCAGATCGTTTCATCTCTGTATCTGTTACACCGATTTTAGAAATCGTTATATATTTCTCTTGTTCGTTCGTCAAATCCGTATACATTCTAAAGTAAAGAACGCTACCAGCTCCAATGAAGAAAATAACTCCTAAAAATGTCCCAATTAGGAAAAATGCAGCACTGCCTGATGTTATTTTGTATAACGATCCTGCTGATTCAAAGGAACGAATAAGAGGTCCTTCATACTGGGATTTATTTCGATCTTTTTGCACTTTTTCTATAAAATTATCAGCAATTTCATATGTCTGTTCCCAGTTTTGAATTTTGTAATTGTATGCTGATATATGCTTTACGGTGCTAGGTAAGTTATTTACGATAACATCAGGCAAAACTATCGTTTGATATGAAAAGCCAGATGGAATTGCATTCACATGCTCATAGCCTTTCACTCGTAATTTCGTATTTGTACTAGAGAGTGTAATGTAATCTCTTTTGTAGCTTTGCTCAAATTCGTTGAATATGGTGATATAAGATGTCCCTGTTAGCACATATGCTTCGTTATCATCCATAAATAGTTGTTTCATTCGTAAAGAATCTGCAAGTTTGTTATAGTCACTTTGCTTAATTGCGTATACGTCATTATAAATAGCTATATCTTTATCTTCTTTTAGTGGTGTTTCATATATATCAGCTTTTATTTTTTGATAGGGGAAATGCTCTTTTTGTAATTGTTGCTCAAGCCAATTTAAATGCTCTGTAACAAAAGGGTTCGCATCATAAGAAAAATAAGAAATTGGAAAAGGAGAAGTTCTATTCACCTCTAGCTTAATAAATTTCCCAAATCCATATAGGAACGTAATCATTGTGAAAGCAATTGTAGATAGCATCGCTACAATAAACAGCATATTAATATTCGTTCGAATACGGCTCGCTAAATCCGAAATCCAAAGCATATTAATCCGTTTCATATAAAACTTCCTTCTTTTCTTTAAAATATAAATAAGTAAGAAACTAATTTGTGAAAAGAAGAAATATGTTCCAATTGTAACAAGCGTTGGGATAACGAAAATACTTGAAACCATATATATAACACCGATTTGTGGGCTTACTGATACGAAATATTTAGGATTTCCAGCTAACGCATAACCACCAAATAAACAAATCGCACCAAATAATGAAACAAGTATGGATGGTTTTCTTTCTTTTTGTTTTCCACCATTTGTTTTTAAAAGGTGTACTGCTTTTTTTGTACGAATAAGCATTGGTGTGAATGCAGATACAATGATAAAAAGACTAAGGAAAACAATGGTTGTTAAAATAAACGCGTTAGTAGGCCCGTATAAATATATTCCTGGAACATGCGTAAGTTTGGCTGTTACTAATAAGAAAAATTGAGAAAAAACAACTCCAAACTGCATGCCGAAAAAGATAGATAAAATCCCGATTAACATATTCTCCATAAAAATAAGACGATGTAATTGTTTTCTCGATATTCCTAAAATGGTCAAAATACCAAATTGTTTTTTTCTAACTTTTAAAAAAGTACCAATGGAATATAGTAAAAAGAAGAAAGAGAAAAATACAATTACTACTTCTGAAAATATCATTAATGCTGAAATTTCAGAGGTCATGTCAAAGTTTTGTAATTTCGGATGGAATAAGTAAACAGCAAACGAAAAGAACACAGCAATGGAAAAGGAACTACTTACAAAGTAAGCAAAATAAGCTCTCGAGTTGCGCGTGACGTTTTTAAATGCAAATTGCCAAAATGTCATAGATTATACCTCCGGCTAGAAGATATAGAAGTAGTTGTATTGCAAAAAATGTATGAGAGTGAGTTCTCATACATTTTGCTTGCATATGTTACGATCATACTTCGGTCACCTTCTCCGTATGTTCTGCTTGATTATTTGCAGCATTGTGGAAGATGATTTTAATGGTCGTTCCTTTACCAACTTCAGAATCTAGTTTGACAGAGTGACCTAAATAATCACAAATTTTACTTACAATATAAAGTCCCATACCAGTAGATTCTCCGAAGGCGCGACCGTTTTTCCCAGTGTAAAACGGTTCAAATACTCTTCGAATATCTTCTTGTGGAATACCAACACCTTCATCACGAACTTCTAAAATAATATCTTTTCCGTTTCGGTAAGCAGATAAGAAAACTTTCTTTCCGCGCTCACCGGAGTAACGAACAGCGTTTGTCATTAATTGATAGATGATAAATTTTAGCCATTTCGCATCAGAAGCAACTTTTAAATCAGAATGGACTTCTAAAACAGGGAAGACACCATTACGAATGAATAGTTCTTTTAATCCATTAATATTTTTTGTTACCGTATCTTTTAATGAAATCGTCTCGACATGGAAATCTTCATGGAAGTTATTTAACCTAGCCATGTATAAAGCCATATCAAGCCCTTGGTTTAGACGCTCTAATTCTTTTTTAAACTTTGGAATTAAATGCTCGTCTTCCATTTCTAGCACCATAAGCTGCATAACAGAAACAGGTGTCTTCATTTGATGTACCCAGTGGTTAATGAATAATTGATGTTCTTGTTGTTTTACTTCATACGATTGTAGTTCTTTTTGGAAGAGGCGGTACTGCGTACGCACGAGTTCATTGACACCGTGAGGCATCGGAGCAGTTGCTCTTTCAATAAACGCATCTTCCATTTTTTCTGGTTGCTCGCTTAATCTATGGTACATTCTACGATTGCGAACGTAACGGTAAGCGAGGAAACAAATAAATAAATATAAACTTAAAACGACGAAATAAAATTTATTATTTTGAAATCCATCTACTGCATCATAAAGAACGAAAATGATACCGAAGTTTAAAACGTACAGTAGGAAAAATGCAAAATGATCACGTAAAAATAGCTTCATGCTTATTCACTCCAAGTTGCGTTAAAGCGATATCCAAGTCCACGTACTGTTTCAATAGAGTTCTCAATACCAAGCTCATTAAACTTTTTACGAAGACGCGTAATGTTTACGTTTAATGTATTTTCTTCAACGAAGCTTTCGTCATCCCAAAGTGCAGCTAATAAATCTTCACGGCTTGCTGTACGAGGGAATTTAGATAATAACATTTCAGCTAAAATAGCTTCTTTTTTCGTTAAAAGAACTTGTTCAGATCCGAAGTGAATTTCAGGACGTTCTGGGAATAGTTTTAAACCTTCTACTTCAACGATACGTTCAGAAATATTTGGTGCATAATCACCGTAAATACGGCGTAATTGTCCTTTGATTTTTGCCATTACAACGTCGTAGTGGAATGGTTTTGTAATGTAATCATCCGCACCGCTTTCAATTGCCATAATTTGTTCCATCTCACCAGCACGCGCTGAAATGAAAATAATTGGACAAGTAGATTCATGACGAATTTGACGGCACCAGTAGAAACCATCGAATTTCGGTAAGTTTACATCAAGTAAAACAAGATGTGGTTTCACAGCGTTAAACGATTCCATAATATCATCGAAATTCTCTGCAACAACAGCTTCATAACCGTACTTCTGAATGTGAGATTGCAGTAATGATGAAATATTTGGATCGTCTTCAACGATTAAAATTTTATACATATGTATATTCCTCCTCAAAAAAAACAATTGTAGCTATAGTGTATCATGTGTTTCAAGTCTTTTCATTATGTTGAAAGATAAGCTAGTAAACAGTATAGGTTAAAAGTGAGAAAAGTAAAAAGGGCGCTGGATGAAATTGACAAATAACGGTAATCGGTTTAACATTTAGATAAATATCTAAATGTCTAATTATCGAAAGGAAGAAAGACATTGAATCAAGCATTCAAAGCATTAGCAGATCCAACAAGGCGAAAAATTTTAGACTTATTAAAAGAAGGTGATCTAACCGCTGGTGAGATTGCTGAACATTTCAATATGACAAAACCAAGTATTTCACACCACTTAAGCGCACTTAAAAATGCTGAACTTATTCAAGATGAAAAGAAAGGGCAATTCGTTGTGTACTCTTTAAACACAACGGTCTTTCAAGATTTGTTGACTTGGGTGTTTACATTTACGAATAAGGGGGAAGAGGGGAAATGAAAAAGCATCTTTTTGCAATCTTATTAATTGTTATAACTTGTTTAGCTTGGGCGTTTGCTTGGCCACATTTACCGGATACAATTGCAACGCATTGGAGCGGCGGTAAAGTAGATGGATATTCTTCTAAATCGTATGGAATGCTTTCTATGGTTGGAATTATGATTGTTTTATATATTTTTCTAAACGTGTTACCAAAGATTGATCCAAAGAAAGCGAACTACGAGAAGTTTTCTAAAGCTTTTATGATGATGAATAACGGGATACTACTGCTACTATTTGTAGGGAATATAGATATTATTACAAGTGGATTAGGATACAATTTATTCATTAATCGCGTGCCGGAATTATTAGTGGGTATTTTATTTATAGTCATCGGAAACTATTTACCACAATGTAAACCAAACTACTTTGTAGGTATAAAAACACCGTGGACATTAAGTAACGAAGAAGTGTGGAGAAAAACGCACCGTTTTAGCGGAAAGGTGTTTGTTGCATTGGGGATCATTATGATTTTAAGTGTTTTTGCACCAGTGGCGTGGAAATCTTTCGTAATGGTTGGAATTATTATTGGTGCAGTAGGATTAACGATGGGATATTCTTATGTTGCCTATAAAAAAGAAATAGGGGCCTAATAA
Source organism: Bacillus cereus group sp. BceL220 (assembly GCF_051776965.1). NCBI lineage: Bacteria > Bacillati > Bacillota > Bacilli > Caryophanales > Bacillaceae > Bacillus > Bacillus cereus group sp. BceL220. Next base: position 130,018 of record NZ_JBPWBC010000011.1, on the reverse strand, counting down.
AAAATTATGGGGGAGAGAGGATGAAAAGACACGTATTACCATGGAGTTTAATTATTGGCATTGCAATTGGATGGTATATTGTATGGCCATATTTACCAGAACAAATTCCACGCCATTATAATGCGGCAGGAGTAGTAGATGGATATTTTTCTAAAGTAGAAGCAAGTTCTGTTTCAATAGGTAGCATGATGTTGCTGTATTTGATATGGCTAGCTCTTGGGTATATTGATGTAACGAAAGATAAGTATAAACAGCATGCTAAAGTCCTTTCCGCAGTCCATTATGCAATTCTTTTAATAGGATTCGGTTGTAACTTATTTGCACTATTAGCAGCGTCTAATTATATTGCATCGGGCTCAATTGCATTTAATTTTGGACTTGGAACATTGTTTCTTGTACTAGGTAATTACATGCAACAAACGAAGCCGAACGGGTTAGTAGGCATTCGAATGGACTGGACATTAGAAAATCCTGTAGTTTGGAGAAAAACACATAGATTTGCTTCGAGGGTATTTGTAATAGGTTCACTTTGTATATATGCCGGGGCTTTGCTTCCAGATCCATTTAATATTTTTATGGGGATTGGAATCATATTAATATGTATTATCGTATCAACAATAAAGTCATATAGTATTTATAAAGAAGAGTTGAAAATGTAAATAAAGCTGCTTTTCCTTTTAGGGAAGAGCAGCTTTGTTTTTTTATCACTTCTTCAAAACCGGTATCCAAATTTCACTTTTAAAGTTTGGAGAAGATATGTCTTTCTGTTCATTCCACAATACTTCCGGTCCTTCCGCTAGTTCATAGTTCGAAGAAGGGAACCATTCAGAATAAATGCGCCCCCATACATTTTGTAGTGCATCAGGAAATGGACCGACAGCTTCGAATATAGCCCATGTTGAAGCTGCGACTTCAAGTTGCGCGAATTGCTCTGGACAATCCTTTGTTGTGGCTACTCCAATATAGTGATCAAGTTCTCCTTTTTCCTCCATTCTTCCTTCAGAAAAATTAGTAGAAGCACTAATAATTCCATTAGGTTCAATGTTTGAAAGGGACTTTAATGTTTGAATAGACTCTGGGTTTAAACTTTTCCACATAGAAGCAATTTCTTCATTTACACCGTTAAAAACGATTGGTACTCGTTTTGTAATACCTATAATTCGAAAGGGCTCTTTTTCTTCAATTCGATAGTTCATTTCATTTCCTCCTTGAATGGATAATTGGAAGGTCATTGGTGAATAAGCCTTCAAAGAATGGCTACTATTTCGGGCCTCTGAAGGTGTTATACCGTGCAAGTTTTGAAATGCACGAGCGAATGAATCTGGTGAGTTGTATCCATATTTTATAGCGATATCAATGACTTTTACATTGTTGTTTTTTAGTTCAAAGGCAGCGAGAGTAAGACGTCTACAGCGAATATAATCAGATAGTGATATACCTGCTAAAAACGAAAACATTCTTTTAAAGTGATACTCAGAACAGAGAGCTAGCCTCGCAACTTCTTTAAAATCAATTTCATTCGTAAGGTTATCTTCAATATAGCGCATTGCAGTATTCATATTTTTAAGTGAATCCATATTATGACCTCCTCTATACATAGAATAGCAGGAACGAAATAGCTCCATCCGACATTTCGTGCACAACTTTGTAGGGGACATTTTTAACCTTACAAAATTGTAATGTTCCTGTAAGGAGAATGAATGGATGGTATGATATCCCAATGTTATAGTAACAAAGTACTTTTGTTCAGTAGGTTAAATTTTTATATCTTTACTTATGCGTCTTACATAACTGTCATGTTTGTGTAAGAAACATCGATAGTGGCAAGAGTAGAGAGTGTATATAGTTGAAAATAGAGAATAGAAGAAATGAGGGATGTCGAGATGAAAACAGTGTTAGAAGCAAAAAATATTGAAAAAGTGTACGACACGGGTGGGAATAAATTTGCAGCGTTAAAAGGTATTAACTTACAAGTAAAAGAAGGTGAGTTCGTTGGAATTATGGGACCTTCTGGTTCTGGTAAGACGACTTTACTAAATGTTCTTTCTACAATTGATAATGCGACGAACGGTGAAATTTTAATTGATGGAAAAGATATTGTAAAGATGAATGATGATAAGTTAGCGTTATTCCGCCGTGATCATTTAGGTTTCATTTTCCAAGATTATAACTTATTAGATACGTTAACGGTGAAAGAGAATATCGCTTTACCACTTGCATTATCAAAGGTGAAAGCGAGTGAGATTGATCGCCGCGTTCTTGAAATCTCAAAGAAATTCGGTATTGATCATATTTTAAGTCAGTTCCCATATCAAGTATCTGGTGGGCAGAAGCAGCGCTGTGCAGCATCGCGTGCAATTGTTACGAATCCAAGTATGATTTTCGGAGACGAGCCAACTGGAGCACTTGATTCTAAATCTGCAACAGATTTACTTGAAAGTATGAAGTCGTTAAATGAATATGATAACTCAACAATTTTAATGGTAACGCACGATGCATTTGCAGCAAGTTATTGTAAACGAGTTATTTTCATTAAAGATGGTGAACTCTATAAAGAATTACACCGCGGTGAATCGACGCGTAAACAGTTCTTCCAAAAAATTGTTGACGTAATGTCTTCTATTTCTGGAGGTATGGCTGATGACCTTATCTAGCATTGCCCTCCGCAACATACAGCGGAACTTTAAAGACTACTTTGTATATTTTGCATCTATGATTTTTAGTATCGTTATTTATTTCACATTTAAAGCACTGCAATATAATTCACAAATGGAAAAAGCAGCAGAAGCTTCTAAAAAGATTAGCGGTGCGTTTCAAGTTTCCAGTGTGATGCTTATCATTTTCGTAGCAGTGTTTATTATATATTCGAACGGATTCTTTACACGTAAACGTAAAAAAGAAGTTGGATTATATTCTTTACTAGGTATTCGGAAAAGACAAATTGGTAAGATGCTCTTTTATGAAAATATGTTAATGGGATTAATGTCATTAGTAATTGGGATTGCGATCGGTAGTGTCCTTTCAAAATTATTCCTTGAGTTATTAGTAAATATGATGGGATTAAATTTAAACGTTCATTTTGAAGTACCGGTGGCTGCCATTATTGATACAGCAATTATTTTCTTTGTGATTATTTTATATACATCACTTCAAGGATATCGTTTAATTTATCGCTTTAAGTTAATTGAACTTTTCCGTGCAGAACGTGAAGGAGAAGCAATGCCAAAAGGATCTGTCATCATGGCATTAATTTCAGTTTTCTTAATCGGTTCAGGTTATTTTTTAGCATTAATGTACATGAAAGCAGTTATGTATGCAGACTTTATGGTCGTTGCATTATATATTTTATTAGCGACAGTAGCAGGGACTTATTTACTGTTCATGTTCTTCACAGTATTTGTATTGAAACGTGCAAGAAATAATAAGTCAGCATTTTATAATGGTATGAATATGGTAACGACATCGCAGTTACTATATCGTATTAAAGGAAATGCGAAATCACTGGCGACAATCGCTATTTTAAGTGCAGTTACATTAACAGCGGTTGGTACGTCAGTTACGATGTATTACAACACATTTACGCAATCAAAAGTTGCTGCGCCGTATAGTTATTCCTATGAGAAAAAAGATGCAGCATTAGATAAAAAAGTAAATGAAATACTTGCTGGAGAGAAGAATAATCACCCAGTCACATATGAATCAGAAGTTGAAATGATTCCTGTGAAGGGAACATTTAAAGGTGAAAGAGCTGATCAAGTTCTGAACACACACTATAATGTTACGAATCAGTACCAGCTTATTTCTCAATCAAACTTTAATACACTTGTGAAACATTTAGATGTAGAACCTGTAAATTTAAGTGCGAATGAAGCTTTCGTATATGATAGCTTATATATTGAGAAACTTGATTTTGGTCCTCTTTATACAGGAAATACAGCTGTATTCCCTGTTGGAAACGAGTCAAAAGAATTAAAAATTAAAGGTGTAAATAATAGAAGCCTTACAAATTTAAATGAACTATTTGTAATCGTTCCTGATAAAACATATGAGCAAGTGAAACAAGTAAACGAAACGCGTACTGTAAAAAATATTGATGTAAAAGGTGAGCGAAATAGTAAAGAGTTAACAGCAAAATTAGCAAGCATTATGCCAGCTGGAGAATCAGAAGTTTTAAAACCATTTAACGATTTCTATACAGGATTCCAAATGGGGCTTGAAACAACAGGCTTAATGATGTTTATTGGGTTATTCTTAGGATTAGTATTCCTATTAGCAACAGGCTCAATCATTTACTTTAAACAATTAACAGAAGCAAGTGCTGACCGTGATCGCTACGTTGTTCTTCATAAAATTGGTGTAACGAAGCAAGAGATGAAGAGAGCTATCGCAAAACAAGTGAGCTTTATCTTTGCTATTCCATTAATTATTGGTATTTTACACAGTTTATTTGCACTAAAAGGTTTATCAAATATATTACCATTTGAAATTATGATTCCGCTTCTCATTAGTATTGGAGTATACGGTGTCATCTATATTGGATATTACTTCTTAACGGTTCGTTCTTATTATAAAATCGTGAGTGCGAAGTAATAAGGGACAGCTATCGCTAGAGACGATAGCTGTTTTTTTATTCTTCATAAAATCTTAAGAAATCTCCTCAATTTTTGTTAAGAAATAATAGTTATACTTAGAAACAAGTTAGAAACTATTGAACGAATGAGGAGAGGTTTATATGCAACTCATAACATTCTTACATGAATTTATTAAACATCCGAAACATACTGGTGCAATTGCGCCAAGTTCAAAAATATTAGCAAAGAAAATGGTAGATGTAATTGATTTTAATAAAGCGAAATGCATTGTAGAGTTAGGTCCTGGTACAGGAGTCTTTACGAAAGAAATTATGAAGAGAAAGAAGAAGGAAACAATATTTCTTCTTATTGAAATTAATGAAGTGTTTTGCAAGGAGCTAAAGAGAAAATTTAAAGATGAGCAGAACGTCATTGTTGTACACGGTTCAGCTGAAAATATAAAAAAGTATATAGAAGATCTCAATATAGAATGCGTGGATTACGTTTTATCGGGATTACCTTTTACCTCTTTACCAGAAGAAGTTTCAAAGCGTATTTTAAACAATGTAATGGAAGGGATACATGAGAATGGTGAATTTATTACATTTCAATATTCACTTGTGAAAAAAGGATTTATACAGCACTTCTTCCCTGAAATTACACTAGAAAAAGTATGGCTCAATTTCCCGCCAGCCTACGTCTTTAGTTGCAAAAAAGAACTAAGGAGAGCGTATGCATAATGGAATTACATGAATTATTATCCTATATCGAGCAATACGGTTATTGGGCATTATTTTTCTGTTTATGGTTAGGTATTATCGGTATGCCAATTCCAGATGAAATGATTGTTATGAGTGGTGGTTTCGTATCTTCAGTAGGTATATTAAGTGTTGTTCCTTCATTTGTATTAACATATTTAGGTGTTGTATCAGGGCTTTCTTTAGGATATATATTAGGGAAGGTATTTGGCACGAAGGTACTCCATAAATTGATGAAAAAGAAAAAAGCAAAGTATTTAATAAAATCACAAGAAATGGTTGATAAATACGGACAGTACGCGTTAGTTACAAGCTATTTCATACCAGTTGTAAGACATATCGTGCCGTATTTAGTTGGAATGAATAACATGTCATTTAAGACGTATGCATTGTATTCTTATACGACAGGATTTGTTTGGACACTCGTTTATTTTGTGCTCGGTGCTTTATTTGGACAACATATTGAAAGTATTGTAGCGATCGCGATAGAATATGGCGTGTATTTTGGCGTGATTGTTTTTATAGTTACAGGTATTCTTTATTTATATAGACAAAAAAGAATCACACTGATGAGTAAATAGAAGTAAAGAAAGTTTCTTCCAGTATGAAGGACAAGATAGGATTATAAGTATAAAATTATCTTTATTTAATGGTAAAATATAGGTAAGTAGTTAAGGAAGGAAGAGCGTTGTGCTACTCATTTTTAGCCTTATCTTAATTGGAATTATGTGCAGTATGAAAATAGTATCCTTACACATGATAGAACGACAAAAGGTAGAGGAACGATATGTATATTGTCCAAAATGTGATACGAAAATTAGAAGAGGAAATTCAGCTCCTTTTTGTTCGAAATGTAATTTAATATTTTAAAAATAAAAAGTCCGAAATCACTTTATATAGTTTCGGACTTTTTATTTTTAAGTAAACATTAATCCACCTAGTTCTCTTTCGTTTGTTTATTAGCTAAAATGGATTATGAATAACAATAGTATGTAAACGAAAATAAATATAAATGTACACATGGAGTGTTATATTTGGAGATTTTAATCATAGTAGGATGCCTATTAATAGGAATTATTTTGATTAGTATAAGTAATTATCGATTTATAAAAGAATTAAAAGAAAAAAATTCAAAGAAAGAGAAATGGAAAGTAGTAGCTGGAAATTTGATAGAGTTATTTAGTGATCCATTGCATGGAGTGCCGTTCTATTTTTTAACTGGGGGTCTCTTTTTTGTAATCGGACTGTTGTTATTTCTTTCTATGGGAATGGGTTGGCTTGAAATTGATTAAGGCGTATTAATAAAGATGTTTGATCATGTTAGTGAAGTGGCTTGGAAGTTAAACCATAAAGTGCTGCTGATGAACGATAAAGGAAAAACTGTATGGATGTTAACCTTTTTAGAGAAAGATATCCCATTATTATGAAGTCTTTCGCAGAGATGGATCGAGAAGTTTTGAGGGTTTTATTACCTGATGAAAGAGGGATTCTTCCTACGAGGCCAGAGTGTGATGAGTGTTATAAGACTCAATTGGATGATATTGAGGAGAGTTGATAAAAAAAGAGCTTGAAACTATTCAAGCTCTTTTTTTATGACTATTTATGTCCTAAAATATGCTCAATCTCATGCAAACTTAATTTACTTGCCTTAGCAATCGTTTCAAGTGGTATACCAAGATCATACATATTTTTAATCATTTGAATTTTCCCCTGTTGAACTCCTTCTTTTCGACCTTGTTCAATGCCTTTTTCAATGCCTTTTTCAATGCCTTGTTCAATGCCCTGTTCAATGCCTTTTTCAAGCCCTTTTTTAATTCCTTGTTCCATTCCTCTTTTTATTCCTTCTGTCTCTGCATGGGCGAATTTTGCTGCTTCATCCATTAAAACTTTCTCCCTTGCGTCATAGGCTTGCCGGAAAGAAGAATCTTGACTCATACGTTCCCATTTATTTATCGCTTTTTGTAAAATAGGATCTTCGTTCATAGCAATATCCTCCAATAGTTTAGTTAAGTGCTCATCCTCATTTGCCGAAAGCAATAAAAGCCAACGAACAAATGGATCTTTCCACGGATTTACTTTTTCTTCATGCCATTGTTCAGTTAACTTTGGAATTTCTATAATGTGGATTTCAATGTCGTCACTCAGGAGTTTTTGTTGTTGTGTATTCCATAATATGCTTGTTGTATGGAAGGCTGGGTGTTCCGAAAACATTACGAAGTTTAGTAAGTTTATGGTGATGGTTTTGTGAAGTGCACTGTAGGGCATCCCTTTTTGTAGTTGAGATGTGTATAGTCTTCCACAATAATATAAACTGCGTTTAACCATATCGTGATTATTATTGAGTTGTATTTCTACATTGACTTTTGTTCCTGTGTCTAATGTTGCTGAAATGTCTAAAATAGATAACTTATCCTCTTCATATTCCCTGTGTAAATGTGGATCTTCTAGTTGTAGAGAAGCAATGGGCGACTCTAAAGACTCTTGTAACATAGCATTTAAAAATGCAATTAGAATATCTTCGCTATCATTCGTACCAAACAATTGTTTAAATGCAAAATCAATGCGTAAATTAACTAATTGTTGGTTGAACAAAGTTTGTCCTCTCCCTTATATGAAGGTACTTCTTTCCTTCATTGTACATAAAAAGAACTAGAGTATGCAAACAAGCCATTCTTCTATTTTTTAGTAGTTTTATTAGAATGTCACAGGTAAGTATGGTTATGTTATACTCTAGTGAAATTAAAAAAATATTTTTGTTTATATCGGGGTGAAGATGATACATATGCAAAAAGATATTTTAAAACTATTAGATAAAAAGCAAAGTAACTATGAATTTCCTGCCTTTGATAATGAATATATGGATATTTCACAAGTGAAATTCTCTCTTTTCTTTAAAGATGCTAAGGATTGGCTAATGGTGTTTCAAATTGTGGGTGTAGGTTCATTAGGTGTATGTAATGATATTCAAGTATATGGCGATAGAATTACTCATTCAATGGGTGATGATTGCATTTTACAATTAAATAATGGCGATTATGAGTTGTTTGATGATGAAGGTGAATTTATACCGAATATTTATAACGGCAGTTTAAAAATTCGCGAGCATCATTTTGAATATGAATTTACAGAAGAAGATTATATAAATAATGGAATAGAAGTACAAACGACAGAGCATTATCCAACATACTTCATGCGTATGCTTGCTACTAATGAGGAAGCTCAAAAATTATTGTGGTGGGATAAAGGAGAAATTTTAGAAGAGTTCGGTTTAGAAGGCGACTGGGAAGTAGCGTATGAAACGGAAGAATGGAAACATGTTGAAGACGAAAAAGTAAGTGAAAATGAATTCTTCCAATCAGTAGCCTCTGCAATAGAGAAGAAAGATCCAAGTGTTATTGTGAATGAAAATGCTAATACGCATTGGAGAAATTGGGTAGAGTTTGATTGTGACTGAAAAGGATAGGAGAAAGAATAACAAATGAAAAGAAGAAGAAAATCCGGAGAAAAAGTACAAATGCATCGTTTTGCACTACCTCTATGCTACGGAAGTGAAGCGCCATATTATTATTACGAGGTAGCGCCCTATGAAAGAGAGGGACGCTTCCATTTAACATCGGATCTTTGTGTAATGGATGATGAACATTATTTTATTAGAGGATGTTTAGAGATTCCTATCATTGACTACCACGAAAATTTCATATGGACTGTTTGAGTATCACTTAGTAAAGAAAGTTATGATGAAGTATTAGAAAAGTGGGATGAGATAGGCCGAGAAAATAGTGATCCTTATTTTGGTTGGTTATCTGTAGAAATACCATTTTATCCAGAAACATTAAATTTAAAAACAAATGTACATATAAGAGAAGTTGGAACGGCACCGTATGTTGAATTAGAGCCAACCGAGCATCCTTTAGCAATCGAACAAAGAAATGGAATTACTTTAGAGAGAGTTAAAGAAATACAAGAAATGATTCAACGACATAGCTAGATTAGAAGAGAAAAAAACGAGTGCTAGCACTCGTTTTTTTCTTTACACAACCGCAGGATTATAAATCATCGTAAAGTGTCCTGTTAATAATTCAATGTGACAAGGTGTATGAAGCGAACTTTCTCCATCTGTATCTACTTCTTTTTCTTCTTTCGTTTCAATATGAATGGATTTCGCTTTTACGTGGAAGATGTCATTTTCATTTGAATCCTCGAATAGTTTCTTTCCGATGTAATCTTTAAATGCTTGAATACCTGTTGATTTGACTACGAAAATATCAAGTGTTCCGTCATCACATTTAACGTTCGGAATAAAGGATGGAATACCACCAAGATATTCACCATTTCCAACCATGACAAGGACAGCTTCGTCTTCATATACTTGTCCGTCATAAGTAATTTTTACTGGGAATGTTTCAGCATTTTTTACAGTTCGAATTGTGCTTAAATAGTAACCGATTTTACCAAGCTTTGCTTTTTCTTCTGCATCGATATTGTTTGATACTTCAGATACGAGACCAATGCCCCAGAAGTTTAAGAAATGTTGTCCATTTGCTTTTGCAACGTCAACTGGTTTTATATGTTCTTTTGTAATAAGTTTTGCCGCTTCTGCAATGTTTTGCGGAACACCAAGTGTGCGAGAGAAGTCGTTGCAAGTTCCGCCTGGAATGATTGCAAGTGTAGGTCTATTTTCGAGAGGTGCTAAGCCATTTGTGCATTCAAATACTGTTCCATCACCACCAAAGACGATAATTAAATCTACTTTACTAGCAAACTCTTGGCAATATTTTGTTGCATCACCTTGTTTTTTCGTATGAAGGATATGTAGATCAGGAAAAGCTGCGGCAAGAGGTGGTACGATTTTCGTTAAATTTGTATGTAAGTCACCTTGACCAGCTTTCGGATTTACGATAAGGAGTACTTTTTCAAATTTTGTCTTTGTCATTTTTCATCTCTCCCTGTAGTTTGTAATGGCAAGAAAGGAGCTGTTCCCATGTATTTTAGAACAGCTTCTCCCTATTAATTGGATGCTAACATTGTCAGTTATTGTCGGTAAGTCGATATATTTAAAAAATCGCCGATATACATTTTATGTACTATCAATTTTTTAAGTTATACGATTATTCCGTTACAACTGAAGCGATAAATGGTAAGTTACGATATTTCTCAGCACAGTCGATACCGTATCCAACGATGAATTCGTCTGGAATTTGGAAGCCAACATACTCAGCTGTTAAGTCTACTTTACGGCGTTCTGGCTTATCAAGTAATGTACAGAACTTGAGTGCCTTTGGTTTATGCATAAAGAAGTGGTCTTTTAGGAAATGAAGTGTTAAACCAGAATCGATAATATCTTCTACAACAATTACGTTTTTCCCAGTAATGTTTACGTCGATATCTTTTAGTAGTTTCACTTTTCCTGTTGTTTCTGTTTGATTTCCGTAGCTAGATGCAGAAATAAAGTCAATTGTTACATCATTTTTGATGTGACGAATTAAATCAGCAGCAAATACGAATGAACCTTTTAATACTGCGATAACTACGATTTCTTCTCCTTCAAAGTCACGTTCGATTTGAAGTGCTAATTCTTTAACTTTTGCTTGTAATTGTTCTTCAGAAATTAAAGTGTCTTTTATTTCAATATTCATTGTAATCCTCCTACAGTGTAAAACTTGCGAACATTTCGACTGTAAAGGATAGAATAGAAAAAGTCAAAGGAGATAGTAATTTTTTACAAAGATAACGACAAAATCATCTGATGATATGATATACTAAGTATATTAAGAAAACGCTTCCATAAAGGGTGAATATGATGAAGAAGAAACAGTACACAAGTGTAACATTTATAAAAGCATTACTTTTAACAATTGTTCTTGGCCTGTTGGCTTACGTAATTGATGTACCTGCGATTCGTATTTCATTAATTGGAATGACTTTAGTGTTAGGAGCAATTTCGCACGGTATGATGTCGCAGCTAAAAGAAGCTGGACTTGATGATATGAGAGATCATATAGATAAAAAGTAAGAAACCTTCATTATATAGAGTGAAGGTTTTTTTTGTTTCTTACAAAAATGTAAGGTAGTTGTAAGGCAAATCGATAGTTGCATAATAGCATTTTGGATAAACTATGGGTGTAAGGTAAAAGGCAAGCATATTTTAGGTAAATTAAGTTTTAGGCACTCTATATGTGAAAAAGGAGTAGGAGGGCATGGAGAAACGTTGGACGACCTTTTCTTTTTTAGCGACTAGTAACACCGTAATGCTAGATGGAAAAATGGATTTTTTGCACTTGTTTGATCGTGAAGATGATCATTCTTCTTCTAAATTTACAATGAAATGGAATAAATGGAGCGAAAGTTGTAGGTTTGAAGAAGAGGCCCCTAACGAAGAGCAAAAGATTATTTTAACAAACCCTATTAAAGCGTGGGTTGTTCAACGTCGTAAGTGTAACGTCAAAAATCACTTCAAGAAAACTGAGCCGAGACAATTAGTTATCGCTCCGGCCCGTTCTACTTCCAAATCACGCGAAAGTAACATGTAAATATTGAGACACACACCCGAAAAAACATCGTACATATTGCGATGTTTTTTCTTTTTCTACAATGAAATCTTTAAATGAAATATATTTCATCTGCATCTTATATTTATATCGCTTGCTTATTCTAGTAATACATCCGATGCGAGTTGATGTGAATAAAATATAAGGAGAGAATGAAAATGAAAAAGAGACTATTACCAATTTGTGCAATGGCACTTTTAACAGTAGGATATTCTTCAGTAGCGAGTGCGGATACTGGAACAGTAACAAAGGAAGAAGAAGCGCAAGTGCAACAAGATAAAGCTAAAAAAGAAGAAGCAATTAAGGAACAGCAAAAAAATGAAGTAGAGAAAAAACAAGCGGCCCAAGTACAAGAAAAAAATGATATGGCTAAAAAAGAGGAAGCAATAAAAGCTGAGAAAAAGAGTGAAGAAGAGAAAAAGAGAATAGCGCAAGAACAGTTAAAAAATGATATGGCAAAAAAAGAAGCAGCGATAAAAGTCGAACAAAAGAATGAAGTAGCTAAAAAAGAAGTAGTAAAGCCAGTTGTACAAGGTGAAAAATTACCAAATACAGCATCAAATAATGTAGCAATGATGGGATTAAGTACATGTCTTGTAGCGATAGGTACATTATTTGGTTTGAATCGTCGTAATAAGGTTAAAGCGTAAATAAAATATTTTCCTATAAAGAATGGGATAATTTCATATATTAAAAATGGTAGGTTACTCCTACCATTTTTGGCATGGAGGAATGAAGAATGAAGTTACTCAATTATATCGGTATCATATTGATGGCTATAGGGCTATTCATGGGATCCTATTACGCTGTGGAATGGTATAAAGGAAAAAGCTCTGCCGGGCAATTAACGGCAGAAGAAATAAAGAGCCTTCAAAATATACAAGATACTCAACTTTCTCATGAAACACCTGTAACTTCTCAAGTGCCTTCTTCTCAAACAGAACATAAAGAAGGAGAAAAGGTAGCGATGTTAAACATACCGAAAATAAAGAAGAAGTTTTCTATATATTGGGGAGCGGATGATACGACTTTGAAAAAAGGAGTTGGTATGTTTGTTAGTGATTTAACGACAACCCCATCTGGAGGAGGACATACTGTACTGAGTGGACATCGAGATACTGTATTTACAGATTTAGGAGAGTTGAAAGAAAAGGATACCCTTGTTTTAGAGTATGATAATAAAACGTACACATATGAAATTCAAAAGACATGGATTACTCATGCGGATGATCGTACTGTTATTATAAAAAAAGAAGAACCGATATTAACACTGACAACTTGTTACCCATTTAATTATATAGGGGATGCACCAGATAGATATATTATCGAGGCGAAGTTAACTGGAAGTTATTCGAAGTGAAATTATAGTTTCTGAAAGCGGGAGGGGGATATAAGTTATGTCAAAAAACATTTTAATTGTTGAAGATGAAGACATATTACGTGAAATATTAAAAGATTATTTTTTAAGTGAGCAATATGTAGTGTTTGAAGCGAGGGACGGGAAAGAGGCTTTAGTTGTATTTGAAGAAGAAGAGGTTGATTTAGTTATTTTAGATATTATGTTGCCAGAACTCGATGGATGGTCTGTTTGCCGAAGAATTCGAAAGACGTCCGAGGTGCCTATTATTATGCTGACGGCGCGCGTAGATGAAGACGATACGTTACTTGGTTTTGAACTTGGGGCAAATGATTATGTGACGAAGCCGTATAGTCCGCCAATTTTATTAGCAAGAGCGAAAAGGTTGTTAGAAAGCAGAAAAGTGACAAAGCAACTTTTAGAGAATGAAGATGATACATTATCAATCCACGATATTCACGTTCATTTTCCGTCGCGCACTGTTACGGTAAATCGAACTGATATTAATTTAACACATACAGAATTTGAAATATTAGCGTATTTCATGAAAAATCAAGGAATCGTTTTAACGCGAGAACAACTCATTTCAAGAATTTGGGGATATGAATTTGCTGGCGATGATCGAACGGTTAATAGTCATATTCGTAATTTAAGAAATAAATTAGGAGAGAAAGCAAAGTACATTACAACTGTAGTACGAACTGGTTATAAATTTGAGGGGAATATATGAGAAAAGGAATTGTACTAAAATTATTTACTCTTACAACAGCATTATGTATGTTGATTTTAGCGACGATATTTATTGGACAAACGATATTTTTTAAACAATATTATGCGAATCGAAAAGTGGAAGATATTAAAGTAAATTTAAATTCCTTTGAGAAGAATTATTTAAACTACACAGGAAACGTAGAAGGAATTCAGAAACTTGAGCAAGACTTTTTAAGAGAAAATAATACGTGGATTACGACATTAGATAAGAACGGGAATTTAAAACACGCAGATGATTTTTATTTTGAAGTAACGATAGATCGTAGGCAACAAAAGAGCTTTGGACAACAAATATTCAAAATTCCCTTAGGTAATCTCGTCAATATAGAGGAAATTGATAATAAATTATCAGAGCAGTTTTTAGGACAAGAAATTTATTTTTCTGGAGTGAGAAAAGAAGATAGTTTTATTCCATTCTCTTTTTCTTTATCTAAGCAGAATTTAAGCGGATCTAATAAACCGTTAGAAAAAGCATTTCAGGAGAAAATAAAATTAGATGAGGAGAAAAAGAGAGCGGCTGGGGAGCAACTTGCTAAGGAAAAGAAACCAGCTGTTCAGGAAGAAGCTGCTCAGGAATTAGGCGTTTACATAGGAGGACGTGTTACAAAAGTACAGTTACCAGATGTAAACGGTCCTGTGAATCCAATTTATAAAAATAGCATATTTTTAGATAATATTAAGGGTTTTCAAACCGATTTATTATTAAAAGAAAGCAATAAAATACGATATACAACACAAACAATGGATTATGAAAAGAATGATATAAAATATAAATTATTAATTAAACCAATAAAAGAAAAAGACGGATCAGTAACATATATTTATGCTATGGCTTCTTTACAGCCTGTAGATGAAGCTGTACAAATGGTGCAAGATTATTACATATACATCATTGCATTTGTAGTCGTTCTTATTTTTTTAGCTTCGTTTTATTATTCAAAACAAATTGCCAAACCGTTATTAAAAATAAATGATACGACGAAGAAAATAGCACAATTAGATTTTACAGAAAAAATACCGATTACTTCAAAAGATGAAATTGGTGATTTATCGAAAAATATTAATATACTTTCTAACAAATTAAATTCTCATATCGGACAGCTTGAACACGATATTGAAAAGGAAAGAAAGTTAGAAAATACACGGAAAGAATTCATTTCTGGTGTTTCACATGAATTAAAAACACCGCTAAGTATTATGAAAAGCTGTATTTTTATTTTAAAAGACGGGGTAGCTGAGCATAAAAAGGATTATTATTTTCAGGCGATGGAGAGAGAAGTAGACAAAATGGATACGTTAATTTTGGATATGCTTGAGTTAGCTAAATTTGAATCTGGTACGTATAAAATGAAAAAGGATTCGTTTTATATTGATACAGTAATTGAAGACATATGTGAACATCTATCTGTGGAAATAGAGAAAAAAGAGCTTCGTGTTCATAAAAATATATGTTCATTTGAAGTGATTGCAAATCAAGGTCGGATTGAACAAGTCATCGTGAATTTCATTACGAATGCCATACGTTATACACCAAATAAAGAAGATATTATTATTTCTACAATAGATGAGAAGGATCGTATAAAAGTGTGCATTGAAAATAAAGGTACTCACATTGAAGAAGAACAATTAGATAAAATTTGGGATCGTTTTTATCGAGTGGATACAGCTCGTCAGCGTTCACAAGGTGGGACGGGGCTTGGGCTTGCCATTTCAAAGAATATTTTAGAACTACATGATACTGAATATGGGGCAGGAAATACAGAAAATGGTGTGTTATTTTATTTCTATTTACCGAAAAAAGCGTAGAAAATATGATCTACGTTTTTTTAAATTATTTTCATATTATCTTTACCTAATCTTTATTTTTAATCAGTATAATTTGTTTAGAATATGAGGTTATGTAAGGAGTCGATGAACCGTGCATAGCAATTGGCTAAGTATAATGGTATTTATTTTCTTTTGCGCATTTATTGTATTTTTAATTAATATTACGATATGAAAAAAGAGCGCTCATTAAGCGCCCTTTTTTTGTGTATTCATTTGATAAGCACTGATGCTTTTGAATAAGCGTGGTGAAGTGATAAATAAAAATATAAGTAAAACGGTACATAGAATATAGGAACCAATCATTGTACTACCGTTAAATATTAAAGAATATAGGAAAGCCGATTGGCCTTTTGGTGCATATTGTCCCCAGAAAATGATACCAGCGATAAAGTGACAGAAGTAACGAGCTAGACTACCGATAAAAGTAGCGACGATAATGTATCCAATTACTTTCTTTCCTTGGTTTGGTTTTGATGAAGGTTTGTCTTTACGGCTACCTAAATTTGATTGTTCTTCGCTATTTTCATTTGACGCTAAAAGCGCCTTTTGAATTGGACGATAGAATAAACCAGCAAATCCAATGAATGCGAAAGCAACAAAGTATTCAATTAATACTTGAATTGGTGTGACGATAATGGCATCGCCTACGACAATTTGTAATAATCCCCAAATTAAGCCTCCTAAGAAAGCCATTTTGAAGCCCCAGCGGTATGCGATAATAAAAATAGGAATCATAGCAAATGAAATGGAACCGCCTGTTGCTGATATTTTTATTGAAAGTGGTAAAATGTCGATGACCAAGGCGAAGGCTGCAAGAATAGCAGATTCGATCATCGCTTGTAAATTGGTGTTACGCATGTTGTCTCCCCCTAAATCCAAGTTGTACAAAAAAGAATAGATATCATAGGAGGATACGAAATACGTAAATAAAAATGAGGTATGTATTTCGGACGTTTGCACAATCCCTGCGTTAGCATTAACTAACAGGTTCGAAGGGTCGGAACGAAGTGTTCCCTCTCAGCGGCATGGCTCCCCCAGTGATAACGAGATTCTTTATTTGCTATTGTTTATTGTAAGCGAAATGGATGAGAATGGCAAACAAATGCTGTATGACAATAATTGAAATAGAATTGTAGCGAAATGTTAATAAATATGAAGCAAAAGGGTATAGTACAAGAGAAATTGGGTGTGGTATAATTTTTTTGAAAATAATTATCATTCTCTTCTGAGGGGGAAGGTTATGAGCTTAGTAGATATTAAAATTGGAGAGAAAGTGTTAGTAAAAAGTATTCAGTCTTTAGATCAGCTATTAAAGCGTAGACTAGCTGCTTTCGGTCTTGCGGAAGGAAGCGAACTTTGCTTGAAACAGAAAGCGATGTTCAAAGGTCCTTGTACATTGGAGTGTCGTGGACAGTTAATTAGTATTCGTCATTGTGACGCGAAAATGATAAAGGTGGAATTAGCGTGAATAAGGTAGCTTTGCTAGGGAATCCGAATACAGGGAAGACATCATTATTTAATGCACTTACTGGTTCTTATGAATACGTAGGAAACTGGAGCGGTGTAACAGTAGAAAAAAAGGTTGGTAAATTAAAAGATAGACAAGGAACATTAATTGATTTACCAGGTGTGTATGATTTAAATCCAGTTTCACGTGATGAAGGTGTTGTAACAAACTTTCTATTAACAGAAGAATTTAATCATATGTTAAATATCGTAGATTCTTCGCAGTTTGAGAGAAATATGCATTTAACGTTGCAATTACTTGAATTTGGTAAGCCGGTCTCAATTGGTTTAAATATGGTTGATGTGGCGAAGCAAAGAGGAATTGTCATTGATGTAAAACGATTATCAGAACTATTAGGTGTAACAGTCGTTCCTGTCGTTGCAAGAAGTGGAAAAGGTTGTGAAGAACTACTTGCGACTCTTAAAGAAAATGACAAAAAGGAGAAAAAGCCATTCCTTATTTCATATGGTGTACAAATGGATGAAGGAATTGGAGAAGTAATTGCTCTTTTAGAGACAGCGAATTATGAGCATCCGAGATGGTTAGCACTTCAATTTTTAAGCAATAACGAAGTAGTAGAAAAAGAAATGAAAGCATTACCAATTTATAAGGAACTCATAGCCATTCGATCTCGCTTAGAAGGAAAACTTGATTGTACGTTAGAAGAGCACATTTACAAAACTCGTGAAGCGTATATTGAAAAGTTAAAAACAAATGTTATGAAGCATGAGAAAGAAGGGAAAATTCCTTTTTCAGAAAAAATTGATAGATTAATTACACATAAAATTTTAGGACTTCCAATCTTTTTAGCAGTTATGTTTTTTATTTTTCAGGTTACGTTTACGTGGATTGGTACACCTTTATCGGATATGTTAGATGAGTTTTTTGGTGGTCAGCTTACGGATTGGGTGACGGCTGGACTTACAAGTATTGGAGCTTCTGATTTTATTCAAGCACTCGTTACAGAAGGTATTATTGCCGGTGTTGGTGCTGTATTAGTATTCGTACCACAAATCTTTGCACTATTCTTTTTCATTTCATTATTAGAAGACTCAGGATATATGGCGCGAATTGCAGTTGTTATGGATAGAATTATGGAGTTCTTTGGCTTAAACGGTAAAGCTTTTATTCCGATGATTATTGGTTTTGGATGTAACGTTCCAGGTATTATGGCAGCGAGAACCATTGAACAGGAGAAAGAACGTTTACTTACCATTTTAGTAACACCGTTTATGTCTTGTTCAGCACGATTACCTGTATATGCATTATTTGCGGGCGTATTCTTCCCTAATAGTCAGGCGACTGTTGTATTTTCTTTATATGTCGCAGGTATTGTTCTGGCATTACTCGTTACAAAAATTATGTCTCTTACGATTTTGAAAGCAGAAAAATCTATTTTCGTAATTGAACTACCGCCTTATCGTGTGCCACAAGCGAAAACGTTATGGCTGAGCACGTGGGAGAAAGGAAAGGGATTTGTTCGTAAAGCTGGTACATTCATCTTTGGTGGTTCGGTTGTTATTTGGTTATTAAACTATGCAGGTCCATCAGGATTTGGCGTTGATATGGGAGATAGCTACTTAGCGATGATTGGTGGATTTATCGCACCATTATTTGCACCGCTCGGCTTTGGAACGTGGCAAGCTGCGGCATCCCTTTTAACAGGATTTTTAGCGAAAGAAGTTGTCGTTTCTACAATGGCAATTATTTATGCGGTTAAAGAAGATGTGCTTGGAAATGTAATGGGAGCACATTATACAGCATTATCAGCTTATGCATTTATGTTCTTTATTTTATTATATGTTCCGTGTTTAGCGACAGTAGCTGTTATTAAACGTGAAACAGGATCAGCGAAGTGGACGATTTTTTCAGTCGTTTATCCACTCGTAGTTGCTTATGTATTAACGCTCATTATATACCAAGTTGGATCCTTACTCGGATTCTAGAAGGAGATGTATTGTGATGATGGTCAATATTATAATTGGAGCTATCATTTTTGGTTATGCAGCATATACGTTAGTTAATTTTGTAAAGAGAAGTAAAAAAGGAAAATGCGCGGCATGTTCTTTAAATAAGTCATGTCAGTCGCAAACTTGTAGCCCGGATATGGAGCAAATTGCTCATAATAAATAGAAAAAAGCTTTGCGAATTTCGCAAAGCTTTTTTGTTTTACTTTTTAATTTTTACAAGTTGAGAAGCTTCTACGCCTTTGTAACCAGGGAATTCTTTACTCGGGTCTTTATCAAATTTTAATACACCTACAGATTTTTCATCACCTTTTACATTGCTGTAAGTTGCGTCATCAACAATTGCATACATATCTGTATATGCACGGCCACTTCCGATAATTGTGTTGCCTTCATATTTTAATTTCGCTCCATCAAGTGTAGCATTTTCTACTTTCTCTTTTGCGAATAATACACCTTGTTCTGTTGTTACAGCTGGTAATTTATCAAGTGGTTTCGTGTTGTCTTTTTCATCAACTTTGCTAAGTAACTCTTTTTTCACTAGTTCTTCACCAGTTTTCTTATCCATTACAAGAACTTTTTTACCATCTAATGTTGTCATTTTCATTTTATAGAAGTCTTTTTCTTTCACTTCTTTTTTGTTTTTATCTGTAATTTGTTGAACTTGTTCTTCTGAGCCGTACAGTACAAAACCGTTCGCTTTCTCTCCTAATAAAGAACAACCTGATAATGCTCCAAATGAAATTGCTGCTGCTAATCCGATTCCTACTAATTTTTTCATGATGATTTCTCCTTTTATATGTTTTATAGTAAATACATTTTTGTATTAGTTCCGAAATGATGAGAAGCTTGTTTGCTGCTTCTGGTATTAGTGTATAAGAAATATGGAAACGTAACTATCGAGTTAGCTTACAGTAACATTACACTTATGTAATTTAGTGAAAGTGCGCAAAAGTAAGTTAATTTCAAAGAGGGATAATGAGAATATATTAGAAATACAATATTGTATATAGAATGTCATATTATAATGGATGTATTTTGGAAATAACATGTAAGGACATATTAGTTTTGTTATAATAAACACATAGCCTGTAAAATGAATATTCTTTACTGTAAAGGGAGATTTTTCAGTTTTCCAAGTAGTGAATTTGAAATATGAGGTATATCATAGGAGGAATTTAAATGTCTGTATTTAAACGATTAAGAGATTTAACAATGTCAAATGTGTATTCGTTAATTGAAAAAGCGGAAGATCCAGTTAAGATGACTGATCAATATTTACGTGATATGCAAGCGGATGTACAAGAAGCA
Source organism: Bacillus cereus group sp. BceL220 (assembly GCF_051776965.1). Lineage (NCBI taxonomy): Bacteria > Bacillati > Bacillota > Bacilli > Caryophanales > Bacillaceae > Bacillus > Bacillus cereus group sp. BceL220. The sequence continues at coordinate 109,401 of NZ_JBPWBC010000011.1, read as the reverse complement.
GAGAAAAGTGTAGCGGCTCAAATCGCGCTTGAGAAGAAATTCAAAATATTATTTGAAGAGCAAGAAGCACTTGTGAAAAAACGTGAAGAGCAAGCTCATATGGCTGTTCAAGCTAATAACTTAGATCTTGCGCGTCGTGCTCTTGAAGAAAAACAAAACGCAGAACAAAAGATGAATGAGTATAAAGCAAGCTATGAGCAAAACAAAGCTGCTGCTGATAATCTGCGCCTTAAGCTAGAAGAAATGCGCAAGCAATTAAATGAGCTGAAAAATAAACGTGAAACACTTGTAGCACGTGTAAATGCAGCGAAAGCACAGAAAAATATTAATCAGGCGATGTCTGGATTTGATTCAAATTCAGCAAAAGCTGGTTTAAGCCGTATGGAAGAGAAAGCTCTTCAATTAGAGGCTGAAGCGGAAGCAAGCGGTGAAGTTTATAAGAAAGAAAAGTCATTAGATGATGAATTCGCAAGCTTAAACAAAAATTCTGCTGTTGACGATGAATTAGCTCGTATTATGAAGCAGTATGAGAAATAATATAGAATAGAGACAAATGAACCGACATGTCTAAATATATTCATGTCGGTTTTCTATTATATTTTAGAGGAGGTTTTGCAATGACATGGATGAATGTAGTTGCCATGCTTGTATGGACTGGAGCGAGTGCAGTACTTTTATTTGCAATTATGTGGGTTGATTCAATTTTTACAAAATACAATGATTTAAAAGAAATCAAAAATGGGAATACAGCTGTAACAACTCGTTTTATTATGAAATTATTTGCACAGGGGTACATTTTATCCCAATCGATAACGAAAGCAAATGATTTATGGCAAGCGCTACTTGCATCAGCAGTTTCTTTCGTTATTTTATTAGTGGTAGAAATGTTTATCGAATTTGTGTTAAAGAAAATGTCTGGCTTAGATTTAGAAGAAGGTACGAAAGAAGGCAGCGTTGCACATGCGATGTTAGCTGGATCATTACATATTGTTGGTGCACTAATTTTAGGTGCTTGTTTATAAAGAGAAAAGGAGGGGTAGATCATGAGTTTATTTAAACGAATTAAAAATATAATGAAAAGCCCAGAGCCACCGAAGCCGGAAAAGAGTCTTTTAACGTTAGCTCCTGGTGATATGATTGAAGTTTCATTAGTCATGTACGAATTAACTGGGAAAACGAGTATGCATTCTCGCAAGGAAATTGTTTTAACACTGCAAGACGGGAAAGACATTCGTTATTTAAAAATTGAAGATCGTGAAAATACGTATTACAAATTATATACACCAATTGATGGTCGCTTAGATTCAATTGAGGAAATTCCGACGACAATTGAAATGGATGATACTGAGTATCATATGGAAGAACAATATAACGGACGTGTTGTTGTGATGGGGAAAACACCATTCTCCGCTTCAGAGGAACAGTACGTATGGGAATTCCAATCAGATAATCGAAAATTATTGCGTATTGAATGGCAAAATGGTCGCACAATGATGTATGAGGGAGAAGCAATCATTCCTGCTGATGTACAAATTATAAGAGCAACGTAAGGGGGCGTAATCATGTCAAACCGATTGTTTACCATGATTAAATCGTTTGTGATCCCTATACTTGCTATCGTTATATTACTTGTTGTTGCTGGTTATGCCTTATCAGGTTGTCAAGGCGGGCAGACAAAGTCGATTCAAGACCGTTATCCGCTTGAGTCTGTCGCAAAGGAAGGTAAACAAGAATCTTACGTGTATAGGGCCGCCAATCGGTCAGTTCCTGAAGTCGCGAAGGAACTTATAGCCGAAAGGAAACCGAAACAAGCATCTAAAGAAGACGAAAATCAAATGTTTCTCGTTTATTCGGATAAAATGTATAACCTTCAAAAGGATAAAGAGAAACCATCCGATACGTTAATTGAAGTAAGTAATGAGGAATTTGTCCGTCAAAACTACCAACCGTCCTTCTTGCAAGGATATATTATGGGTAGCATATTAAACGATATATTCGGTTCACGAAAATCATCATACGGTGATTATCGAGGATATAACGACAGACAAAATCATAAACCAGTCATTCCAGAGAGACCACCTACGAAAGAAGAAAAGAAAACCCCACCTCCAATTACGAAGGAAGGGAAAGGGTCTATCATTAAGCGAGGCGATAATGTAGATTCGAAACCATCAGTAGGTGATAAGGGAAGTATTACTGAAAAAGGAAGTAATACGACGCCTTCACCTTCTACTGGAAGCAAAGGTACAATTACAAAAACACCAGGTGGTTCGAGTGGATCAGATGTGAAGCCGAAATCATCTATTAAAACTCCGCCAAAGAATACATCACCCCCGAAAACGAGGGTTGGTGGTTCAGGGAAAATTACGAAGAGAAGATAGTGTAGAGACCGAAAAGTGTAAATTGCTTTTTGGTCTTTTTCCTTGTTATAAGAACTAATTCCTTTCAGGTGGTGTAATTTAGGCATAAGGGGGCGAGTAAAAATATATCAGCGATTATTAGAATATATCGACCGTAATTCAAAATATATCAGCGATTATTGGAATATATCGACTTACCGACAAAAACTGACAACGATAGCAACTTAATAATAAAAAGAGGGTGTGCCAAAATGTTAGCACACCCTCTTTTTTCATAACGATTAATGAATATCACGTTTCTTGAAATTACCGCCTTTTACTTCTGCTACGTCATAAACGGTAATAAAGGCATTAGGATCGATTTCATTAATAAGTTCTTTCATTTTACTTTCTTCTAAACGGTTAATTACGCAAGAAATTTCTTTGAATTTCTCTCTTGAATAACCACCGTATACTTCGTTATATGTTGCACTTCTGCCTAAACGATCGCGAATTGTTTCTACCATTAATTCAGGCTCTTTTGTGATAATTTTAAATGCTTTTGAACCACTTAAACCAACTTCAACGATATGAATCACTTTCGAAGCAATAAAGTAAGCAATTGCCGAAAGGATAGCTCCTTGAAGACCGAATACCGTTGATACGAAAATAAATACGAACATGTTTAAGAATAAAATAAGGTCACTCGTTCCAAATGGTAACTTACGAGAAAGCAATACAGCAAGCATATCGATTCCATCTAATGCCCCACCGTTACGTAATGCTAGTCCCATACCAAAACCGATAATAATACCACCAACAACTGTAACTAATAATGTATCGCCTTCAATAATAGCTGGTATTCCGTGCATGACAACGGTACCTATTGCTAATGAAGCAATCCCGATAATGGAATAAATCGCAAAGCTTTTACCGATTTGCTTATATCCTAACCAAACGAAAGGAATGTTAATAACTGCGATTAGAGCTCCTAATGGCAATCCAAATAATCTTGAACTAACGATACTTAAACCAGTCACACCACCATCTGATACGTTATTTGGAATTAATACTGCTTCTAATCCGTACGCTGTGATAAATGCCCCAATAATAATCATCAAAGCTTTCGAAGCAATTTTTAGCTTATTGGGCTTGTTTTTGATACTTTTCTCCATATAATTTCCTCGTTTCAAACTAGTTTCTTGTTTGTTACATAATTTACACCTAAATTTTATTTTAACATTTAATTTGAAAAATTTCTCCTTTAATGGATGTATGCAGGGAATATTATGACCATATTATCTTTAAAATATTTTTGAAATAAGTATAAGAAATCCCATCCTTTCAAAGGATGGGATGCTATTAAGAAAATATAAAACTAAGTACTGATACGAATACAGCGAAGCCTAAAATAGTTCCACATATTTTCATATGGCGCTTACGTCCCATTACGACAATCGCAACATATTCACGGATCATTGCGTTAGGCCAGTAATAAAATGCAGTTTTTGATCCAATACCTTGGCTGTTAAGACCAGCTTGTCTTGCATATATACCAGCACGGAAAAGGTGGAAATTATTCGTTGTAAAAATACTTTTATATTTACCTTCTGGTTTTAAAGAATCCATAATTTCTTTAGAGAACAGCATATTTTGATATGTGTTTACAGAGCGATTTTCCTGGACTGTATGTTCAAGAGGAATTCCTTTTTCAACAGCGTAACTTTGCATCGCTTCCGCTTCTGGAAGACCTTCATCTGGACCTTGTCCACCAGAAAAAATAATTGTTGGTGGTGTATTTACAGCGGCTTGTTTCCAATAGAAGTCGATCGCTTTATTAATGCGGCTTGCAAGTAAAGGTGGTACTTTATCATTAATTAAGCCGCTACCAAGAACGATGATGAAATCTTGATTACGTCTTGGTCTGTTGAATTGGTATAAAAAATATGCGCTTAAGAAGTTAGATAAGTGTATAAAGAAATAGAAGCTTATAAGAGAAATAGCTGCAAAAATAGGCTCTAAATGCGATGAGACCAAACTTGCTGGATTTATAATAGGGAGTAACATAAAGAATAACATCCCTAAAGCAGCAAGGAGTGTTAAACAGTTGGTGAACCGTCTTCCTTCTCGCTTCATTAAAATTCTAGCATTAAGAAATAGCCCAAACATTAAAGCAATAATACCGAAAGGAAGCATAATAAGAAGTGCTAAAATAGGTAAAATTATAATATAGCGTAGGACATCACTACTTGAATTCACAGATATAATCACACAAAAAAGAAGGAAAAAACAGACAAAGGCATTAAATAAAAAGCCGTTTATTATTTTTCGTGGATCTTTTAAATAGGAAATAAGAAAAATAATAAATAGTATAAGAGGAATAATTCCGAAATACATCATAAATATAGTACACCTCAATTTGTATAAGAATTTGACATACCTTTTATATTACATGATTTTATAAGTAAAAATGAAAGAAAAAATGATTTTGAATTTTCTCAATAAAATATATAGATACGTATGTTACAATATATTCAAAGCGATATATTAAAAGTAAAATGGTTGAAAAGGCACTCAGTAGAGTGCTTTTTCTTTTTGTATGCAATTGTGCATATTATATTTTTTTTCAAATGAAGAGGATTACAATATAAGTTGTAGACAGACTTTATAAAGCAGAATTTCATACAAACATTTCCCTCTACTTTTTGTATCTAACAATCGTATAACAATAAATAATTCTGTTTTATAGTGTCTGTTTTTGAAAGGTGGCTTCTTTGAAGGCACCTTTTTTTTATTAGTATAGATAGTTTTCACTGTTAGCATAGTGTAAACTATCTATACTAAACATTAGCAATCTTCCGTATAAATATTATCAATTTACTATATATTCCAGTGGTGTTAACCTACATATGAAAGGCTTTCTTTTTCAAAATATTACCCCTAATAAAATTTTGAAGAAGTCAACTGTCTCCAAACTTGTCTTTATGCTTAAAGAAAAAGCACTCAAATTGAGTGCTTTTTCTTATTGAAACATGCTATTTTTCTAGGCGATTTTCATAAAATAAAAGTAAAGAAATGAAAGTGGGTGACAAAATGCCGGCAGTTGTGGAAGGTGTTATTATTGAAAACTGCAATGGAACAATTAATGTAGGTGACAAATATAACGTACAGCCGATTGAAAAGACGAAGGCTTATAATGGATCGGGATCATCAAATACAGGAATGAAAGTACAAACGTTTAGCGGGATTAGTACAGCTGATGTATGGGATAATGATGCGAATGATCAGGGGATACAGTTTACTTTATAGTACAGTATGTAAAATTGCATAAAATGATGAAGTTGCCCTATGATACAATCTAGCTGTGAGCTGTTAATGATTCTTCTATAGTGTAGTTGTTAGATTAGAAATATAACATCTTATCGAAAATCATACGTACAAAAAAAGACACTTCAAACGAAGTGTCTTTTTTATTTTAGTGATATCCTTTAGCAGAGTCTTTATGAATTTTATTTTTAAAAATACTGTAGCTCCAAAGCTGATATCCAATAACGATTGGTACCATGACCATTGCTACGAAGAACATAATTTTTAAGTTTAATTGACTACCAGCTGCGTTGTATAACGTTGTACTGTATGCATCGTTAATACGGGATGGTAACATTCTTGGGAACATACCTGCAAAGCCAGTTGTCATAAACATTGCGATTGTTAGGCAAACGAATGTGAATGCAAGGCCGATTTTATGTTTGTACACCATAATAAGTGCGAGTACACTCATTAGCATTGCAAGTACTGGAAGAATGAATAGTACCGGATATTCCGTAAAGTTTTGGAATAAGTTTGTCCGATTAGCAGTTGCTACATAGAAGATAGCTAAAATAATAGCTGCTGCCATTGAAAATGGTCTTGCGATTTTATAAGCACGGTCGGATACTTCACCAGTCGTTTTAATCATGACCCAAAGGGCACCGGATACGACAAATATAGCAGTGAAGAACAACCCTCCTAAAATACCGTAATGGTTTAGTAAGCTAAGTAAATTTCCTTCATAACCATTTTTTCCGATTTGTAGTCCGTAATAAAGATTAGCGAACGTAACACCGAATAGGAAAGCAATTAAAAAACTGCCAATTGCAAATGCCCATTTACAAGTTTTTTGCCAAATCGGTGAATCATCTTTATGCATGAATTCCAGTCCAGCGGCACGAGCAAACAGTGCAAGTAATACTAAGAATAACGGTGTATATAGATAACTAAACATATTTGCATATGTGACTGGGAAGGCAGCAAATGTTGCGCCACCAGCTGTAATTAACCACACTTCATTACCGCCCCAGAATGGGCCAATTGCTTCTTGTAATTGATTTCGTTCTTGTCGATCTTTCGTAACGAAAGGAAAGATCATTCCGTTACCAAGTGCATACCCGTCAAGGATGAAGTAAACTGTCCAAATCACGCCCCATAAACCGAACCAGATGATTGCAAGCATATCATGAGACATGGGCCACGCCTCCCTCAGTAGCAGGATCTTCTAATGCTGCAGGTCCTTTTTTCGCGAACTTCAGCATTAAGTATACGTCTGCGATTAAAAGTAAAGTGTAGAACAAAATTAAACTAATTAATGAGAACCAAATTTGTGGAACAGATATAGGTGATACAGATTCTGCGGTACGCATTAGTTTATATACTGTCCAAGGTTGACGCCCTACTTCAGCGACAATCCAACCAGCATTAATCGCAATGTATGGAAGTAAGACAGACCATATTGTAATTTTTAAATAACGTTTTGAGTTCTCTAGTTTTCCTTTTCGGTTTAAATAGAAGCCATACCAAGTTAATGCCATAAAGAACATACCAAGTGCAACCATTAAGCGGAAGCTATAATACACGAGGTTAACATTTGGACGTTCATCTTTCGGAATATCTTTTAAACCAACAATTTCGCCATCAAATGAGTTTGTATAGAAGAAGCTTCCGAGTTTTGGAATCGTAAGGAATTCAAAGTTTTTCTCATTTTTTACATCAGGAATTTGAACAATTGAGAAGCCTTGTCCTTTTCCAGTTTCCCAAACTGCTTCCATCGCAGCTCCTTTTGCTGGTTGATATTTAGCTGCTGATACACCAGATTGATGTCCCATAAACGGTGTAATTGTTGCGGCGAATAAGCCTAACATTAAACCAAACTTAAATGATTTTTTGAAGAATTCCACTTCATTTTTACGTAATAAGTGATAGGCACTAATTGCCATAACGAAGAAAGCACCTACGATATAACAACCAATGACAGTATGGAAGAACATATTCCAAGCATATGGATTTGTAACGAGTGCCCAGAAATCATTTAATTCAGCGCGGCCATTACGTACTACGTAGCCAACAGGGTTTTGCATAAAGCCATTTGCTGTAATAATCCAAAGGGCGGAAATATTTGTCCCAAGTGCAACCATCCACATACAGAAGGCACGGAACTTTGGTGAAATTTTGTCTTTACCGAATAACCATATTCCCATGAAAGTAGATTCTAAGAAGAAGGCAACGAGTGCTTCGATTGCGAGAGGTGATCCGAAAATATCTCCCATATATTTGGAGTATTCAGACCAGTTCGTTCCAAATTGGAATTCCATCGTAATCCCAGTTATAATCCCCATTACGAAGTTAATTGTAAATAATTTACCCCAGAAATTTGCCATTTTACGGTATGTTGGATTCAATGTGCGGGCGTATTGAGTTTCCATACATGCTACTAAAATGACAAGTCCGATTGTCAAAGGTACAAATAAAAAGTGATAAAAAATAGTAATTGCAAATTGAAAACGACTCAGTAACAGAACGTCGGACATAATAAATATTCACTCCTTTTTTACATTATCTACAATCAGTTTATAGTGAAAATACGTTTAAAGTATGTGAGACTTGTTACAAAGCTGTGTGTATATTTTGAAAGAATTATGTCGATTATCTGAAAATATCTTATTTTTACTATAAAGCGATATCCTTTTTGAGTTTTTCATATTTTGGTACACTATATAAGTAATGTAAATGAGAGAAAAGAGGGTTTTTTACTATGAAGTCATTAGAAGAGATTTTACAATACAATGAAAAATTTGTTGAAGAGAAAAGATACGAAGAGTATGAAACGGGAAAATTCCCGAATAAAAAAATGGTAATTATCTCTTGTATGGATACTCGTCTTGTTGAATTATTACCAAAAGCAATGAATATGCGTAACGGTGATGTGAAAATTATTAAAGTAGCAGGAGCTGTTATCTCACATCCATTCGGAAGTATTATGCGTAGTATTTTAGTTGCTGTATATGAACTTGGTGCTGATGAAGTTTGTGTAGTTGGTCACCACGATTGCGGTATGGCAAAAATTCAAGCAAGCAGTACGATTGAGAAAATGAAAGAACGCGGTATAACAGAAGAGAAATTAGATACACTCCGTTATTCTGGAATCGATTTAGAAAGATTCCTACAAGGGTTCTCTAGTGTAGAAGAAAGTGTAGAACATAGCGTATCGATACTTCGCAACCATCCATTACTTCCAGAAGAAGTACCTGTTCACGGTCTTGTTATAGATCCTGATACAGGAAAATTAGATTTAGTTGTGAATGGTTACGACAATTAAGAATTTACTTTGTCATCCTTTTTATCTGGGACAGGATCAAATCCTCCCGGGTGGAAAGGGTGACATTTTAATATACGCTTACAAGTAAGCCAAAAGCCTTTGAGGGCACCATGTTTTTGAAACGCCTCTAATCCGTAATGAGAACAAGTCGGATAAAAGCGGCAAGTTGGTGGTGTCATCGGAGAAATGAACTTTTGATAAAAGCGTATAATCCCAATAAAAATCTGTTTCATAATGGTCTCCTTTTCAGCATAGTCTTAAAGTATTATAGCACGACTGTACATAATACTTTACTAATGTGCATTTCCGTTATATCATATTGGATATAACGGAATTAAATTAAAAGCGGGAGAGATGTTGTATGCCATCAGTAGAAAGCTTTGAATTAGATCATACGATTGTAAAGGCACCTTATGTAAGACATTGCGGAGTTCACAATGTAGGTAGTGACGGTATTGTAAATAAATTTGATATTCGTTTTTGCCAACCGAATAAACAAGCAATGAAACCAGATGTTATTCATACGTTAGAACATTTATTAGCATTTAATTTACGTAAATATATTGATCGTTATCCGCATTTTGATATTATCGATATTTCACCGATGGGCTGCCAAACAGGATATTATCTTGTAGTAAGCGGAACACCGACAGTACGAGAAATCATTGATTTATTAGAATTAACATTAAAAGATGCGGTTCAAATTACAGAAATTCCAGCTGCAAATGAAACACAATGTGGTCAAGCGAAGCTTCACGACTTAGAAGGAGCACAACGCTTAATGAACTTCTGGTTAAGCCAAGATAAAGATGAACTTGAGAAAGTGTTTGGATAAGAAGAAAAACTGCCTGTGAAAGGGCAGTTTTTTTATTGTGCTAAGAGCAACCATACTCTTCTTTTTTATGAAAATATATTACATACTCCAACATATAAAACAAAGGCAGAACAGAGAAAATAAATAAATGCTTTCGTTTTTTGCTGCTTCTTTATTTCATCGATTCCAAAAAGGATACACATAATACTTAAAAGGATAAACACGTAAGGTAAAAGAATAGTGAAGTTTGCAAAGAAGCTAAATAGGACGAGAGAAAGAGCGATAGTGGCGATTATAATTTGAATGTTTTTTAACATGGAATCCCCCTTAAGTAGAAAGAAATAGTTACTGAGAGAAAATAATTATAAATGCTAAATTGGTCAAAATTTCATTCTACATATAACGAAAGTAGTTTGATATTAAAAAGAAGAATATGAGACTGGAAACGAAAAAATACGGGATACTCATTGATTTTCGTCCGGATTTCAATTCATTAATTCCTAGAAGAATAAAGAAACAACTGAGAATAAATTGTACGTATGGGAGAAGTGAAAAATTATCGGTAACATGGATATAAGTGCTTAGAATGAGTAAGAGAAGCATGAGAAATGCTAAAAAACTCCGTAATATAGTTAGAGTTAGCATTGTATAGCCTCCTTTAGACCATTTATCGGAATATTTCTGTGAAACCAATAAATAAAGCAGCGGCTCCTGCTAGTAGAGCGAGCACACTACCTCCTGTTTGCCTTTTTAATATTTCCTCTAAACTTATGGTGAGGGCCATAACTCCTAAAGAGATAAACATATACGGCATTATTTCTCTATTACTAGTAAAAAATCCATAGATTGCTATAGATAAAGCAATAAGTGATAAAGTAATCCGTACTCCTTTTAGCATGCATGTACCTCCTTTTATTTGATATAGCTAATGATGAGAACAATCCAAATGAAAGCACCGGCAATAATACAAATAAATCCCGTTGCTGCCTCCTTTTTCTTTATTTGTTCAAATGCGATGAGAAACATTAAAGCCCCTAATAGAAATTGTGAAAGAGGTAAAAAATTATTTTGACCTGTATATAATCCAATTGCCGACATAACGATCACAGTGAGTGCTACTATGATGCGAAGTATACGAAGCATATTAGGAATTCTCCTTATTCTTTTTTGTATAAGGATTGTCTTCTAGTTTATCGACGGAATGTTTATAAGCATAGCCTTTATTAATTGTCATGACGGAGAGTAAGAGGATGATTAGGACGATGATAATACCGATAATTAATATTTTGAACATAAAATCCCTCCTTTTCTTTATTTTACATAATTTTGTAATTGATGAAAACAATAGAAAATAAAAGGATGAAAGAAGGGTGTTACATGGAGACGAAAAAAACATATTATATATCAATAGGAAATGGTCAAATTTCACAAGTGAAGACGGCGGATACGTATAATTTTGAGATTTCCGCAAATGATGAGGAAATTACGGAATTAAGAGAGCACTTTGATCAAGCATATGTAGAAGATTTAGGGTCATTTGTACGCTCCCACGTTCCATTTGTTGAGTATCATCACGATTCAAATAATGACCGATATGATGAACAACTACAAAAAGCATATAAAATGATTTACGATTTAGGAAATCATGAGACGAAAGAATTAGTCGCGCAAATGGGAATAATCAATGGATTGTAATTGGATAATATTATGCAGAAAAGCGAGAATATGCTACAATTTGTGGTAGGAAAAACTTGTAACCATCAATAGGGGAGTAATGGCATGTACAAATTTAAAGATTATTACCACAACACTGTACAATTATCGTTTGAACGTTATCCATTTTCTCCTGAGCCAAAGCATGTTTGGGTTGTATGCCGGTACGGGGATCAATGGTTATTAACGCATCATTTACGTCGCGGTCTTGAATTTCCAGGTGGTAAAGTAGAACTAGGGGAAACACCGGAAGAAGCGGCAGTTCGAGAGGTTCATGAAGAAACCGGCGGCATAGTTTCTGATTTAACTTACTTAGGACAATACAAAGTATCTGGAAAAGACAAAATAATCATTAAAAACATTTATTTTGCAACAATTAGTGCGGTAGAAGAACATACGCATTACGAAGAAACGAAAGGGTCTGTTTTATTAAAAGACATTCCTGACAACATTAAAACGAATAGAAAATTTAGCTTTATAATGCGCGATGACGTATTAGCGCGTACGATGAAACATATAGAAGAAATCGGCTGTTTTACGAAGTAAAGTAGCCGGTTTCTTTTTTTGTATGTAAGAATAAATGTAAATATATCTTTGCATTATTTTGGGTATATTATACAATTTTGTAAAGATATATTTACATTTTAGGAGGGGGAAGATGGAGAATAGAAAAGAAACGACTGTTGCTGTGTCTATGGTTAAATTAAATGTCTATGCATTTCTTATAATATTTGTTTTGGCATTTGGAATTAGTTTTTTACATGCACTTCTTTCAGGCGGGGTTCAAGTTGAAATTACGTTACCAACTGTGTTTCTTGTTATTATCGCAATGATTGTTCTCGTTTGTATTCATGAGGCAATACATTTAATTGGCTTTCGCTATATCGGAGGTGTTCCGTGGAGTGAACTAAAATGGGGCGTTAATTGGAAATTAGGTGTTGCATATGCTCATTCTAAACAGGCGGTTACAGTAAAGCAAATGAAGAAAGTATTAATGCTTCCGTTTTTACCAACTGGAATTTTGCCAATTGTATTGGGATTAGCTATGAATCTGGAGCCACTCTCATTTTTAGGAATTCTACTAACAGGAGGTTGTATCGGTGACATTGCCGTATATCAAAAAGTTTCAAAGTTTCCAGATGATGCGCTAGTAAAAGATCATCCGAGTAAACCTCAGTTTACAGTGTATGAATAATAAGAGGAGGCGTTTTTGAAAAACGCCTCCTCTTATTATTGTTACTTTTGGTTGGTGAATTGATATATTGTGAAAATCGCTGATATAATTTATTTGTTATTATTGTGTTGATACCTCCACCTCTAAAAACGAAAGCACCCCCAACAAATCATCTACGATACGTGAATGCTTAAAATCACCCCAAAACGAATCTTTTTTCCAAACACCAAGAATTCCTACTTGTTCAGAACCAAGCACATCGTTTTCTGGATGATCTCCAACATAAAGACATTCTTCTGCCTTAACATCTAGTCTTTGCAAAGCACGTTCGAAAATTTCAGGGTGAGGTTTTTTAATTCCTTCAGCTTCTGAAACGAGAATGGTGTTTGTATACGTATGTATATGTAGTGCTCGAAGGTTGCTCATCTGAAATTCAGTAAAACCATTTGTGATAATACCAATTTTAATGTTTCGCTGTTTTAACTGTTGAAGTAGTTCATGCGTGTTTTTGAAAGGAATACAATGATGTTGGAAGTTTGTAATATAGTCGTGTAGCAGTTGCTCTTGCGTTAAAGTAGTAATGTTGTATTCGGAAAGGAGAGTAGCATATACTTTATCCTTCCACGTATAACCATTATTATCGAGTTCAAGAAATCGAGAACAATACTCTGATTTCTCTATACTCATCAAATGTGAGGAGAAGCGATTATATTGCTCATAAATAAATTGTTTTAAAGATTGGCGCCGATCTAATAGTGTTCCATCTAAGTCGAATAAGATTGCACGAATCATGAGAAGCCTCCTTGCAGTTTTTATAATTAATTATCGCATATTCGTTAAAAAATGATTATTATATTTTTGTAGAATGTATTGATGGAGGACTGTATGAAGAGACTGTATGGCAAGTTAGTAGGGGTTATCGTTGCAATCGGCTTACTAGCAGGATGCGAAAGTTCTATGAAGAGTGTGAAAGAAAAAGAAGTGTGTAAAACAGACGAAGAATGTGTGGAAATAGGAGATAAGAAACTTCAAAAAGTATATGAAAAAATAGATGGATTATCTGAGCTTGAAGCAGTAGAAGATTATGAAATAGAAGAGCATGAAAGTGCGGATATGAAAGAGGCAGAGCAGAAAAAAGATGATGAGGATGATGATGAAAGTTATTTCTTTTTAGCTTCTTATTATATCGATGGTGATGAAATTGTAGATCCTTATTTTGAAAAAATAGAACGGAAACGTTTAAATAAAGTATTCGCTGAAGATAAAGAAGCGAAAGAAGAGGTGCTACAACAACGTCAAGATAGAGGGTATCATGAAGACTTATGGGATATGTATCGTACACTCATTCCAGCTAAATATCGTGGGAATATAACAGAATTTGATTTAATAACAGATGGTTATGACGGTGTTGTTGCCCATGTTATGCCGAGTATGGAGAATCCGAAAGACTGGACTCTTAGCCTAGATACGCTTGATTCTGCGGTAAATATCGATGAAGTGATGAAAACATTAATTCATGAGACGGCTCACGTGTTGACGCTCGGGCATAAGCAAATACCAGTAGATGAAAACTATGTAAAGGCTTTTGAAGAAGATAAAGATATTTCAACGTACCGAAATAAATGTGGAAATCTTTTCTTACAAGAGGGATGTGCGAAGGGAAAATCTTATATTAATCAATTTTATAACTCTTTCTGGAAGCCTATTGAGCAAGAGTGGACAGAAAAGAAAGTAGAAGAAAGTGAAGAAACTCAAATTGAGTTTTTTAAAGAAAAGCAAGATGAGTTTGTCTCACAGTATGGAACGACAAATGTAGCAGAAGATATTGCTGATACGTTTACAGCGTTTATTTTGCAAGATTCAAAAAAAGTGAAAGAAGGAACAGAGTTAAAATATAAGAAAATTGCTTTCTTCTATCAGTTCCCTGAGCTTGTAAAAATGAGAGCGGAAGTGCTGTCAGGATTATATGATGTTTCGAAAACGATAGAACAACAAAGTGGAGACTAATGTGAGTTATGTGTTCGATATAGTTTCGTTAAAGTAAAGCGTGAAGAATTTTTAATTCTTTGCGTTTTCTCATGTTGATAAAATTGAAAATTCTGTATTTTAATTAAAAAGAAGAAGGAACTGGCGGTATAAAATAGAATTAGTATAAAAATGTCACAATTTAGACACAATTATAATGCGCGTGTTGTAGGGACTATAAGTTTACTCTCGAGGAGGTAATGAAACGTATGAAAACGATTCTTGCTGTTGCTGGTCTCATTTGGGTAATGTCTCACGGTTTTCCGATTTTTGAAGGGGAGCAAATTCGTAGTGCTTTGAATGAAAAGTTTAATGATTATCATGTGATAGATCGAAAAGATAATGTCGTTACAGTACGTGTGAAAGACTGTTTCCATACAGTTACGGTTGCGGATGGAAACATTACAAATGAAACGAAAATGTGTGATAAAAGGTAAAAGAAAGAAGCTGACTATAGCGCACTGTTTTGAGTCAGCTTCTTTTTCTTTTTCCAATTAGAATTTTTTCAAATGCCTCAACAAATACATACATAAGAGTTGCAAGAACACATGTGAGTAGTACGCTAAGTAAGACGAGTGTGAAGTTAAAGACTTGGAATCCGTAGCTAATTAAGTAGCCAAGTCCTTGTTTGGAAACGAGAAGTTCTCCGAAAATAACACCGACCCAGGATAAACCAACGTTTACTTTTAACGTTGAGATAATTGCTGGAAAGGATGCAGGGAGAACGACTTGCTTATAACATTGCCATTTATTTGCACCAAATGTGTCCATCACTTTTATATAGTTAGAATCGACTTCTTGAAATGCACTGTAAATAACGAGAATGGTAATGATGATGGAAATGATTACTCCCATTGCGATAGAAGATGAAATGTTTGGACCGAAAATAACGATGATGATTGGACCGAGTGCAACTTTTGGCATTGCATTTAGGACGACGAGATAAGGATCAAGTACGCGGGCTAGAAGTGGCATCCACCAAAGGAACGTGGCAATAATAGCACCAAGTACTGTTCCGAGAATGAAGCCTACTCCTGTTTCCAGTAATGTCGTCCATATGTGGACCCAAAGTGAACCGTCGATCCATTTCGTTAAGAAGAGATCCCAAATACTCGAAGGAGAGCTAAAGAGTAAAGGATCAATCCATTCTTTTTTACTAGCTATTTCCCATAGTGCAAAGAAAAGTATAAGTAGTAAAAGTTGTAGCGAGCGAGCAATCCAAGCGCGTCTGCGTTCGTTCTTTCGAAATTGTTCATGTAGTTGTTTTATATTATCCAAGTCGTTCCAGCTCCTTCCATATATCTTGAAAGAGGGCTGGGAAATCGTAGTGATGGCGTGCTTCTAACGGTGATAAAGAACGGATACTTTCCGGGACGATAAAGGTTTTTGCGATTTTTCCGGGATTCGCTTGCAGTAAATAAATACGATCACTCATCGCGATCGCTTCTTCAATATCATGAGTAACAAGTAGTGATGTTTTCTTATATTTATTTAGTAAGTTGAAAACGAGTTCTTCTAGTTTTAATTTCGTTTGATAATCGAGTGCGGAGAATGGTTCATCTAGTAATAAAATTTTCGGATCAGTCGCTAATGTTCGAACGAGAGCGGCACGTTGACGCATACCGCCGGATAGTTCACGAGGATATTGTTCTTCTACACCATGAAGACCGACTTGTTTTAAAAGATTTAAAGTATGTTCTTTCATCTGCTCATCATAAATCTTTCGAATATGAAGTCCAAGCATAATATTTTCTTCAATCGTTTTCCAAGGGAATAAGTAATCTTGTTGCAACATATATCCCATAGATGTTGTTTTCGTTGTAATCGGTTCACCATCTAAAAAGACGATACCGTCAATTGGATCAAGTAGTCCAGCAATGATTGAGAGGAGCGTTGTTTTACCGCAACCACTTGGACCGAGTATAGAAATAAATTCGCCTTCTTCCACTTGTAAGCTCATATCTTCGAGAATAAGTTTGGCATTCTCTTTTGCAAAAAAACAGTGAGAAACGTTACGTATTTGCAAAAAACTCATACACTTCGCCTCTATTTCTTAATAACGCTTTCGGCAATTTTTGTATTGACGAGCGCTTCATGTGGGACTTCTTTTTGTAATTCACCAGCGTCTTTCATAATAGTTTGGAGCTGTTTCCATTCTTCTGCATCTAATAGTGGATTTGTCGCATAAGAATGTTGCTTTTTATACCGTTCAATTACTTTTACTGTAATGTCTTTTGAAGTGTCTTTAAATAGCGGGGAAACAGTATCAGCAATCTCTTCTGGACTATGTGTATCAACCCATTGCTGTGCTTTATAGAGAGCACGTGTGAACTTTTCAGCAGCAGTTTTATCTTTCTTTAAGAAACTTTCTTTTGCCATGAACGTTGTATAAGGAACAGTACCAGATTCATTTCCGAATGAAGCGACGATATAACCTTTACCTTCTTTCTCAAGTATACTTGCAGTCGGTTCAAAGAGCTGTACAAACTCTCCAGTACCAGATGCGAAGGCATTTGCAATATTAGCAAATTCGATATTTTGAATTAAGTTTGTATCTTTATGAGGGTCAATGCCATTTTTCTTTAAAACGTATTCTCCAACCATTTGCGGCATGCCGCCTTTACGTTGTCCTAAAAACGTAACACCTTTCACGTCATTCCAATTAAAAGAGTCTAGTTTTTTACGTGAAACTAAAAATGTCCCATCTGTTTGTGTAAGCTGTGCAAAGTTAATGACAGGGTCTTTCGCTCCTTGTTGATGAACGTAAATAGACGTTTCAGAACCGACGAGAGCAATATCAATTCCGCCAGATAATAGGGCGGTCATCGTTTTATCGCCACCAGCTGTTGTTTGTAGGTCAATATTTAGTCCTTCATCTTTAAAAAATCCTTTTTCAATCCCAACATATAATGGGGCATAGAAGAGAGAATGGGTAACTTCGCCGACGCGAATGTTTTGAGTTTGTTCTTTCGTACCTTCTTTTTTACTACTACAAGCAGCAAAAGTAAAAACAGCTAGTAACATGATGCAAAAAATCGCGATTAATTTTTTCACTATATAACACCTCCTAGAAGTCACTCTACAAGCATGATATGTAGGTAATCGCCCATATGTGAGTGTAGATAGCAGGAATTTTTTTGGTGGTAAAGAAGTACAAATATAAGGGGTGATAAAATGGAGTACGAATACGATGATAGCGTACATTTACATCTTGATTATTTCGGGACAGAATGTGATATGGAATCGATTGCTTATAAGAGAAAGAATGAAGACGTATGGGATGTGTATTTTAATTTTGGAGTATACGGTATTCAGAAAGACGATGTAGAGTTAGGGAGATTTATGGACGAATATGCTGGTCATTACGTTTTTTCTGTACATGCTCGCGATCTTAGCTGGGAATTTGGAAGTGCCCAGTTTGAAGAGTGGGTTTTGAAAAATCGGATAGTAGAAAAAACGCTACAAAAATAGGAGGAATTTTGTGATTGGATTTCTCATCTTATTATTTATTTTTGTGGCCGGATTTTTTATCATGCAAATGCTTATTTACCGATTTGCAAAGAAAAACATCCATAAATATACAAAAATAAAATGGTTTCATATGTGGCTACATATGAATATGAAAAAAGGTCCGAGATTAGATTTTTTTGATTTTGTAATTATAGTACTCGTATGTATCGTATGGAAAATATGGCTGCTTCCTTTTATATAATACACATGCTAATCATTTTCTCTTTTATCATAAAATAACGAAAAGAACCTGTCTTGTGGCAGGTTCTTTTCGTTATAGTAATTAAAAATGAGCATTTATAAGAAAAACAGTGAGTGGTGTTGTGAAAGATATTTTCACAAATACAGAAAAACATACATACGGAATTAAAGTGTGATTACAGAATGGACAAATTGGCCGTGTGCAAAGTGTGGGGTAATAAGAAAGAGGTCGTCCAACGGTGGGCGACCTCTTTCTTATTATGCTTGCTTAGTGCGGAAGAATGGAAGCTTCTGCACAATGTGAATTAATCCGTATGCAAGAATTAAGCACATAAGAGGATTAATGAAAAATCCATAGCGATTAATTGCTAAGAATAAGTTTGAGAAGATAATGTAAATAATAGAACTTGCTACTAGCATCATAACGCGTTTATGTTTAAATGAATTTAGCATGAAGCAGAAGCTGCTCAAGAATGTACCGAGGATAAACACTCTATGACATAGTTGCATAAAGTTGTGAATACGGTATTGGTCTACAGCAGGAGCTGTTTTGAATAATTCAATTGTTTTACCGACAGTGAACCAAGAGAACCAATAAGTGAAGTCCGTCTTAAATCCGTTCTTGATTAATTCTTTTGCGTATGCACCTTTGTCATCTAAGCCTTTAGCTCTCATTTCATTTACTATATTTTCATATCCAATTTTATTAAATGGATCTGCACCGGCAATTAGTGGATCTGCACCTTGGGTTGAGAATAAAATAAATTGGTTGAGTGCTAAGTAGTTACGAACAACCCATGCGCCAATAATAAAGAAAGGTCCGATAAGCCATAACAATCCGATTCGAATGGAGTCTTTAAATCCATATGTAAATAACACAACAAGAACAGGAATGAGCATCATTGGAGCTGGATTTGGACGGAACATAAGTAAGATTGAAACGACAATTCCAAACCATATATGGAATTTCACTTTATTGTATTTCCATGCGAGAACAAATACATATACACATAACGCCAATAAGAATATGGATGGAACTTCTGTTAGCAATGTACGGAAGTATGTATAGTTACTTGGATAAATAGCATATAAAATACTTGCAACAATTCCATAAATGTTTTTTTCGAACAATTCTTTTCCTATTAAGAATACTAATAGCACTGTGCAAAGGTTCATGATCATGTTAATAACAGTTGCTACGTAATAGTAAGGAATTGATGTAATATCAGAAATAATCATAGCGCCAGCTAATAGTAATGGCTGACCTGGTGTGATATATGCATTTTTCCCTGGAACTTCACTAGGTTCTAAATACACATAACCAAATACACCATGTTTTAATAGTTGTTCAGCTGTTAACGAATAGTTAAAGGCATCATTTGCACCATATGTTACTTTGACTAACTCTCCATCTAATCCTGGCTGTTTTACTAAACAAAAAACGTGCAACAGGAAAGACAGCGCCAAAATTGCATATACCGCTTTAGGCAAACTCTTAAACTTAGTAAGCAAAAATGAGCAACTCCTTTTTTATTGATTCTTTCGTATTTTTATGTGAAATCTTTAATAGTATTAAGGATTTCCAAAACATAGTTATTATATCATAAAGTGGAGTGCTGAAATTAAGCTTTTCAAGAATGAGTAATTTGTATACCATAATTTAACGGTTGATTAAGGGAATATTAAGACAAAACATTTATGATAGAAGCAAGTATGCAGACGAAATATGTAATATATGTTATTTTAATAGAAATAGTTCTTTCGATGCGGGGGAAATTAAGACATAGAAACGAGGGAATGAATTGAAGTATGGTTCTACACTTTTTCATCTTCCAAAAAGAAATATATTAATTTCTAGCATTATAAGTAGTATGGTGACTTTATTAGTAATAACTATGCTGTTTATGATTTTAAAGGTTTTTAATTTAGACATGATGAAAGATCATTTAAATCAAAAGCTTGTTTTAAGTGTTATGATGATTTTCATATGGGGCATAACGTTTTATATTACGCATTTCAATAAAAAAGAGATGTCTATACTTAGAGCATCCCTGCGAGTGCATTTTATATTACTTTTACTAGCTCATACAGTAGCGTTATTTTATATTGTCATGCAAGTTAATATGAGTTTCATAGAGGCAATGAATTGGATTTACTTTTATAATATGCAGTTTATATTAAGCTTTGTAGTAATTTATGCAATATATATTCTTGTATATAATTTAATAGGTAAGGTTTTTCTAAGTATGGTTTTAACGAGCTGTACGTTAGTCATTTTAGGTATTGTGAATTATTTAAAGCTTATTTTCAGAGGCGATCCGTTATATCCTTCTGATTTCACACAAATTACGCATATGCAATCTGTTATACCGATGGTGATGGACTATTTTAGCTGGAGCTATATTTTTGTCATTATCTTAAGTATCGTAGCTTGTATTGTAGTAGGGATATATATGAGAAGATATATTCAAAATGTAAAGATTCATCTAGGAATAAGAACCTTATTAGTAGTAGGATCTATTTTTGTTCTATATGCGTACGGTAATTTTGCGAATACATTTATGAATAAAGTATTTCAAAAATCAGGTGTAGATTTTGTTTTGTGGAATCAAAATGAGAACTATGCTTCAAATGGTTTTGTACTAGGGTTTATTAGCAATTTAGATACAACAGTTATGGAAAAACCAAAAAATTATTCTAAAGAAAATATGCTTCAAATAGCAAACGATATAAAAAAACAATATAGTGGAAATATAGGGAATGAAAAGAAAAAAGAGAAACCGAATATTATTTTTGTAATGAGTGAATCGTTTTGGGATCCGACGAAAGTAACTAACCTTTCTTTTAGTGAAGATCCTGTACCAAATTTACATCATTATATAGAAAACTTTCCTGGTGGACAAACTATTTCTCCTACATTTGGGGGAAATACGGCGAACGTTGAATTTGAGGCATTAACGAGTTATTCGATGAGTTTGTTAAAGCCAGGTTCTATACCATATCAGCAGGTCATTACAAATAAGAAAGAAATTCCATCAATCCCTACGGCGTTGAAAAAAGAAGGTTATTATACAAGTGCAATTCATTCATTTGGTCGCACATTCTTTAAACGTGACGATGTATATAAGGTGTTAGGATTTGATAAGTTTAATGCAGAGGACACGATGGAAAATTTGGATATTGATGGAGATTATATTAGTGATTTAGCGATGAGTAAAGAGATAATTGCTGAGTTAGAGGAACAAAAACAGCCAACATTTATTCATGCAGTTACGATGCAAAATCATTTTCCATTTACAGAAGGCCGATTTGGTGAAAACCTAATAGAAATTAGCGGTCTAGAAAATGAAGAATCAAAGGGAGAATTAGAGACGTATACAGAAGGATTAAGACGTTCAGATGAGGCCCTTCAATATTTAATAGAGCAACTAGATAATTTAGATAGACCTACATTATTAGTATTCTTTGGAGATCATCTTCCATCATTAGGAACAAATAAATCTTTTTATAAAGAAAATGGGTATATAACGAATGAAAAAACACCGAGCGAACGTTTAGCGATGGCGCAAACTCCGTTATTAATGTATGCAAACTTTGATATGCCAAATGATAATTTAGGTTTAGTAAGCCCAATTCATTTTTCTAATCTTATTTTTGATTATGCAGGATTAAATAAATCCTTATTTTATCAATTTTTGTCGGAACTTTACAAGGAAATACCAGTGCTTAGAGATGAATTAAAAGTTGATAAAAATGGAGAAGTAATCAATGATTTAACAAAGAAACAAAAAGAAATGTTAGAGCAATATAAAATGCTTCAATATGATTTACTCGTTGGAAATCAATATAGTAAAGATATTCTCTTTAAATAAAAGAAACAAAAAGAACTTGTATAACGATACAAGTTCTTTTTTCATAGTATTTAACGGGGTAACCAGACAAGCTGAGTTTAGGGAGTATTACTTGTACATTTAGTATATATGAAAATATAATCGTTTTATTTGTGTATTT
This sequence comes from Bacillus cereus group sp. BceL220, assembly GCF_051776965.1. NCBI lineage: Bacteria > Bacillati > Bacillota > Bacilli > Caryophanales > Bacillaceae > Bacillus > Bacillus cereus group sp. BceL220. Next base: position 86,983 of record NZ_JBPWBC010000011.1, on the reverse strand, counting down.
GTGAGAAATGTGTGAATTTTATGTTTTATAAAAAACGATTATGTTAACGTTCATTCTTATATTGCAGTTGTTATGTCTGTAAAAATTTTATCAGTTCTTTATTTAATTCATCCGCTTGATCGATTGGTGAACCATGACCACTATTTGTAAGAGCATGTAACTGAGAATTTTTAATTCGTTGTTGCGTAAGCTCAGCACTTTTGTAAGGAATTAGTTGATCGTGAACGCCGTGGAAGATTTTTGTTGGGACGTTAATTTTATTTAAATCTTTCGTTACATCTTCATTTGCAGCTGCTTGTAAAATTTTGATAAGGGCATAAGAAGCGGACTGCATACCGAGATAAGAAAACCATTCAAGGGTTGCAGCTCCTAAGTTTCTATTGAAAAAGGATAAAGATACATCATTTAAAAATTTTGGTAAATTAGCATACATTTGATTAATGAGAGCATCTGCTTGTTCTTTCGGTACACCGTAAGGGGACTCTTGATTTTTAACGAAAGAGGGGGAGACAGCGTCAATTAATGCGAGCTTAGAAATGCGGCGCTCATTATAGCGAGACATATAGCGAATAGAAAGAGCACCACCAACTGAGAAACCGACTAACGTAGCGTTCTCTACTTGAAGTGCTTCCAGAACAATTGCGATATCATCGGCTAATCGATCATACGTGTAACCAGTCCATGGCTTATCAGATTGCCCATTCCCTCGTATATCCATGGCGATACAGCGAAAGCCATGCTCTGGTAAAACATTGAGTTGATATTGGTACATTTGATGATTTAAAGGCCATCCGTGAACAAAGAAAACAGTCTTACTATCTGGACCAGGATTAACGTCTTGCACAAAAATATGCACACCTTTCTCGACAGTAACAAACATAAATTTCCCCCTATTTTATGAATATGCTCTATCCCAAAAGCGTTGTTTTGTCATAGCTTTAATAAATTCATTTGCTAGTCGCGTAGGGTCTTGTTCTATTAAAACACCAGGCTTTCCTTCGATATTTAAAGATTGAATAATAGAAGAGCTGTTTTGGAAGGAGCCAATCGGCTTAAAGTGATTATATGATTCTACGACAAATGAACTTGCTTTGTTAAGAAAATGATCATCCATCTTTCCGCCAATAAGAAGTAATCCATCATAAAGGAGTGGTGAGCCTGTTAAGAAAGTATCATTTACTTCCCACTGTCCATTTGGCGTTCCCTGCACTATGCCTAATCGTTCGGAAACGATCACTGGTTGAAGACCTACTTGTTTGAACTGATTTATTATATATTGTGCGCTTGGTCCATCATATCCATTTGCAACAATGACACCTACTCGTAATGTATTAGGACTAAAGGTTGTATTTGCCATACTTAGTGCTGGAGATGATTTTGTAACGTTGGATTCTTGCACATTTGGGACTTTTGCTCCGAGAGCTTCTGCAACTAAAGTAGCCAATTCTGTACTAATATGTCCAATCATATCCACGACTTGTTGGCGGACAGATTTACTTTTTACTTTTCCTAATTCAAAGGAGAAAGCCTGCATAATATGGATTTTTTCGACGTGACTCATACTATTCCAAAATAAACGAGCTTGAGAGAAGTGGTCTTTGAAGCTAGCAGCAGTTTCCCTTGTTTTATGACCAGATACAGTAGAAGGATATGTAACGAATCCCCCCTTTGTTCCAGGTACAGTATAAGGAGAATTATTTGCTAAGGAATTGTTATGGTAGGCAACTTTTCCTTTGTCGATTATATATTTAGACGCACCATCTCTTTGGTTGTTATGAAATGGGCATATTGGACGGTTAATCGGTAGTTCTTGATAATTTGTACCAACGCGTGCTAATTGTGTGTCTGTATAAGAAAAGAGCCTACCTTGTAAGAGAGGGTCATTGGTAAAGTCAATACCACGGACGATACTTCCAGGGTGTAGTGCCACTTGTTCAGTTTCAGCAAATACATTATCTACATTGCGATTTAAGGTCATTTTTCCAATGATTTTAACGGGAAAATCTTCTTCAGGCCAAATTTTCGTTGCATCTAATATATCGAAGTCGTATTTAAATTCGTCCTCTTCTTCTAAAATTTGAATGCCAAGTTCGTACTCAGGATAGTTTCCAGCATTAATATTTTCCCACAAATCACGGCGATGGTAATCTGGGTCAGCACCACCTAGTTTTTGTGCTTCATCCCAAATTAACGAATGAACGCCAAGCTTTGGCTTCCAGTGGAATTTCACGAATCGTGACTTTCCATTTTTATTAACTAGACGAAATGTATGAACGCCAAATCCTTGCATCATTCGAAAGCTTCTTGGAATTGCACGATCGGACATAATCCACATCATCATTGCAGCTGATTCTTGATTGTTGGCGATGAAGTCCCAAAAAGTATCATGTGCTGTTTGGCCCTGTGGAATTTCATTATGTGGCTCTGGTTTAAGGGCGTGAATAAGATCAGGAAATTTAATGCCATCTTGAATAAAGAAAATGGGAATATTATTTCCTACTAAATCAAAATTTCCTTCTTCTGTATAAAATTTAACGGCGAATCCTCTTACATCTCGATTCGTTTCATTTGCTCCTTTTGATCCAGCTACTTCAGAGAAACGAATAAAAAGCGGTGTTTTTTTTGAAGGGTCTTGTAGAAAGGGGGCCATTGTTAGCTCTTCTAAAGATTCATATAACTCAAAAATGCCATGTGCTCCGTATCCTCGTGCGTGAACGACTCGTTCTGGAATTCGTTCACGGTCAAAGTGAGAAAGTTTTTCTCGCATAAGGAAATCTTCTAGAAGGGTAGGGCCACGATCACTGGCAGTTAAAGAGTTTTCATCATTTGAAATTTTAACACCTGTATTTGTTGTCATCTCCTTTCCTTCATTTTCACGCGTGAAAGATTGGAGTTGTTCTGTCTTTTTATTTTTTTTGCCGTCCATAAAAAACACCTCCCATAATATACGTATTATTGTTTATGTTTTTTATGCTTGTATATAGCATGAAGATGTTGTGTCGTTGGGATGATTTTCCTCAAATGTTCGATTTATCTTTGTTTGTCTATGAAAATCATTTATTATAATAAATGGTATTCTTCGAGATATTATTTTGAAGGGGTGTTGAAGTGAAAGAAAGTTTTCTATCATATAAAGAAGAAGAAAAGAATGCAAAAATCCTTTTATGGGTGTTATATGTCATTGTTATTGTATATCAAATTTTCTATGCAATCGTATTAGACGATAAATCAATAATGGATAAGGGATACAAAATAGTATGGCAAGTTATTTGCGGAGTAGCAATACTGTGCGTGAATATATATTTAATGAAAAAAGAGAAGGCAAAACTTGTTAAATATGCATGGATATTTGCATACATAGGGATAGAAATCGCTAATATATTTTCATATATTTTTTATAATAAGGCGGCGTTTGATGCGACAAATATAATAGAAATTATTCTCATTTTCTTTGTACCCATATTTTTAAATAAAAAATTCTATGTGTTTTTACTTTCCTCTATTGTAGGAAAATATTTAATTTATTTATTTGTATTAGAGGAAGTAAAAGCATTTATGTTCCTTATTATGTGTACACTTATGTTAATAGCTGCATATATCATTTTAAACCGATTTTTACAATATCTTTCAGCTGTAAAGGAAAGTATAGCGATTGCTAGTGAATCACAGAAATTAGCAGTAATCGGAAAAATGGCAGCGACGGTTGGACATGAAATTAAAAATCCACTCGCTTCATTAAAAGGATTTACGCAATTACAACGAGAGAAGCATGAAGAGGATCCTACTTATAAACGTATGATTTTTGAAATAGAAAATATTAATAATATGATAAGCGAGTTAATGGAAGTTGCTACATGCAAACCTTCTATTTATAAGAAACATGATGTAGGAAAAATTGTATTACAAGTAATAACAAGTCTTCGCGAAAAAATGAATGAATTAAACGTGCAGTTTATTTCGAATGTGGAAGAAAAAACAATAGAAGTTGAATGTGATGAACGAAAAATAAGAGGAGTCTTTTTATATACGATAAAAAATGCTTTAGAGGCAATGGAACAAGATGGCATATTACATGTAAGATTAGAAAATAAAGGGAAAGAGTATGTAATGATCAGCGTGATTGATAATGGTCATGGTATTAAGCAAGAAAACTTAATTCGTGTTACAGAGGCCTTTTATACAACGAAACAGGATAAAATTGGTCTGGGACTTACGGTAGCGAATCGAATTGTCGCCGAGCACCTTGGTGAGCTGCATATTTCAAGTGAAAGAGATACTGGAACGAGAATAGACATCATTCTCCCAAAGAAGTGTAGAAATACTGAAATCCAAGTGGAAGAAAAGCTAGGAGTTACCATATGAATAAAGGCTATATATTTAAAAACGAAGAAATAAAGGCGCTGAAAGCATTTTTAAGTTTATTTTTCATTATATTTTTTGTATATGATCTTGCCTATGAATTTATCGTACCGTTAATCGGTGGAGAGCAAGAAGGTGTAGGAGAGTTTGAAGATGGTTTAGGTTTATGGCTTTACTTTTTGATGGTAGTATTGTTTTGCGTTGGGATATACTTTATGAAATGGAAGAATGCTTTTGCGGTAAAGTATATTATTCTAATTGGCTATAATGTATTAGATTTTATCCATAACATTATGATTTATTATGGTAGCGATGCAGAATTTGACGGTGGAAATATAGTAGAAGGATTTTTTATTTTGTTTGCACCAATCTTTGTGAATAAAAGATATTTCTGGTTAGTTCCAGCGATACTTGTCGGAAAGTATGCTCTTACAGGAATCATTATTCAATCTTCTCTCGTTTTAATCCCAATGGCATTATATAGCGTATTTACTATCATATGTTGGATTATATTTTTGAGGGTTCAGTCTTATGTTCGTACGCTTGAGATGATGGACAAAGAAATAAAACAGACAGAAAAACTAGCAGCTGTTGGAAAGATGGCAACGGTTATTGGTTATAAGATTAGAAGACCTTTAGCAAACTTAAAAAAACTTGTGAATAAACAAGCAGACAAGCATCCAGAGGATAAAATTTATAGTGATATTATGAAACAAGAAGTAGATCGGATTCATATAATTGCTACAGAACTTAGTGGATTTGAGAAATCTAAATCACTAGAATCAGAAACTCATAACATACAAGAAATTATCTCTTATGTTATTCGAGTTATGGAAAAGCCTGCTTTAAAACAAGGAGTCTACATACAAGGTATTTACAGTAAAGACTTACCATCAATTACATGTGATGAAAAACGATTAAAACAGGTCTTTTTTAATTTAATTAAAAATGCAATTGAAGCAATGTCAGTTGGCGGAACAATTACGATTAAAGTTACTGTAAAAGATGGAATCATCATTCAAGTGAAAGATGAGGGATGCGGCATTCCGAAAGATAAAATTCCAAAGTTAAATGAAGCCTTTTATACAACGAAAGAAACAGGAACTGGTCTAGGTTTAGTAGTTACAGAAAAAATTATTAAAGACCACAACGGTAAAATGAGTTTTGAAAGTGAAGTTGGGGTTGGAACGACGGTTGAGGTTATGTTACCACTGCATTAAATAGAAAAAACATCACTTCCAAATAAGTGATGTTTTTCTATTTTATCTTGCTATTTGTGGATAGTAAAAATCTCATTTTATCGATAAAGAATGTATGATGTATTCTAAGATCAAAATGTTTTTTTTTAGTTTTTATTATGGATTTTCAAGTAAAAAATTTAGACTATAAAAATTAATTGTTTTTTTCTAAAAAAACTATTTTCTTTTTTGGGTTTTAATGGTATATTCAAAACACGATAAATAAATACCTATTTTTGGCACACTATTCGAAAGGATAGGTCGCAAAGCTAAGAGTCTAAAGTAATGAAAATTACTATGATAGTCTGGTTGCAGTTTGGATTTTCACACATAGTTGTATGTATGAAAATCGAAGAGGCAACCGGATTTTTTATTGTCTCAAAAAGAAAAAATAAATGGGCACACTATTCGAAAGGATAGGTCGCAAAGCTAAGAGTCTAAGGTAATGAAAATTACTATGATAGTCTGGTTGCAGTTTGGATTTTCACACATGTTGTGATGTATGAAAATCGAAAAGGCAACCAGGCTTTTTATTTTCTAGGAATACACATTATGATTGTAAATTTAGCTGAATAATAAATTTAATGTTCGAAATATTCGGTTCGTAAGAAGTGAGGGAGGGAAGTACATTGCAAAATCAAATAGGTAAATTTGGGCGTATACTTCTCGCTGGAGGAATATTATTTACGCAAGTTGGTGTGCTAGATTACTCTGCAACGAAAGTTTATGCGGTTACAAACGACGAGCAAGGACGTTTTATCGTTCATATGGATAAACAAGAAATAAAAGTTGATGAAAATGTAGTATTAAAGATTACAAATACAAATAAACAAGATGCTAATATCGAGCTGAAATTATCTAATGAACAGCTGTTCAATGAAGCAGAAACGAAAAAAATGAACGAAAACAATAAAGCGATTCAAAACATTTCAGTAACAGAAGATCACATTGTAAAAATTGAAAAGAATGAACAAAGTAATTTTATCGGTGACGTATATGTAGTCATTCAAATGAAAAAAGCTGGAGAGTACAAATTTGAACCGATAGTGAAGTTTGAAGGGAATGAAAAGAAAATTGAATCTCCTTCTCTACATGTTGTAGAGAAAAAAGAGGCTTTAAATGTAGCTATTTCTGATGAAAATCCAAAGGCTTCAGAGGAAGTTATGAAAAAAGAAATAAGTGAAAAAGTGAAAGTATCGGAAGAAAATAAAAAACAAGAAATAAATTCTACTAATGCTGAAGTTCCAAAAGAAACGAAGACTTTAGCGAAAGAAAAGGTTAATGAAGAACTCGTATCAAAGGAAAATGAATTAAAAGAGAGCAATAAGGTAAACGAAAATAATCAGGAATTACCTGCTATTCAAGCTGAGAAGGTATTAAAGAGCCAATCTCTACTAGCTGCTAGTCCTGTTACAAGTATTCTTAAATATCCAAATGTAAAGGTAATAAATAATAGAACAGGTGAAGGGCCTTCTATCTCGGGTAAATATGCTTTTAGATTTGTTTGGAGCCCACAAGTAACATATGAGGTAAAGGGTAGTAGCAATGACAGAACTGGTCAAAGTCAATATACATTTAGAAATTCAAATAGAGAACAGTACGTATTAGTAAAAAAAGCTGGTGAATATCAAGGGAAATGGATTGATGTCCGTATTAATATTCACTCTATGACAGCTTCATCTGTAGATGTTAAAACACCAATAACTAAAGGTGATGCAAAAAACTTTTTACAATTATATGGGAACGGAAGGTCAGGACAAACTTATAATGCTTCCTTTGAATTTTATGAACACGGAACAAGTAAAAAAGTACCATTAACGGCAATGTGGAATTTCAAAAGGATAAATAGTTATAAAAATGTAACGTTACGTAATGATGGTAGTCATTTAACGAATTTATACGTGTATGATACGAGTTCAATTAGGTATCAAGACAAAGGGAATAATAAAATCGAGTTTTCTGGAACAGCAGGTCCAGTAGCTACTCCAGAAGCAGATATGACAATTACATTTGATAATTTAACAGAATTACCGCTAGAAGTTAGATTAAATGCTTCAGGTGTTAATGTATCATACGACCAATTAGCGATTGCACAAATTGAAATTCCAGCTCCAAGTGTAATAGGAGATATTGTGGAAGATAATTCCCGTCAACTTTCTTATAAGGTATATCAAAATATGCCTGCTCAATCGAAAGAGATTCACTATGCGAAATCTTTTGTATTAGAAAGTGAAGTGAATAAGGATTTTACTGTGAATGATGTTTCCATTCAAGATGTGGAGAGTGGAGATGATGTAAGTAGCTTCTTTGATATTAGCAGGACAAACAATAAAGTCACTGCGGTTGCGAAAGTAAATGCGCTAAAAACAGAAGAATTCAACGGGAAAATTTATGAAATGACAATTACAGGTTCTCCTGTAAAAGGTGCTAATGTAATGAAATATTATAAAGATGGTTATCTTGAAATACCGGTGTCAGCTAAAAATTATTTAGATGGCGATAAGAATGGACAAGATAGTAATCGAGATGGAATCGCAAAAATAAGGTATAAAGGTATTCCAACTGGGAAACCAGTCCCACAAAAAGTAGTGCAAGGAACAGATTTAACAAAAATGGATATTTCTAAATTTGTGACAGATTTATCTGTAGATACGAATTTGGATGTAGATAAACCAATATCAGTAGTGAAGTTAATCAATATTCCAGATACCAAAACAATAGGGAATCATACTGTAACGGTTGTAATTGAAACGAAGCAAGGTGTACAAGCGGAGATTCAAGTGCCGGTTACTGTCGTTGATGGGACTTTAAAGTTAGTAGACGTACCAAAAGAAATTACATTTGGAGATTTAACAATTCCATCGAAAACGACGACATACGCACCGAAGACGATTTCAAATCCTTTAAAGGTAACCGATGATCGTGTTAAAAAGCAAAAATGGAGTGTATATGTAAAGGAAATCACACCATTAACTTCAGCGCAAAATGACACATTGACAGGAGCATTGATTTACAAACGAAATGGAAAGGATACACCTTTAAGTACCTCTAGTATAGAAGCATTCTCGTATATTTCTAAAAACGATGAGGAGGTTTCACTAAATTGGAAGGAAAACGAAGGAATTCATTTACAAGTAAAACCAGGGCCGAATGTCAAAGCAAATACTAAATATGCTGGACAGCTAGAATGGACATTAACCGATGCTCCTCTCTAAAAACATATGAAATATATAAATTTTAGAAAGGAGAGAGTAATGAAAAAAATAGTTGGTATTATCGTTTCCACAGTTATATGTGTGCCGTTTCTTATGGCAAATGTAGTAACGGCTACAAGTACGAATTCAAAAGCGGGTATTACATTTTCGAATAGCTATACACCAAATACATCAACTGATCCGACAAAGATAAATACAAAAAAAGAGACAGTTGATAAAAATAAAAATGGAGATAAATATTTACCGAAAACAGGAGGCCAGACACGGGACTTCAAACAATATATAGGATTGTTTTCGATTGTTTTATCTCTATATGTATTCAAAAGAATTAGGGGAAAGCAAGTGTATTCAAAATAAAAAAAAGATGAAAACAGAGAAAAGGGGAAGGTACATATGAAACTAGCAAAATTAGCATTAATCGGTGCAGTATCATTAACATCAGTTGCAGCAGTAGGAACTTCAGCATTTGCGGAAGAGAAAGCAAATATGAAATCAAAAACAGATGTAACGTTTATTGAAGATACAAGCACAACAGATCCAAACAATCCAGAAAATCCAAATGAAAAAGTTACACCAGAGAACCCTGGTGACCATGAAATAGGAACAAAAGGTCCATTAAGTATTAACTACGTTTCTAACTTACACTTCGGCGAGCAAGTTATCTCTGGTAATGATCAAACGTACTTTGCAAAATTGGATAAAGTGAAACAAGGGAGCAAAACAGTTGAAGTACCTAACTTCGTATCTGTAACAGATAACCGTGGTACAAATGCAGGATGGAAATTGAAAGTAAAGCAAAATGCACAATTTAAAAGTGGTAATAGTGAGTTAACAAATGCAGCTTTAAGCTTAAGTAACCCAGCTGTAAATTCTGTAACTGATGCACAATATGCACCTACAACATTTAAAAATAAAGTAACGCTAGCTCCAGGTGGAGATGCGGTGGAAATTACTACTGCCGCAAAGAATAAAGGTATGGGTGATTGGACGACTGCATTCGGTAAAGGAACAGAACAAGGTAAAAAGAGTGTGAGCTTATTCGTACCAGGTACGACAGCGAAAGAAAAAGGTGCGAAATATTCAGCTGAGTTAACTTGGACTTTAGAAGATACACCAAACTAAGCTTATACAAGATTGAAAATTAAGAATGACTGAATTTTAAAAATGATCATAAAGGGGTATAAAACTATGAAACTAGCAAAAATAGCATTAATTGGAGCGGTAACATTATCATCAGTATCAGTAGGAACGTCTGCATTTGCAGCTGAGAAAGATGGCGGGAAATTAGACTCAAAAGCATTCATTAAATTCGAGAAAAATACAGATAAAATTGATGTTGTTAATCCAGAGAATCCAGATGAAACTGTAGATCCAGTTGATCCAGATAAAAAAGGTACAGATGGTCCACTAAGTATTGATTATGTATCTAACTTCAACTTTAAAACACAAAAAGCATCAGGGAATAACGAAATCTACTTTGCAGAATTAGATAAAGTAAAGAAAAAAGTAGACGGTTCTGTAATTGACGTGCCGAACTACGTTCAAGTAACAGATAATCGTGGTACAAATGCTGGATGGCATTTAACAGTAAAACAAAATGGTCAATTCAAAACTGCAGATGATAAAGCGTTGGATGGCGCGGCATTAACATTAAAAAATTCAGCTTTGAAATCAAATGCAGGTAGCGACGCACCAACAGCAGAACAATCTATCACATTAAATCCAAGTGGTGCAGCATCTGATTTAATCGATGCAAAAGAAAACCAAGGTATGGGTACATGGGTAAATACGTTTGGTAAAGATGCAACAGAAGCGAAACAAAGCGTAGAGTTATCTGTACCAGGTAAAACGAAAAAAGAACAAACACAATACACAACTTCACTAACTTGGGAACTAACAGACGCTCCTATGTAAGTAAGAGGAATTTTAAGATAAAAGAGGAAAATGAGAAGAGATAAGGGAATGGCTTTAACCTTGTCTCTTTCTTGTCTATAAAATGGATATGAAGGGGATTACATAAGAGATGGTAAAAAAACTATTTACTAGCTTACTATTAATTACATTCTTCATGGTAAACGCTTTTTCAGTATATGCAGCTGAAATGAAATTCGCTGTGACAGCAGTTATACCAGAAAATCAAATTGATAAAAATCAAACGTATTTTGATTTGAAAATGCAACCTGGACAAAAGCAAACAATTCAAGTCCAAATGAAAAATGATACGAATAAAGAAGTTGTGGTAGAATCGTTTGCTAATACAGCAATTACGAATAGCAATGGTATTACAGATTATAGTACAGTAGAACCAAAAACGGATTCTACTTTGAAATATCCGTTTTCTAAAATTGCTAAAATGCCAAAAGAAACGAAAGTCCCAGCTAACAGCATAGTGACAGTTGATATAAACCTAGAAATGCCAAATGAGTCGTTTGATGGTGTTATTTTAGGTGGTTTATACTTTAAAGAAAAAGAAGATGAGAATGCAAAGAAAAAAGATGAAGGTGTGCAGATTGAAAATAAATATGCATACGCAATTGGTGTTGTTTTAAAAGAAACAGATGCTGAAGTAAAACCAGACATGAAATTAAACGAAGTAAAGCCAACACAAATTAACGGGCGTAACGTTGTTACTACAAATTTACAAAACGTAAAGCCAGCAATGTTAAAAAATTTAAGTGTTGATGCAAAGGTATATAAAGAAAAAGGTACAGACATTTTATTTGAAGCGAAAAAAGAAAATTTAAGAATGGCGCCAAACTCAAACTTTGATTACGCTATTAGCTGGGAAAACAAAGCATTTGATCCAGGAACGTACCGAGTAGAAGTGAAAGCCACTGATGGCAATCAAAAATGGGAATGGACGAAGAAATTTACAATTGAAGGAAAGACAGCTGATAAGTTAAATGATACAGCGGTAGAAGCGAAAAAAGACTACACACTATATTACATTATCGGCGGAGTACTACTGTTAATTATATTATTAGTTCTTGTATTCTTCTTAGGTAGACGTTCTAAAAAAGAGGACGATAACGAAAAATAATATATTGATAGTGTAAAAAGAAATTAATGGATGTTTTACTACGAAAAATATATAATGGCTTTGTCTGTTATTTGTTGTAGTTCATTTATATTTCTATTTGTTGACCCGAATCTCGGGTCTTTTTTTATGAAATGAATTGCTATATGTTAGTAATTAGAAAAACAGAATATACAGCACTTGCAGTATGAATATAAAGAGCGGTTGTATCCTCTCACAAAAATAGGTTTCCAGCTGTAATACTGGTAGCACCAGTAAAGTCGGTGCTACCAGTAGGTTCATTTTTCGGCACAACGAAAGCATTTACGTAGGTACATGTGCTTTCTCATTTATCTATTTTTCTGTGGTCGGTTGTATTGTGTATATAAATTAAAAAAATGATAGTGTTAGAGCCACCATTTCTCCTGCGGAAGCAAAATAACATCCACATCAAAATTCTCTTTAAACCAATCATACATCAATGTCTCTTTCACTAAATATTCAGAGGCAGAGTGTGACACCCCAATTAGAGACATATTCGTTTCTTTTACATAATCCATAATGAGAGAGTATTTATGTCGGCCGTAATCATTGTCGATATGGCAATGGATTTCTCCTGTAATATATGCTTCAGCACCTTTTTCTTCTGCTTCCTTCATTAAAGATACAACATCGCCACATCCAGCGATAATTGCGATTTTTTTGATGGAATCATGTCGTTTCCCTTCGAAGTCTGTGTAAGGAATCTGGAAGAGTTGTTTTAGATGTTTTTGGAGTGCTTCTGTTGATGTTTCATCTATTTCACAAATAAGGCCAACTGGTTCTTGTTCTGGACCTCCATATGCAAAGTGGTCCACTACAGTAGCGTTTAATGCTTTTGCAATTGAAATACTCGTTCCATGTGTTTGATGAAAATCCATTGGTACGTGACATGTATATATAGAAAGTTGTTTTTCTTTTATTTCTTGCAAATATTTTTCAGGGATTGGTATGAAACCGCGGCCTGATCTTCCAATTGGATCACCGCACTCCATTACAAGGGGATGGTGCATAAAGAGTAAATCACCAGGTGTGGATTGTGAAATGAATGTTTCAAGAATGTCATTTGTAGGGAATACAGCTAAAAATACTTTGTTTACATTTTCAGATCCGTGCATCATAAGGCCGTTAAATAAATCTACAAAATTTGCTTCGAAAAATTGTTGCCAAGGAAATTTGATAGGATCATATACGGCTGGGATAAATCGACTAAAGGCACTATCTTTTCCGTATTTTTCAATTTGGAATAAGTGATCGAGTGATTGCTCTATTTTTTTTAAGGCTGGCATGTTTAATAATCCTCCTTAAGATGATTCTTGCTTTATGAGTTGTTTGTATTCTTCGTAGCAAAATAAGAAGCGGATAGGAAACAAATAAAACCTAGAATCCAGCCAATAGAAGGAGAATAGGGAAGTACATGCTGTAATAGCATTCCGCTAGAAATGAAGAAACTACTAAATAGACCTAATAACATAGGATATCGTTGTAGTTTGAACACAGATAGTAAACATCCTTTCTCCTGCATGAACTACTCATAAAAGCTCGATTGCTGAAACTTTATCACATACATTGTATATTAGTCTTAATTTTCTGTATATAACTTTTAAGAAAAATGGTGATACAATATATGAATGATAAGAGAAGAGAGGATGAAGATTAACATATGTACGTTACTGTAACAGAAGCAGCATATAAAAAGATTATGGATACGATTCCAAGTGAAGCGAAATATATAAAGTTATTTTACGATAATGAGGGTTGCGGTTGTGTCATGAGTGGAATCATCGATTTAGTAGCTGTAGCAGAAAAAGATGAGCGCGATGTGGATATTGAATCAAGCACAATGAATTTTATCGCTGATCGTACAAAGCTTGTATTTATGGACGATAAGTTAACGGTTGATTGGCATGAAGGTGGAGGAACTTTTCAGTTGAAGAGCCCAAGCCAGTTTTATAATCCAAATATGAAATTACACGTTCGAGTATAGTAAAGGAAATGTGAGTCCAAAATGTATTTTGGATTCACATTTTTTTATTTTATAAGGCGCTATTATTGTCGATTTTTGTTGATAAGTCGATATATTGAAAAAATCGCCGATATAATTTCATTTACCAAAACGTCCCAATAGTAAAAAGGTTTTTTCACATAATGAAATGTACATATGATTGAATTTTCTGTATAATCTTCTTTGCGGAGGGGATATGCATGAGAAGATGGGGAATTGAGTTATTAATTTTAAGTGTTGTTATTATTTGGGGGATTAACTATACGATTGCAAAGTATGGATTTTTAGAATTTACAGCAATTGAATTTACTGCACTTCGTATGATGGCGGCGGCACCGCTCCTGTTACTTCTTACCTTTTTTATTGAAAAGTCGGTTTATATGGAGCGAAAGGATATACCTAGATTAATCATTGTTAGCGTTGTAGGTATTGTACTGTATCAAACGTTATTTATGGAAACTGTCAAATATACATCCGCTACAAATGCCTCTTTACTCATTTCTATTTCACCTATTTTTACAACTGTATTTGCGATTTTTCTGAAACAAGAAAATTTTTCTTCTCGAAAGTTAATCGGTTCTATGATTGCTTTTGTTGGTGCAGCATTAGTTTTAGTAGCAGGACATTCACTTACTAGTTCTTTTTATGGCAATGGAATTGGACTTATTACATCAATATGCTGGGGGCTTTATCCTGTTTTAGCAGGACCATTAATTAAAAAATATTCAGCATTACGTGTTACAGCATGGTCTGCATTAGTGGGTGCGATTCCGCTATTATTGTTAAGTGGTCCGCATGTGTTTGTCATGCCATTTCACATTACTCACGGAATGACACTATTTGCTTTACTATATTCTATTTTCTTTGTCACAGTATTTGGTCTAGTAATGTGGTATGTTGGTGTTCAAAAAATTGGGGCGTCACATACGATGGTATATATGTATATAACGCCGCTTGTAGCTGTTTTATTTGCAGCTGTCTGGGCAAATGAATATGTATCGTTTCAACAAATCATCGGTGGAATTATCATTTTTGTCGGTCTATGGTTTGTGAAATCGGAGAAAGTAAAAGTTCATTCTATTGCAGGGGAACCTATATCAAAATAGGAAAACAGATCACCTATGATCTGCTTTCCTATTTTTTTATTTTTGGTAAGAAGATGAGAAATAAGATAGCAGTAATAAGTGGAATTAAGTTTAAAAATGGAATACGGAAGAGTGTAATAAGAATAATACCTGGAAGAAGAACACCGAGGACAGCGTAAAAAATGCTATGGTTTTTCGTGTACCAATACAATGAAAGTCCGATAAGTGCAGGGATAATGAGGTGAATGAGAGCCATTAAAAAATAAATCATTAGACGCCCCCTTTATTTGTGTGCTTATTACATCATATCCGTATGTTCATAGATTGATATCATTTTTTTCATAAATGGACGAAAAAAGTTTGAAAAACCGTCACAAAATATGAGAATATGATGTTTGAAATCTTGTATAATATTATTTTCTAAAAGCATTTAAACAACATAAACATACTGTTTATGTTGTTTTTAATTTGAGTGAAATGGATGTAAGGAATATGGATTTGAAAGAAATTTTTTGTTGGATAGATAAGAACGAATGAAGAGAGGTACAGCATGATTAGTATGTCACTAAGATCATTTAAAATCCAATCGTATTATATACTAGGTATTTTGTTACTAGGTTGGATGTTAACACCGTTTTCAGCACACTTTTTAGGCGCTGGAATTGGGCTTATTGTAAGTATGTATTGCGTTTGGCTTCTAGGGAGAAGAATTGAGAAGCTTGGAGATAGTATTGTAAAGAAGACGAAAGCACCGACACTCGGTATGTTTAACCGTTTTGCAGCTGCCATTTTGGGTGCTATTATTATGTACGAAATTGAGCACCACATGGTTATGTGGGCATTTGCAGTAGGGATTATGGGTGGTTATTTCTTAATCGTTGTGAATTTAGGATACTATAGCATGAAAGATGAGAAAGAACTAACAAAGAGCTAAAAGAGATAAAAAGATAAAAGACTTCTTTTTAGATGGAATAGATGATCCAGCCACGAATAGAAGCGGTCAGGGCCTTTTTTAACCCCATATGATGTGAAACCCGAGAGATGTAGCGAGTAGGGATATAATGTATATATTCGAAGCTGTAATTTTATAATCTAGGTCACAGATGAAGAGATTAGCATTTCACTTTATATAAGATATAGAAAGAAGCTTACGTTTTCACGTAAGCTTCTTTTTTATGTAAGTGTGTGTAACCGTTAAGCCGCATTGGGTTTTGTCGGTGAGTACGCGAAACTTTACGGTTACAAGACACTTATTCATATGAGTAAAGGGTTATTCCAACAGAAAGTTTTAATTTAAGCGATTGGACCGCCTAAGTTAATAATATCTTCAGAAACGCTTTCGAACTTTTTGAAGTTCTCTTTGAATTCATTTGCAAGCTCGATTGCTTTTGCTTTGTAAGCAGCTTTATCAGCCCAAGTTTGTTCAGGCATTAACACTTCGTCAGGTACACCTGGTACGTGAAGTGGAACTTCAAGACCGAAGATATCATGTTTAGCTGTTTCAGTTTTTGCAAGTTCGCCGTTTAATGCTGCTTGAATCATTGCACGAGTATAACCTAAGTTCATACGTTTACCAACGCCGTATTCGCCGCCAGTCCAGCCAGTGTTTACTAGGAATACTTTCGCATCGTGTTTCTCGATTTTTTCACCAAGCATTTCAGCGTAGCGAGATGCATCAAGTGGTAAGAATGGTGAACCGAAGCAAGTTGAGAATGTAGCTTGCGGAGATGTAACGCCGCGCTCTGTTCCTGCTAGTTTACTAGTGTAACCACTTAAGAAATGATACATAGCTTGCTCTTTTGATAACTTACTGATTGGAGGCAATACGCCAGATGCATCAGCAGTTAAGAAAATAATTGTATTTGGGTGTCCAGCAACACTTGGCAGTACGATATTGTCGATCGCATGCATAGGGTATGCAGCACGAGTATTTTCTGTTAAAGTAGTATCGTTGTAGTCTGCGATACGCGTTTGGTCATTAATGATAACGTTTTCTAAAACAGATCCAAATTTGATTGCATCGAAAATTTGTGGTTCTTTCTCGTGAGAAAGATTTACACATTTTGCATAGCAACCACCTTCAATATTGAATACACCGTTATCAGACCAACCGTGCTCATCATCACCGATTAATTTACGGTTTGGATCAGCAGATAATGTTGTTTTACCTGTTCCAGATAAACCGAAGAATAGTGCTACGTCGCCTTCTTCACCTACGTTTGCAGAGCAATGCATAGAAAGGATATCTTGTTCAGGTAATAAGAAGTTCATAATAGAGAAGATTGATTTTTTCATTTCTCCAGCGTATTCTGTACCACCAATTAGTACGATACGTTTTTCGAATGAAACCATAATGAATGCTTCAGAGTTTGTACCGTCAACAGCTGGATCAGCTTTGAAATTCGGTGCAGAAACAATTGTGAACTCTGATTCATGAGTTGTTAATTCTTCTTCAGTTGGACGAATGAATAATTGATGTACAAATAAATTGTGCCATGCATATTCGTTAATAATTTGAATTGGTAGGCGGTAATTGCGGTCAGCGCCTGCAAATCCTTTGAAGACGAATAACTCTTCTTTTTCTTTTAAGTATTCTAAAACTTTAGTATATAATTTATTAAAATGTTCTTCAGAAATCGGTTGGTTCACAGCTCCCCAAGCAATTTTGTCAGCAACCGATGCTTCTTTCACAATAAATTTATCTTTAGGAGAACGTCCTGTATATTTTCCAGTTGAAGCAGAAACGGCACCAGTCGAAGTTAATTTCCCTTCATTTCGCATTAATACTTTTTCCACTAATTGCGGAACACTTAGTTGAATCTGTGCATTGCTTCCGTTCAATAATTCGTGTAAACCAATTTGGACATTCACAGTACTCATATTTATATACCATCCTTTTCATTTAATGAAATATTTCTCGTAATCCCCAACAAGAGTATAACACAATTATATAAATAATGTATACTATTTATTTCTTTTTGTTTGTGTGAATGCATTATTTCCCTATTAATATTTCATTTCAGGCGTATTGAGAAAAACTTTCAGGAAAATGTGAATATTAATTGACAAATGAATATCATTTCTTTAGTATAGGTTGGGACGGATACTCTCTTATCCCGAGCTGGCGGAGGGACAGGCCCGATGAAGCCCAGCAACCTCACTTGTATTGATAAATGCAGGTGAATAGGTGCTAAAACCTGTGCGAGGCTACAGGTCTCGAACGATAAGAGCGAAGGGCAAAAAGCAGTATGCAAGTAGCAAATTAAACCTTTCCTCTATGTAAAGTAGGAAAGGTTTTTCTGTATGCTTGTGTGGGAGAATAAATGTATGTCGCAGTTTGTGGCAAATTAAGGATGAGTTCCGTACAATATATACAATTACTGTAGGGAGGTTTACCACATGACAAAAAAACGTCATCTGTTCACATCTGAGTCTGTAACTGAAGGACATCCAGATAAAATTTGTGACCAAATTTCTGATTCAATTTTAGATGCGATCTTATCAAAAGACGCAAATGCACGTGTAGCTTGTGAAACAACTGTAACAACTGGTTTAGTATTGGTAGCGGGGGAAATTACGACTTCTACTTACGTAGATATTCCAAAAATCGTTCGTGAAACAATTCAAGGCATTGGTTACACACGCGCAAAATACGGATTCGATGCAGAAACTTGTGCTGTTTTAACATCTATCGATGAGCAGTCTGCTGACATCGCTATGGGTGTTGACCAAGCGCTAGAAGCACGCGAAGGTCAAATGACTGACGCTGAGATTGAGGCAATTGGTGCAGGAGACCAAGGTTTAATGTTTGGTTTCGCATGTAATGAAACACAAGAGTTAATGCCACTTCCAATCTCGCTTGCTCACAAATTAGCTCGCCGTTTAACTGAAGTACGTAAAGATGATACATTATCATACTTACGTCCAGATGGAAAAACGCAAGTTACAGTTGAGTATGATGAAAATGGTAAACCAGTACGTGTTGATACTATCGTAATTTCTACACAACATCACCCAGATGTTACATGGGAAGAAATCGATCGCGACTTAAAAGAGCACGTAATTAAAGCTGTAGTACCAGCAGAATTAATGGATGGAGAAACGAAATTCTTCATTAATCCAACTGGCCGCTTCGTAATTGGTGGACCACAAGGTGATGCTGGTTTAACAGGACGTAAAATCATCGTTGATACTTACGGTGGATACGCTCGCCATGGCGGCGGTGCATTCTCTGGTAAAGATGCAACAAAAGTTGACCGTTCTGCAGCATATGCAGCTCGTTATGTTGCGAAAAACATCGTAGCAGCTGGTCTTGCTGACAAAGCAGAAGTACAACTTGCATACGCAATCGGTGTAGCACAACCAGTATCAATTTCAGTTGATACATTCGGCACAGGTAAAGTATCTGAAGACGTACTAGTAGAACTAGTTCGTAACAACTTCGATCTTCGCCCAGCTGGTATTATTAAAATGCTAGACTTACGTCGCCCAATTTACAAACAAACAGCAGCTTACGGCCACTTCGGACGTACTGATGTAGATCTTTCATGGGAACGTACAGACAAAGCTGCAGCTTTAAAAGAGCAAGCTGGTCTATAATATATGAAAAAAAGCTTTGCGCGGTGAGCGCAAAGCTTTTTTTATTTCGTTTTACTTACAATTTGAATGCATGATTTGCAATATACTTCGCCTTCTAGCTCAATATACTTTTTCGTATTAGTCATGCCTTTTCATACGTTTGTATTTCCTTTTTACATGATTTACAAAGGGTGGGTTTCTACTGGAACATATGCAATCAACCTTTCATTTGACGTGCTTTACCTGCGCAAAAGGCACTGCTTAGTAAAAATAGTGTCGCGAATATAATGCTTACTAATGTAGCGTATGGAATTGCACCTTTTAAGGAAAAGCCGACAGTGATTGAAGCGATGAATAAGAGGATGAATGTTGTTGTTAATTTTTTATAAAGTTCCATACTATGTAGACCTCCAATTTATTTTTTAGTACAAGTTTTAAAATTGAATTCTATTATGTAGAAAATATAAAGAGTAGCTAAAGATGTGTAGTCTAGGAGTATAAGAAAGTGCACTTTCCTTTTTGTGGGTTAGTATACTTATATTGTATCATGGCGCATTATTGGCTTCATACATAATTGTGTAAAGATATGTATGATAAAATGAAGAAAAGTCTTTAAGAAAGGAAAGATAAAAAATGAGTGTAACTGAACATAAAAAACAAGCTCCAAAAGAAGTGCGTTGCAAGATTGTTACGATTTCCGATACACGTACGGAAGAAACGGATAAGAGCGGACAACTATTACATGAATTGTTAAAAGAAGCGGGCCATACAGTAACCTCTTATGAAATTGTAAAAGATGATAAAGAAAGTATTCAGCAAGCAGTGTTAGCTGGTTATCATAAGGAAGATGTAGATGTTGTATTAACAAATGGCGGTACTGGTATTACGAAGCGTGATGTAACAATTGAAGCAGTGTCAGCTCTATTAGATAAAGAGATTGTCGGATTTGGTGAGCTGTTCCGCATGATTAGTTATTTAGAAGATATCGGAAGCAGCGCAATGTTAAGTAGAGCGATTGGCGGTACAATTGGACGCAAAGTAGTTTTCTCGATGCCAGGGTCGAGCGGAGCGGTTCGTCTTGCGATGAATAAATTAATTTTACCGGAATTAGGCCATATTACATTTGAGCTGCATCGCCAATGAGTAAGTGGGTTGGAATTGTATTAGCGGGCGGTATGTCGAGTAGATTCGGTGAGCCAAAAGCGTTAGCGAGCTGGCAAGATAGTACTTTTATTGAGCATATTTTGAAAGAGATGACGAGTGTGCTCCAAGAAGTTGTAGTCATCAGTCATTCTGATATAAAAGAGCGAGTAGAGCAATTCGTACAAGTTCCTGTTATAGAAGATATTCCGCACTATAAAGGAAATGGGCCGCTTGCCGGCATTGTATCAGGAATGGAATACATAGAAGCAGATTGGTACGCTATTATGCCTTGCGATGCGCCAAATGTTTCGCATGAATGGTTTACCATTTTACTGGAGCAAACGAGCAATGAATATGATGCGGTTGTACCTATTATTAATGGAAGAAAACAGCCGCTACTTGCAGCGTATCATAACCGCGTGAAAGAAAAGATTTATGCTTTACTTCAGGAAGAAAAAAGAAGTATGGGGCAGCTTTTATCACAATGTAATGTGAAGTATGTTTCTGGAGAAGATGTACAAGTGAATGCGGGTTGGTTTATAAATGTAAATACGAAAGAAGAATATGTGCAGGCTCAAAAAGACTTTTCAAATGAATGAAAGGTTTTTTTGATATACAGAATTGGGGAACAATTGCTGTATAAAGGTATGTGAGTAAGTTGATTTTAAGGGGAATTCTTAAAATCATTATACAGCAAAAACACTGTATAACCATATATTAATTTTTATGGGTTTTTATTACAAGTCTGTTTAGTTATGTTTATTTTTGCTATAATGAATATGGAAATAAATGATATTTCACCTTATGTATCATTCATTCAACTAAAATTTACAAGTGTGTAATAAACTCCCTTCGTTTTTTGAAGGGAGTTTTTCTGTTCAAGCAAGTAACTCTGATGTGGTATGTTGAAGGACTTCTTCATACTGGTTAAGTAAGCCGCGAAAGATCTCATCCCAGCTTTTTGATTTCGCAAAAGATGAAGCTGCTATTCCCATTTGCTCAAGTTTTTCTTCATTTTGCAATAAAGAATAAATGGATGATAGAAATGCATCCTCATTTTTAGGGGGACAAAGAATTCCCGTTTTTCCATCTGTAATAATATTTTTAACCCCGCCACTATTTGCACCAATAACAGGTGTGCCACATGCGAGTGATTCAAGTACGACATTTCCGAATGTTTCAGTAGCTGATGGAAATACCATTATGTTAGAACAAGCATATGCTTCAGCTAAATCCCCGCCTTGTAAATAGCCAGTAAAAGTGACATTTGTTTGCGGAACAGCTTCACGCAAATTTGTTGCTAGAGGGCCGTCTCCTGCGATGAGCCAATGAATGTCGTTTCGAGTATGCGATGTTTTAACGATAAGGTTTTGCAACGTATCAATATCTTTTTCAGGAGCAATTCGTCCTACATAGGAAAGAACATACTTCGCTGTAATATTATATTTTTTTCGGAATAGGTCTGTATTGTAAGCTGGATGAAAGAGTGTGCAATCTACACCACGTCCCCAAATGGAGAGGGCCTGAAAGCCTTTATTTTTTAATTGATGTAATGTTTCAGGGGAGGGAACGAAATTTTTTTGCATATGACTATGAAACCATTTTAAATAGTTCCAAAGCATATTGGAGAGAAATTCAATTTTGTAATAGCGTAAATACGCATCGAAATCAGTATGATAAGAACCGACAACTGGGATGTTTAATTTTTTTGCGTAATACAGTCCACAAAGTCCCATGTTGAAAGGTGTGGCAATGTGAATAATGTCAGGTTTAAAGGAATGAAGTTCCCGTTTAATACGCGGAGTAGGAAAAGAAAAGCGACATTCTGGATATAATATTGTTAACGGGATACTTCTCATCTTGTTCACATTAGCCACGAAATTATCTTCAGCTGTATGTTGAGGGGCGAAAACAGAATAGGCGATCTGTTCTTTCTGAAAGTAACTTGTTAATCGTTCTAACGTTTTCGCAACCCCGTTAACTTGTGGCGTAAAAGTATCGGTAAAAATGGCGACTCTCATCATATCACTCCTTTATGTGAAAAGTGGGATGAATTGATAAAAAGAGATGATGCCAGAGCAAGTGCCAAGGCACATGCCGACGAATACATCTGACGGATAGTGAAGCCCTAAATAAATACGAGAAATACCGACGCATAATGCTAACGGTAATAGGAAAGCAAGTAAGCTTGGATTATAGCAAATAAATGGAATGAAGACAGAGAAAACGGCTGTTGTATGACCAGACGGGAAAGAGTGGTCTTTTAATGGATGGACTGGATATTTCGCATCCTGAATTGTTAAATACGGACGTTTTCGTGGATACCACCTTTTTAATATTTGTACAGGAATATGGCTAATTGCTAAAGAAATAGCAGCAGCGATTGCCGCTTGGTGTAAAGTCCCTTTTGCAAAAATTAAAAAGAAAAGTGTAAGTGCAATGGAGAAAGTAGCACCACCGATATGGGTAATATTGCTGAAAAAGATATTTAATGTTTTTTGATCAAAGTAGCGATTAATTCCTTTAAAAATGTAACATTCTATTTTATATAATCCACTGACCTTCATGAAAATTCTCCTCCCTCGTTTACATATATATGGAGATATTAGCTTTTATTTTAATAAGATTTTGTTGAGGGAGTAATAATGTTTTGTAAAGAAAAAGTTAGTTTTTATATAAAAAAAGCTGCCAGTATTATGGCAGCAGTAAAATCATTTTTGTAGTGATTTATAATATTGACCTTTTTCAACATACTGCGTACGAATACGCTCCATATCTTTACGGTCTTCTTCTGTTAATTCACGAATGACTTTCGCGGGGCGACCGAAAGCTAACGTGTTTGGTGGAATTTTCTTTCCTTGTGAAACGAGGCTTCCAGCGCCGATAAAAGCTCCTTCGCCGATTTCAGCACCATCTAATATAATGGATCCCATTCCAATTAAAGCATCTTTTTTAATATGACAGCTATGTAAAATAACTTGATGCCCAACTGTAACATCATCTTCTAAAATAAGAGGATACTGAGGGCTTTGGTGGAGGGTGCATTGGTCTTGTACATTTACTCGGTCTCCAATGATTGTTGGTGACACATCACCACGGATGACCGTATTAAACCAAATACTTGATTCCTCTCCAACGGAAACATCGCCTGTAATCGTAACATAGTCAGCGATAAAAGCACTACTCGCAATTTTCGGATTTTTTTCTTTGTAAGGATATATCATGTAAAGTCTTCCTTTCCTAGAGACTAGTTTTAGTGTATCAAATTATGAGAAAGAGTGAAATGGAGGAGGTCCGTATGTGGAATTATGAAGCAGAGGAAGCGAAAGCTGTCATTGTTATTGTGCACGGCGCAATGGAATATCACGGACGTTACGAAGCCGTTGCGGAAATGTGGAATCATATCGGCTACCACGTCGTGATGGGGGACCTTCCGTCACATGGAACGACTTCAAGAAATAGAGGACATATTGATTCATTTGATGAATACATAGAGGAAGTTAAATTATGGGTGAAAGAAGCAAGAAAGTATAGGTTACCTATTTTTTTATTCGGTCATAGTATGGGTGGTCTTATTGTCATTCGTATGATGCAAGAAACGAAGAGAGAAGATGTCGAGGGTATTATTTTGAGTTCGCCTTGTTTAGGGGTAGTGACTGGACCCTCTGCTCCGCTTCAATTTGCTTCAAAAATATTAAATGTTGTGGCTCCAAAATTGCAATTTGCAACGAATCTTACGGTGGAAATGTCAACACGTAACCATGAAGTGAGAGATGCAATGGAGAATGATTCTTTGTTCTTGCGCAAAGTATCAGTACGTTGGTATAGTGAATTGATTAAGTCTATCGAAATTGCTCATAAAAAAATAGATGATTTTCCAGATGTTCCGCTCTTGCTAATGCAAGCTTGTGAGGATAAACTTGTAGATAAAACACGTGTCCGCACTTGGTTTGATAATGTTAAAATAAGTGATAAGGCTTTTAAAGAATGGCCGAATTGTTATCACGAGTTATTAAATGAGTATGAGCGTGATGAAATTTTGAGTTATATTCAGTCATTTACTGAAATACATGTCAATAATATAGTAAAAACAAACAAATAAATCATTATTTGTACATTTAATAGAGGAGATGAAGGAAGAAGTGAACGTACCGAGTAATCCCATAACGCTCATGGCGAAAGTATACCGTGATGTGTTTCCGGTTGTACACCATGAGCTAGCGATGTGGAAAGAGCGTGCCTACCATATTCCGAATGATGAGCTTCATAGTCAGGCAATCGCAAGTATTGAGCATAAAACGTTTCATTGTGAGGGTGGTGGCATTTTATCGCTGCTAGCAAATGAACACCGAGAAGAATGTATTCGTTTTATCGTAGCGTATCAAACGATCAGCGACTATTTAGATAATTTATGTGATCGCAGTACATCACTTGATCCAAATGATTTTGCCGCACTGCATGAATCGATGTTAATGGCATTATCACCTGAAGTAGAAGGCGGCGGTAATTATTATCGTTATCGTGATGATCAAGATGATGGTGGTTATTTAGATGAACTTGTTGAAACGTGCCAAGATGTTTTAAAGAAAACGAAGCACTATGACAAAATTGCTCCTGTTCTTCATGAACTGGCTTGTTATTATTGTGATTTGCAAATTCATAAACACGTGAAGTTAGAAGAAAGAGAGCCGCGCCTGAAAACTTGGTTTGAAGCACATAAAGAAAACTTACCTGAGATGAGCTGGTTTGAATTTTCAGCATGTGCCGGTTCTACGCTTGGAATTTTCTGCCTTGTAGCATATGCATTTCATGATGAATTACATGATGAAGATATTGCGAAAATTAGACAAGGGTACTTCCCTTACGTACAAGGACTTCACATTTTACTTGATTATTTCATCGATCAAGAAGAAGACCGCATAGGCGGAGATTTGAATTTCTGTAGTTATTATGAAAACGAGCAAGCTATATTAGATCGTATGAAACACTTTGTAGAAGAAGCAGAGAAGAGCATTGGTGATTTGCCTCATGCGAAGTTTCATCGTCTTATAAGCCGAGGATTACTTGGTATTTATTTATCAGACCAAAAAGTATCAGCACAAAAGAATATGCACAAAATGGCACGGCGCATTGTAAAATACGGAGGGCTTACTTCACGATTCTTCTATTGGAACGGGAAGATGTACCGAAAGAAAATGGCGCAGTGATGAAGAAAACCACTCATGTAGAGTGGTTTTCTTTGTTATAATATGGTAAAGGTGGTGGTGGAAATGAAGCCATTGTTTCAAAAGCTATATGACAATATTGAAGTAACATTACTTGTGCTACTTTCCATTTCATTTGTAACTGGAATGTATATGATGATGAATAAAACCGGCGGTCCTACAACGATGGATTATGTAGCTCAAATTATCATTGCATTGATTATTATAGTAGATATTGTCTTTTTAATAAGTGGTAGAAAAAAAGAAAATAGTAAATAAAAAAGCATTTGTACACGATGGTACAAATGCTTTTTATTTATGATCGTATTTTTAAAAATACATATATAAGAAGTTCAATTGCAAAAATAACTAAAACAGATAGTCCGAATAAAGGCATGACAGCGCCTAATATAACCATCATGATAAAGAAAACGAATATACTTTTCTTATCTCTTTGCTTTGGAGGTGCTGCTAATTTTCCTTTTGGCTTTCTTGCTAACCACATTTTTACTCCGTAATAAATAAGAAGTAATAGAGATAATGTCGTTAGTAAGCATAATATTTTATTTGGCCATCCGAATAAATGTCCTTCGTGAAGTGGGATACCGTAAGTGAACCATTGTGCAAGTAATCCATAATCACGGTAGTCCGTTTTTGAAATGAGTTCCCCGCTATATTGATCAAAGTAAGCTGTTATCTCTTCACTTGGTGCAACGTGCATCCCTGTAATACCAGAACCGCTCGATTTCGAAACAGTGAATACACCTTTCGGATCAGCTGGTAGTGAAATAACATATGGCTTCTTTATTTCAATTCCTTTTTGTAATTCATCGACAGAAATTGCTTTCGGTTCATTTGAATTCGATTCAGGAGGAGCTTCTTTTCTTGTTGCCCACGGCAATTCTTTTACCTTTGATTCAGGCGGTGCCATGTACAATTTTGGATATCCGAGTGATTCATTAGAAGATGCAATTTTATAAATTTGGTTCCCCATAAATCCTGACCATGGCAATCCAGATGCGATTAGCAGAAAGAGAGGAATTGTAAATATAATACCGATAATAGAATGACGTCTTTTTGCTTTTTCTCGCTTATTGGATGATGGTGTGTTTTTGAATTGGCGTATACTCATGTACAATCCGGTTACAATTAAAAAGATTGTCCAGCATGCTGCAAGTTCTACAGTATAGTTGACGACAGTGCCACCAACTAAAAGAGAACTATGTAATTCCCGCATGATATTGGCAAATGTTTCACTTGCGTTTTGATCCCCAACAATTTGATTATTACTATCTAAATACACATATTTTTGTTGCCCAGTATACTCATTTGCAATTGTAAGTCTCGTATTATAATCCCCATTAAACTCACTAATTTTCGCCACGCTATAATGTGGATATTTTTTCTCTGTTAAGGAAATAGAATCAGCCATCGAAATAGATTCTGTTTGAGCGCTCTTTCCAAAATATAAATCCTTATAGATGAAATCTTCAACTTCCTCCCGAAATAAATACCCAATTCCGCTCAGTGACAACGTAATAAGAAGCGGCGTAATAAAAAGTCCAGCATAAAAATGCCAACGCCAAAAAATGTAATGAAGCGAACGATTTTGTTTCATACTTTCAGTTCCCCTAACCTTCCCTATATGAATAACTACTTATTTAATATAGCGAGATTAAGTGTGATTACTTTGAAAGAATTGTGAAGAAAGTTAAAAGTTTTTAGGGGTTTCAACAAACATAAAACACATTTCAAAAGGAAGGTGTTCAATGTTTATAAATGTTTCTTCTTATTTGATAAATACATTTCAACAACCGCCTCAGCAAGACATTGAGCAGAATCAACAAAATCCTCACTAGCCACTACATTCAAATCGGTACATGCGATAATAGCGGTATCAACTTCATCTTTCAATTGTAAAACGAGCGTATTCCATAATTCGCGAGCTTCTTCACTCTCTCCAGATTTAATCCAAGTAATAATTTGATTAATCATTTCCTGCCATTTTTTATGATGAATGTATTCTATATTACGTTTTGTAATCCCATCTTGGTAAATCCCAGCTTGAACAGTTGCTTCTGTTGCGAGAAGAGCAACTCTTTTTGTATTTTCAGGAATTGTTTTTAACGTCTCATCAACTATATTCAAAATAGGAATAGAAAGAGATCGCTGTAATTCTTCAAAATAAAGATGCGCTGTATTGCACGGCATAGCGATAAAGTCTACGCCAGTACTTTCAAGTTTTTGTGCCCCTTCAATAATCGCTTTTTTCATCGCTTCGTGATCAATAAGGCGATCCATATAGAATGGTGTTGGGCACGAGTAAATCATCATATGAGGAAAGTCCATATCATGCGTTGCTCCGTATATTGTTTGGCACTTTGCTACAACTGTATCGACGAATGGCCCAGTTGATTTTGGTCCCATTCCTGCTAGTATTCCGATCATTGGTTTGTCTCCTTTAATATGTAATTAAAAACGTTTTTTGCGAACGATAAAAAGAAATAAGATAAATAATAAAAATGAATATACGATAGCCCAAGCTGTGAGCCATAGCGTGTGAGTCAGTGTATTATATTTGTATTGTCCAAGTATTAGAAAACTTTTGACAGGTGGTAAAAACCATAGTAACTCTTTTTTTAACTGGATAGATGCAATCGTTATAAGCAATATAAATGTAAGGCTAAGCCAAGCTGTGCTTGCTTTTGGAATAATATTTCTAGTAAATAAAGTTGCGATTGAAATTCCTAGTATAGAGAAAGACATGTGAGCGAGAAATCCGACTAAAAATAAAGAAACTGTCATTTCTTCATTAAACATTTGCAAAATAATTGGGTAGATTACGGATATAAAAGATAAAACAGTACAAATGAGAAGAGCCGTAATATATTTACCCAAATATAGTGCGGAAATATTATTTGTGTGAGAAATAGTAATTTGTTCTTGTACAGGGTCTTCAGTATGAAAAATTGTGACCGTAATCCAGGCAGATAATAAATAAAGCGCGAGAGCTGTTTCTAAGTATGTCGGTACAATAGGAGTCGGTTTATATGTATATACAAAAAGTAAGCTCACAAAGTACATCGCAATAGGAGGGACGTACTTATACGATTTTGTATAGTCGAGAAAATGGTAACGAATAAGCGCGAACATAATAAACCTTCTTTCGATTTAAAAGTTAGGTTGTAGCAGTGTGATAGATGCTTTTTTATGTAATAAAAACTGAAGCATTTCGTTTGTATATTCTTTTTCGATTTGTAATTGAATAAGGTTTTGATTTGCATTGTGTGCAACGTGTATAAAACCGGATTGCTTTTTTAGTTCTATCGCTGAAAATGTTTCGTGAACGATTGCTTCAATATAGACTTGTTCTGCTCCTTTTTGTACAAAAATATCTTCTGTGATTGTATGATTTGCTAACGTCACAATTCTATCGGCGAAGTTTTCTAATAGTTGTTTTTCATGACATGTGAAGAGTATGGATATGCCGTGTTGTTTTAATGAGAGTAAAATATGTTCTAATTCTTGCTGAAAGTGAGGATCGAGTCCAGAAAGCGGTTCGTCTAAAACTAATAAATGGACGTCTGTAAGTAATGCTTGCATAATACCAGTTTTTTGTTTCATACCTTTTGAAAAGTTTCGTACAACAGAATGTCTTGCATGCTGTAAATGAAAAGATTCAAGAAGCATCGGGATTTTATCTTTTAAATATTTTGTTGATAAACCGTGAATGTGGCCGAGATGATATAAATAATCCTCTAATGTAAAACGAATCCCTTCAGGAAAATGTTCAGGTACATAGCCAATTTGTATATGTTCTTTTCTTTGAAGTGCTCCTGCCGTAGGTGAAACAAATCCTGCAATTATTTTGAGTAGAGTACTTTTTCCAGTCCCGTTTCCGCCAACAATGGCGAGTGCTTCTCCTTCTGAAATGGATAAATCAATGTTGTCTAGTATAAGTGATTTGCCGTACTTCTTTTGAATTCCCCGTAGTTCTACTAGCAAAGTTCTATCCTTCTTTCTTTAAATAGTGTATATATCCATTATATAGGAGAATAAAAAAAGACGTGCAGTGAATGCACGTCTTTTTTTGTTATGTTTTGTCGAACAATCGATATATCCGAGAAATCGTTGATATATTGTAAGTTATGATAGATATATCGAAAAAATCGTTGATATATCCCGAGTTACGATAGATATAATTGAAAAATCGTTGATATATTACCCCGCATTAACGGGCAGTAAAACTCCCACCTTAAAATTCGCCTGGAGCAAAGAGGTTAGGTAGGAGATAAACTGCCCATAAATGCCCGATTGGTTCAACTAATAATCAGTGGGGATGCCCCCACTGATTAAAGTTTCACTTTATCGCTTCTCAATCGCCACAATAAATGGCGGGTTATTTTGTTGATTAATGAAGCCGTATCGCAGTACGTGTGCTTGTTTTTGGTCTAGTTCTTCAGCAAATGTAAGCACAGCGTCGCGTTCTACTTGTCCTTCTGGATGTCCGTGGTAAATAACAAGGACGATGATACCTTCAGGTGCCATTACTTCTAATAATTGTTCGATCGCTGAGATTGTTGAGTTCGGTTTTGTAACGATATGCTTGTCTCCGCCTGGAAGGTAACCTAAGTTGAAAATTGCGCCTGTTACTTTTCCTTTTGCATCTTCTGGTAATACGGATAGAAGTGTATCGTGACTATGGTGAACTAAAACAGTACGTTCGAAAAGTTCTTTTTCTTTTAGACGAGTTGTTGAGCTTTCAATTGCCTCTTTTTGAATATCAAATCCAAATACTTTTCCGTTATCTCCAACGATTTCAGCTAGGAAGCAAGTGTCATGCCCATTGCCGAGTGTTGCATCTACAGCGTAATCGCCTTCTTTTACTGCTGTTTGCAAGAGAGTGCGAGCAAACGGT
The DNA here is from genome assembly GCF_051776965.1 of Bacillus cereus group sp. BceL220. Lineage (NCBI taxonomy): Bacteria > Bacillati > Bacillota > Bacilli > Caryophanales > Bacillaceae > Bacillus > Bacillus cereus group sp. BceL220. The sequence continues at coordinate 56,183 of NZ_JBPWBC010000011.1, read as the reverse complement.
AATACACGTTCTAATTTCATTTTTGTTTCTCCTCATTTGCATATTTTCCTTGCCAGCTTCCGCGGCGTACAAATTCTGCATCGATGGAATTTAATACTTCCCATTTATTTAAGCTCCACATTGGGCCAATCATTAAATCAGGTGGACCGTCACCTGTGATACGGTGCACAATTACGTCTTCTGGAATAATTTCAAGTTGGTCAACAACGAGACTTACGTAATCCTCAAGAGAAAGGAACTCGAGTTGTCCTTTTTCATATTGCTTCACCATTGGCGTTCCTTTTAATAAGTGAAGTAAGTGGATTTTAATTCCTTGTACGTCAAGCTTCGCTACTTCACGAGCTGTTTCCATCATCATGTCGTAATCTTCAAGTGGAAGGCCGTTAATAATATGAGAACAAACTCGAATGCCGTGCTTACGTAATTTATTTACACCTTCCACATAAGACGGATAATCGTGAGCGCGATTAATAAGATTTGCAGTACGTTCATGAACAGTCTGTAGTCCGAGTTCAACCCAAAGGTAAGTGCGTTTATTTAAGTCCGCTAAATATTCAACAACATCGTCCGGTAAACAATCTGGACGAGTCGCAATAGAAAGACCGACAACGTCTTTTTCTGCTAGAAGCGGTTCGAATTTTTCTTTTAACACTTCAAGTGGTGCATGTGTATTTGTGTACGCCTGGAAATAAGCGATACATTTTCCGTCTTTCCACTTTGAGCGCATTTTTTCTTTCATTTCATGATATTGCGTTATAACATCATCGCGGCGATCGCCAGCGAAGTCACCAGATCCAGCAGCACTGCAAAATGTACAACCGCCATAAGCAACTGTACCGTCACGGTTCGGGCAATCGAAGCCAGCATCTAATGAAACTTTAAAGATTTTTTCACCAAATTCATTTCGTAAATGATAATTCCATGTATGATAACGTTTATTGTCGTTTGTATATGGAAAAGGGTTTTGAACCTTCATTACTTTCCCTCCTAAGCCGAGTCAAAATAACACAAAATCCATTATAACATACTCATAAGGTTCATAAGGAAGGGACACACTAAAGGGGAATTGAAGCAAGGAGGGACAATTATGGCAGAGCGTCAATCACTTGAATCGTATATTACACAAGCGGAACAAGCGGTGGAATATGCGAAAGAACAATTAGACCAAGGTATGAGACAAGAGCATTATAATACGATGGAGTATTCGGATGCGCAGTTGCAATTAGAACAAGCATATAACGATTTACAAACAATGCAACAACATGCGAATGATGAGCAACGTGAGCAATTAAATAGAGCACGTATGGCAATTCGCCAATTGCAACATCAAATGATTATTACACCGCACTAATAAGGAGTGAATGTAATGGCGAAACGTTCAGATCAAAATAACCCAGAGCAAAAAACGCAAAATGGACATAACGCTGAGTTTTCGAATGAGCTTGATCCAATTGTTCAAGTGAAACAGCGTAATAGTAAAAAAGGACAACCTCAAAAATCGAAACAATCAGAGTAAACCAGGTCGCAATATGACCTGGTTTTATTTTGCTATATGACAATAATGTAAGATTTATGTAAGGTTTGTCGATAGTTGCGAGCAGCTTTCTCCAGTAGAGTAAGGAAGGATTAAATTTTATACAAGGAGTTGCTTTATGGGGAATAATATTACAAACAAGCGAATTGATGAGTTAGATTACATTCGTGGCTTTGCATTACTGGGGATTATTTTAGTAAATATTCTTGCACTACTTCATATTAAAATCCCAGATCCTAATACAGTGGATGCGAGCTATCAAAGGTTTCTATACTTATTTGTAGAAGGTCGTTTCTTCTCAATCTTCTCATTCTTATTTGGAGTAGGATTTTATATCTTTATTTCAAGAGCGATTGCGAAAGGGAAAAATGGCTATGTTTTATTTTTACGTCGCTTAGTAGCATTATTTATTTTTGGTTTAATTCATCAAATGTTTCAGCCTGGAGAAGCACTAGCGTTATACGCAATTTGCGGGTTAATCGTTTTACCGTTTTATAAAGCGAAAAAAGAAGTGAACCTAGTACTAGGACTTATTTTGACAATTGCCTTCAGTGTAATGGGAGTTAAAGAACTATTACCACTTGGCTTAATTTTATTAGGGCTTGCTGCAGGACAATATCGTGTATTTGAAAACCTTGCGCAAAATATAAAGAAAGTCGCTATTTTTACAGGTATTATGTTTGTTTTAAGTGTCATAGCTGTATGGTATCAATATGGGTACGTTCCTGCTAATCCATTTGTGAACATGATACTTATGAATGAGGATGGGACAATGGATGCCGCAAGTCAGTTTTTAAAAATTGGCGTTACAGTTGGACCAATTATTTCAGCTTTCTATGTTGGAGCATTAATTTTACTACTTCAATTAAAACCAGTTCAAACATTGTTAGCACCACTGAAATATTATGGCCGCATGGCTTTAACGAATTATATTGGACAAACTGCAATGATTTTAATCGCAGGAAGTGTATTTAACTTTGCAGAAAACTTAACGTACATGCAGACTTTATATGTGTGTATTGCAATTTATGCAATTCAAATTGTATGTAGCGTAATTTGGATGAAAATCTTTAAAATGGGTCCATTAGAATGGATTTGGCGAGTTGTTACGTATTGGACGGTAACACCTTTAAAGAAATAGAGAGAGAAATGGGCTATTCCTTTTGTGGAACAGCCCATTTTTATTTTCATCTTTTTCGGAAAGTTGATATTCCTTCGCGAATCGCCGATATATATTGGAAATCGCTAATAAAATTTCATTTATCAACGAACCTTACACACTCATCTTTTTATATTACAAAAGTGTAAGGTAAATGTAATGTTAACAAATAGCAGTTCTCCTTTAAAAAGCGCAAAATAGGTAATGGAAAAACAAGCGTAGGAGGATATATATGACGAAACCAGTTGTAGACGTGAAAAACGTTCAAAAAGTGTACGGTAAAAAAGGTGAGAACCAATCACATGCATTAAAAGGTGTTTCATTCTCAATTCAAGAGGGTGAGTTTGTAGGGATTATGGGACCATCTGGTTCTGGTAAAACGACATTATTAAATGTAATTTCAACGCTTGATAAAGCAACGGGCGGCGTTGTTGAAATTGCGGGTACGGATATTACGAAAATGAAGCAAGGTGAGCTTTCTGATTTCCGTTCACAAAAATTAGGATTCATCTTCCAAGACTTTAACTTATTAGAGAACTTATCTATTTATGAAAACATCGCACTTCCATTATCTCTTCAAGGTGTCGCGTCACGTAATATTGGACCGAAAGTAGAAAAAGTAGCGGATATGTTAGGGATTACAGAAATTCTTCAAAAGTATCCATCTGAAGTATCTGGTGGACAGAAACAACGTTCAGCAGCAGCGCGTGCTCTAGTACATGAACCAGCAATTATTTTAGGAGACGAGCCAACAGGAGCGCTTGATTCTAAAAATGCAACGAGTTTACTTGATGCGATGACAAACTTAAATAAAGATCAAGGCGTATCTATTATGATGGTTACACATGATCCATACAGTGCAAGTTACTGTCAGCGTATTTTATTCATTCAAGATGGTGAGCTATATAAAGAAATTCACCGCGGCGGTACACGTGAAGAGTTTTATAAAGAAATTTTAGATGTGCTTGCGGACTTAGGCACACAAAAAGCGTAAGAAAGGAGGTTCTAGAGCATGTTATTTAAACTTTCCATGTCAGGGCTAAAAAGTAAGCTGAAAGATTATATCGTCTTACTTGTTGGTCTTGTCATGTCCATTTCAATTTTTTATATGTTCCAAACATTAGCGTTAAACGAGGCCTTCCTTAAGGAAAATTCTACTATTGGTCAAATTGGATTTGTATTCCAAGCAGGTTCATTTTTACTAGCTATTATAACGTTCTTCTATATTTTGTATGCGAACTCTTTCTTACTATCTCTTCGTCAAAAAGAGTTTGGTATGTATATGATGTTAGGAGCAAAAAAGCATAAAGTTACATTACTTATGTTTATTGAGACAATTGTATTAGGAGCTGCGTCTCTTGCAATTGGAATTGCAGTTGGTGTAGGACTTGCAGAAGGTATCGGTCAATTATTGATGAAACAATTAGAATTTGCTGGTGAAGGCTATAAAGCATTTTACCTGCCATCTATGACTGTTACGTGCATCTTCTTCTTTGCACTATTTGTATTATCGGCAATTATGAACAGTATTAAATTATCACGTATTTCTGTCCTGCAACTTGTACATGCAGACGCACAAACAGAACGTGTTGCAGTAAAAGGAAAAATGACAGGTGTAGTTGCATTCCTTGCGGTTATTTTATTAGGAATGGGCTATGCATCAATGATTTACATGGAAAAACTAAGAGAAATGGGAATCATTATTGCATTAATTACAACGACAGTTGGTACTTACATGCTGTTTGGATCACTTCTCCCGGTCTTTATTAAAAAGTTAAAGAGTAATAAAAAGCGTAGTGAAAAAGGACTTAACGCTTTTACATTTGCACAATTAAATTTCCGTATTAATAGCCTAACAAAGGTACTTGCAACAGTAGCGATGTTAGTTGCTCTTGGAGCAGGTGCAATTTCAGGTGGTATGGCGTTTAAAAATAACGCTATCAAACTGTCTGATGGTTTAGTAATCTATGACTCAGTTGTTCATAATCCTACAGCTGAAGAAAAGAAAATTTTAGACGGTATTACATTTAAAGAAAAAAATGAATATCGCTACAAAGTTGATGATAAATACGTTTATTATGTAAAAGAAGATTTAGAAAAAAATCGTCCTTTCGTAAAAGATATGACAAATATGAAGTCGATGAAGGATTTAGTGAATACAAAGAAGGTTTCACAGGAACTACCAGTAGGTGCAGTTTCTAGAGAAATGAATGAAAAAGATGCGAACGCTAAAGAACTTCCAGAAGAATGGGTTGATGCTTTTAGCACAATTCATCCGTATTATATATACGAAGATCATGCAATTAAAATTGTAGATCAAAAAATGTACGATGGGATAAATGGTAAAGAAGGTATAGCATTTATCGGAAAAGCAGATGATTTCTTAGCATATACAAAAGAATGGAAAAAACTTGACGAGTTGCAGCTAGATAAATATAAAAATGTAAAAGCTGAAAGATTAAATAGTAAATATCAAACTTACGACATGTTATACGGCGTTGCAAGCGGAACAGTGTTTATGGGATTCTTCCTTGGAATTGCTTTCTTAGCAATGATGGCAAGTTGTCTAATGTTCAAAATTCTTTCTGGTGCATCAAAAGATATTACGCGTTATCAAATGCTTCGTAAAATCGGGGTGCGCCGTGAGTTATTAACGAAATCGATTTATAAAGAGTTATTCTTAGTATTCTTATTCCCAGCAATTGTGGGTATCGCTCACGTATTAGTTGGTATGAATATTTTCGGATTTATTTTAATCGATCCGTACTTCCGTATTTGGGTACCAATCGTAATTTTCGTAGTTATTTATGCGATTTATTACTTCATTACAGTTCAATTATATAAAGGAATTGTTCTTCCGAAAGAAGATTAATAATAAAAACCGAGCAAAAACGCTCGGTTTTTATTATTTTCAGAAAAAACACTTTGATGTTACTGAAATATATAATATAATGTAAATAAGTAACGTAATATAAAAGTAGAAGTAGCTGTATAAGGAAAGGAGGAATCCAATCTGTAGAAAGAAGCTGAACTTTTATCCCCACATTTTTTTACCGCAACGTATTTATACAATCGTAAGTTTCCACATTGAAAGTTTTCAGAACCACCTGAGTATATTGTGAAAATAATGGATAACACATGGAAATCTCATAGCATGATAAGGTAAAATGGACAACATAATGAGAAAATTACCGTTCATAAGATGAGGAGAATACATGTATGGAAGTTGTAGAGGCATTAAAAGATATAAGCCAAATTGAGGCTATGAAAAAATATTTAAAAGAGCACTCCCAGCGAGATTATCTTTTATTTGTTATTGGAATTAACACAGGATTAAAAATTACAGAACTACTTAACATGAAATTTGAAGATGTATTAAATGAAGACGGGACTGTTAAAGAGTTTTATACTCTTCCTGTGAAAGATGAAAAATTTAAACAAGATATTTATTTAAATACAAAAGTAAAAGAAGCGCTTTTAGATTACGTACAATCTATTGGCGTTAAAAGAGAAAATTACGTATTTCAATCTAATAAAACGCCAAATTCAATTACGCGCCAACAAGCGTATCGTGTAATTCATAATGCTGCAGAAGCAGTTGGAGTTGTTGGTAAGATCGGAACAAATTCAATGCGAAAAACGTTTGGATTTCATGCGTACAAAAGAGGGATAGCGATTGCGCTGTTGCAAAAACATTTCCATCACGCGACTCCATCAGAGACGCTAAAGTATTTAGGCATCTCAAAGGATGAGACCTTTAAAACGGAGATTGATGTCGATTTATAAAAGCCGTAACTAAAAAAATTAGGAGGCGGAAAATATGAATATTAGAGAGAGTGAACTGCCGGGTATTGGATGTAAGTTTGAAGTGATTACAAAAGGTAATGAAAAGATGGTTATCGTTATTCATGATGATGGCCGAAGAGAAATGTACCATTTTGATGCTGATCATGAGGAGAGTATTTCAAGCGTCTCTCTTCGTGATTCCGAAGCGAGACAAATTGCAGCTATATTGGGCGGGATGGTATATAGACCACAAGCTTTAGATACGATTGAAATGGCCTTTGAAGGATTATCAATTGAGTGGTTTAAGGTGGAAAATAATGCACCAGTCGTACAAAAAACAATTGGTAGTTTACATGTCCGAAACACATATAATGTAACGATCATTGCCATTTTGAAAAAGAATATGAAGAAGTTCTTTAATCCAGGCCCAGATTCTATCATTGAAGCTGGCGATATGCTCGTATTATCAGGCGAAAGACATGAAGTAAAAAGAATTATTAATGAGTTGCTTTCAGTAGGAGGGGATTCATAGTCGATGGATACTTTAATCTTTGAAGTTGGGACTGCGTTAGTATTAGTCGCTTTTGCAGCTATTCTCGCTGCAAAGTTAAAGTTCTCGATTATTCCGTTTCTCATTATACTCGGTATGCTAGTGGGGCCACATGCGCCAGATTTAGGGCTTATCGATTTAAGATTTATTGAAAGCGGAGAAGTTATTTCCTTCCTCGGCCGTGTTGGCGTTATATTCCTCTTATTCTATTTAGGCTTAGAATTCTCAATTAAAAAATTAATTAAATCAGGAAAATCAATTGCTTTTGGGGGAACTGTTCATATATCGCTTAATTTTATATTAGGTTTACTTTACGGATATATAATGGGTTTCCCCTTATTAGAAACATTAATTATTGCTGGGATCATAACAATTTCATCGAGTGCAATTGTTGCGAAAGTAATTGTTGATTTAAGAAGATCTGGTAATAAAGAGACGGAGCTAATTTTAGGAATCATTATGTTTGATGATATCTTTTTAGCAGTATATTTATCAGTCGTTTCAGGATTAGTACTCGGAGGGGCAACATCATTTGTAGGTGCTCTTACATCTATTTTAATCGCAGTAGGGTATATGCTACTATTCTTTGTAGTTGCTAGAAAAGCTACACGATTCTTAAATAAAATGTTAGATATTTCGTCCAATGAAATTTTCATTATCGTAATATTCGCTATTTTATTCTTTGTAGCAGGATTTTCAGAAACGATTCATGTCACGGAGGCAATTGGAGCATTATTATTGGGGCTCGTCTTTTCTGAAACAGAGCATAGTGATCGAATTGAACAGCTCGTTGTTCCATTTCGTGATTTCTTTGGAGCTATATTCTTTTTCAGCTTCGGTTTAAGTATAGACCCATTTTCGCTTGGGGGAGCAGTGTGGTTGGCATTAGGAGCAGTTTTCATTACTCTTATCGGTAATTTTACTGCTGGAATGGTAGCGGGGCGTAAAGCTGGGTTATCGCATAAGGCTTCTACGAATATCGGTTTAACACTTGTATCACGCGGAGAATTTTCCATTATCGTCGCGAATATTGGAATTGCGGGCGGCTTAATGGCAACGATTAAACCATTCTCAGCTTTGTATGTTTTAATATTAGCATCGTTAGGACCTTTGTTAACGAAAGAATCTGGGAGAATATATTCCTTATTAGATAAAATATTTAAATGGAGCGCTAAAGAAAGTGCGAAGCGAGAAAAAGAAGTTGGATAGTATAAATAAGGGTAGACTGCATGAAAATTTCATGCAGTCTACCCTTTTATATATTGTTACTGTTGTCGTTTTTTGTCGGTAAGTTGATATAATTGAAAAATCGCTGATATATTTTGAGTTGCGATCGATATATTTCCAAAATCGCTGATATATTTTCAAGCAGGGATAAATATAATTTCATTTACCGTCGAACCATTATCTGAATTTCATCAACTATTAATCAGTTGCCTTCCTATTTAAAAACGACTACAATTTTACTGTTATATATATGAACGAAAAAAATAGAATAGGAGGGGAAACTATGCCAAGGAAAGTATGGCTATTAGTAGCTGGGATGATTATTAATGTCACGGGTGCTTCTTTTTTATGGCCTTTTAATACAATTTATTTGCATGATCACCTAGGCAAATCTTTATCTGTGGCCGGAATGGTATTAATGATCAACTCGCTTACTGGTGTAATCGGAAACTTGCTCGGCGGTGTTTTATTTGATAAATGGGGCGGTTATAAATCAATTTTAGTAGGGATTGTCATTACACTTGTATCGATTTTAGGTCTTGTGTTCTTCCACGGTTGGCCGTTATATGTTGTGTGGCTAGCGTTAATCGGCTTCGGTTCTGGGATGGTCTTCCCATCGATGTACGCGATGGTTGGTACGGTTTGGCCAGAGGGCGGAAGACGAGCGTTTAATGCGATGTACGTTGGACAAAACGTTGGTATTGCGATTGGAACAGCGTGCGGTGGTTTAGTTGCTTCATATCGTTTTGATTATATTTTCTTAGCGAACTTTATTTTATACTTTGTTTTCTTCTTAATTGCTTTTATTGGATTCCGTGGTATGGAAGACAAGAAGGAGCCAGGAGTACAAAAAGAAGTCGAAATGAAAAAAGGTTGGTCACTTACACCTGGATTTAAAGCACTTCTTATCGTGTGTGTAGCATATGCTTTATGCTGGGTTACATACGTACAGTGGCAAGGAGCGATTGCAACACATATGCAAGAATTGAATATTAGCCTTCGTCACTATAGTTTATTATGGACGATAAACGGAGCGATGATTGTTTGTGCACAGCCACTTGTTAGTATGCTAATTCGCTGGATGAAGCGTTCTTTAAAACAGCAAATTATGATTGGAATCTTCATTTTTGCAGCTTCATTCATTGTGTTAAGTCAAGCGCAACAATTTACGATGTTCCTCGTTGCGATGGTAACATTAACAATAGGTGAGTTATTTGTATGGCCTGCGGTTCCAACGATTGCAAATATACTTGCACCAAAAGATAAATTAGGGTTTTATCAAGGGGTTGTAAATAGTGCGGCGACTGTAGGGAAAATGTTCGGGCCGGTCGTTGGCGGAGCAATTGTGGATTTATACAATATGGAAGTATTGTTTATAGCAATCATGGTAATGCTTGTAGTAGCGCTTATAGCAACGAGCATTTATGATAAACGAGTAAAAGTAGAAGAAACAGTTGAAGAAAAAATTGCAGTTTAGTTTGACGGAACATGTAACATGTTTTAGAATATATTTAAATAAAACAACCTTTAGAACAAGGGAGATAGCTCGGCTGTCTTAAGATGAATTCGTTAGTTATGAAGAGTAACGATTAACCGAGAAGTCCTCGCTTTAAGTAAGCTCTTAAGAGATACTAGGTGAAGGATAGTTCACGTAACTTATATGTGTAATAACAGTGAGAAGGAGTAGTAGTAATAGAAGCTGGTTTAGAGAGTTGACGGTCGGTGCAAGTCAATCCACGTTTCGTTATGAACTCGCCTTTGAGTTGCAGTTGTGAAACTAATAGTAGCAATTGCCGTTAATCCACGTTACGGATCTAAGCGAATGTATATTTGTACATTAATTTAGGGTGGTACCGCGGGAATCTATAACCTCTCGTCCCTTTCTAGGGATGAGAGGTTTTTTGTATTTTGGGCGGTGAAAATAAATAGAATTTCAAGGAGGGTATCTCATGAGCTTTAATCATCAAGACATTGAGAAGAAGTGGCAAGGGTACTGGGAAGAGAATAAAACATTCCGTACGCCAGATGAGACAGAAAAACCAAAATTTTATGCACTAGATATGTTCCCATATCCATCAGGTGCAGGCTTACACGTAGGACATCCAGAAGGTTATACAGCGACAGATATTTTATCTCGTATGAAGCGTATGCAAGGGTATAACGTTCTTCATCCAATGGGATGGGATGCATTTGGTCTTCCAGCAGAGCAATATGCACTTGATACTGGAAACAGCCCAGCAGAATTTACAGAGCATAATATTAATACGTTCCGTAACCAAATTAAATCATTAGGTTTCTCTTACGATTGGGACCGTGAAGTAAATACAACAGATCCAAACTACTATAAGTGGACACAATGGATCTTCCTGAAATTATTTGAAAAAGGTTTAGCTTACGTTGATGAAGTACCTGTAAACTGGTGCCCAGCACTTGGTACAGTACTTGCAAACGAAGAAATCATTGACGGTAAGAGTGAGCGTGGTGGACATCCAGTTGAGCGTCGTCCGATGAGACAGTGGATGTTAAAAATTACAGCTTACGGAGATCGTCTATTAGAAGATCTAGATGAGCTTGATTGGCCTGAAAGCTTAAAAGATATGCAACGTAACTGGATCGGTCGTTCTGAAGGAGCAGAAGTACACTTCAACATCGACGGTACAGACGAGAAGTTCACGGTGTTCACAACGCGCCCTGATACACTATTTGGTGCAACATACTGTGTACTTGCTCCGGAACATGCACTTGTTGCAGAAATTACAACAGCAGAACAAAAAGAAGCGGTAGAAGCTTACATTAACGCTGTAAAAATGAAGAGTGACCTAGAGCGTACAGAACTTGCGAAAGAGAAAACTGGTGTATTCACTGGTGCTTACGCAGTTAACCCAGTAAACGGTGAGAAATTACCAATCTGGATTGCTGACTATGTTCTTGCAACTTACGGAACAGGTGCTGTAATGGCAGTTCCAGCTCACGATGAGCGTGACTATGAATTCGCATCAGTATTTAATCTTCCAATGAAGGAAGTTGTAAAAGGCGGAGATATTACGAAAGAAGTGTACACAGGTGATGGTGCACACGTAAACTCAGCATTCCTTGATGGATTAAATAAAGAAGAAGCAATCGCAAAAATGATTGAATGGCTTGAAGCAACGAGCGCAGGAAATCAAAAAGTAACGTACCGTCTACGTGACTGGTTATTCAGCCGTCAACGTTACTGGGGTGAACCAATTCCAGTAATTCACTGGGAAGATGGTACAATGACAGCTGTGAAAGAAGAGGAATTACCATTAGTTCTTCCGAAAACAGAAAACATCCGTCCTTCAGGTACAGGTGAATCACCACTTGCTAACATTGACGAGTGGGTAAATGTTGTTGATCCTGAGACTGGTAAAAAAGGTCGTCGTGAAACGAACACAATGCCGCAATGGGCTGGTAGCTGCTGGTACTACCTACGTTACATCGATCCAAACAATAGCGAAGCACTTGTAGATCCTGAAAAAGTAAAACAATGGCTTCCAGTTGATATTTATATCGGTGGTGCAGAACATGCTGTACTTCACTTACTATATGCTCGTTTCTGGCATAAAGTATTATACGATATCGGTGTAGTTCCAACGAAAGAGCCATTCCAACAATTATTCAACCAAGGTATGATTCTAGGTGAAAACAACGAGAAAATGAGTAAATCAAAAGGTAACGTTGTAAACCCTGATGATATCGTAGCAAGTCACGGTGCAGATACACTTCGTCTATACGAAATGTTCATGGGACCATTAGATGCTTCAATCGCTTGGTCTGAAAATGGTCTTGACGGAGCTCGTCGTTTCTTAGACCGTGTATGGCGTCTATTCGTTCAAGATAACGGTGAATTAAGTGAGAAGATTACTGACGCACCAAATAAAGAGCTTGAAAAAGCTTACCACCAAACAGTGAAGAAAGTAACAGAAGACTATGCAGAGCTTCGCTTCAACACAGCGATTTCTCAAATGATGGTATTCATCAACGATGCATACAAAGCTGAAACACTTCCGAAAGAATATGTAGAAGGTTTCGTAAAAATGATTGCACCAGTTGCACCTCATATCGGGGAAGAGCTATGGAGCAAACTTGGATACAATGAAACAATCACATATGCAAGCTGGCCAACATTTGATGAGTCTAAACTTGTAGAAGATGAAGTTGAAATCGTTGTTCAAGTTATGGGTAAAGTTCGCGCAAAACTAACAATGAGTAAAGACGCATCAAAAGAAGAAATGGAACAACTTGCACTTGAAGCAATTCAAGACCAAATTGAAGGGAAAACAGTTCGTAAAGTAATTGTTGTTCCTGGAAAACTTGTTAACGTTGTTGCAAACTAATTAACGCTAAATAAAAGCTCAGAGCATTTAGGCTCTGAGCTTTTTTGTGTAGAAAATCATTTCGGGATTAGATTAGTCTAAGTTTTTAATTATTCCATTACGTACAAATAAAAGAGCGGAATTCCCATACAGACAAACACCTATTTTTCTATAGGAAATATGATAAAAAAGGTAGGCTAAATTGAGTAGAAGAGGTGAAAGGAATGAAAGGGATGGACAATAATGCACCACATGGCTTCTTCGGAGGTGGATCGGGTAGTTATGAACAAATGATGTTAATGGGAGGAGCTGACCAACAAGGATACGGTGGAATTCCGAGCTGGATGGGTGGAGGCTCAGGCGGATTTCCAACATCGGTAGCTGGCATGCAAACTGGAATGCCTACATCAATGGGAGGCTTTTCGACATCAGGGGCTGGAATGCCTACAATAACAGGTGGATTTCCAACATCAGTAGCTGGTGTACAGACAGGAATTCCAGTAGGAGCACCAACTACATTTCCTTCTTTCGTTGGAGGAGTGCAGACAGGATTTCCGGTACCAGGAATAGGTGGGTATCCGCAAGTTATTCACGGTCATCATGGACATCACCACCATCAAGGTCAACATGGCCATCATGGACACCATCATCACCAAGGTCAACACGGCCATCATGGACACCACCACCAAGGTCAACACGGCCATCATGGACACCACCACCAAGGTCAACACGGCCATCATGGACATCACCACCATCAAGGTCAACACGGCCACCAAGGACATCACCACCATCAAGGTCAACACGGCCATCATGGTCATCACCAACAACAAGTACATCACCATGGACACCACCACATTCATCCGCAAGCTGTTCTTTATCAAACGCATCAAGGTCATCATGGACATCACCACCAAGGCCAACATCATGGACACCAAGGTCACCATCAGCATCAAGGTCAGCACGGTCACCAAGTACATCACCACCAAGGCCAACATCATGGACACCAAGGTCAACAGCACCAACAATATCAACAACAGCAACAAACTTCTCCTTGGACAGGAGGAATTGGAGCAGGAGGAGCAGGGGCAGCAGCAGGAGCAGCTAGTATTAGTGGAGCAGCAGGACATGCGGGACACGTGGGTCATTAATGAGCTGCAGAAAAAAAGACATAATAAAAAACTGCTAGGAAATCCTAGCAGTTTTTTTCAGCTTCTTGACGTTGACGTTCAATTTCAGCACGAAGCTGTGGTTCTGGTGCTTGCCAGCCTTCTGGTTTTAGAATTTTACCGTCGCCCTCACGGAATCGAGGTTTCCCATCAGGGAATAGTTTTGCCATGTTTGCGTTATTTACAATTTCGAATCCTTTATCTGGACGTACGCCCATTTCGGCAAACGTTCCGAATGCAAAGTAAATAAGGTCAATTAGTGCATCATATTGATCTTCAACAGTCGTTGCTTCTAGAAATTCTTCTAGTTCTTCTTGCATAAAACTCGCACGAATTTTTGCACGCTCTTCTGTTAATTTCGTTGGAATATTTGTTACAGGATGTCCGAATACTTCATGCATTTTCGCAACAAGTTCATATCCTTTATCTAAACCTTTTTCGTTTGTCATGTTGTTTCATCCTTTCTCGCTTAGTGCCGAATCTCATTGTAACATAAGGTGATTATGAAATGAAAAGAACATCTTATCGAAATAAGATGTTCGCTCGTTATTCTTCTTTTTTTATTAAAAGGGATAAAATAAGGTCGATGCCAAACATACCAAGGAGTAACATTGGTATAACGACAAGCAAGTAACGTGTGAAGGAAACATTTTTTAAGTATGTATGAGCAAATAAAAAGACGCCGAGAAATAAAATACCATTTAAAATAGGCTTTACTAATTTTTTAGACATAAGCTCCCCCATAAATATCTTCTCTCTCTATTTAATAATAAAAAACTCCTCTCTCCGTTGTATCATGCTGGAGAGAGGAGTTCAATCATTTCTCATTCAATTACACCAGAATTTGTAATATTTACGGTGTATTTTATATGAACCGGAACATCTTTATACATTTGTCGCCACTCTTCTAATTTGAATGGGCGATAATGTTGTCTATATTTTGCTCCTAGTGCAAGAGGATCAACATTTAGAGATTTAAACTGTTTAATTAGTTTTGTAGCTTTTGCATCTAATTGTTTTTCGATTGATTTGGCTATTTTTGTTGTGTTTTTTTTGTTTTCTAAATTAAATTTTCTAGAAAGCTCCTGAATACGAGCATCCATCTTAACGTGAATATAGAAAGAAGGTTTCCCATCTTTTATGTTTACTTCGTAGGTAGGAACGGAACGAATGTTATTAATCATTGTATAGCCAGGATTGGTTTTAAATTCATGTGAGTCCAAACGGTGCTTTTCTAGCAGTCCTTTGAAAACAAACATATCGTGGTACTTAATTGTTCCAACTAACTTATCCTTTTTCAAGAGACCAATACCAATAATTTTTATTTTATCTCCATGTTTTTTGAGGATAGGCATATAGGAATCTTGTCCTTCACGGTAGTATCTGAAGGCACCTAAATATAAATTGTCAGTTGGCAAAGGGCCAGTGTCCATATTATGTTCTAACATTTTTTTTATATAAATCGCAACATTGTAAGAGGTACTATATTTTCCTTTAAATAGTTCAGTACCACTGCCTTCTAATAGTCCAACATACAGTGAGTTACCAATATTCACATCACGAATTAATGTGTCAAAAGAATTGGATAATCCTTTTTTAGCAATCTTTGTTGTGAATAAGGCGACACGCATTTGACCGCTTGCGAAAGGTTGTGAAGATTCTAAAGATGTATCTGCCTTTACTTGTTTTACTGCGTTTCCTGTTCCTTCATAAACTTGAACTTTATTTCCCTTTTTTTGTATAGGACAAACGAATGTAACTTTTACTTTATTATCTTTTGCTGTATCGAAGGCAGTTCCTTGAATGAGTTGAACATCATCAATAATATTTTTTTGTAAGCAACCAGTTAGACTGAAGATACTGATGCAAACAAGAAGTATTAACTTTCTTTTTGTTTTGTCCATTTTCTTTTCACCCACACAATACTAAATAGAATTGGGATGTATATATATATAAGCCAAAAACTAACTTTAGATACATTACTAATAAAATCATTGATATCATGCCTGTTCGTTAAAAGTTGTGAAACAACTAAGGTGATAAGCATCAAGGCAATTAAAATCCCACGTTGTTTAACACGAAAAATTTCATGAGTTCCTCTAGTAGCAGCCCATAAAGGTAGGATAAAGCTTGTAATAATAACGAGAGCATAACCAGAAATAGCGATATACTCAAGTCGCTCTATAAAAGGAAGCTTAATAACTTGTGTCATGGACAGTTGAGACCAAATTGTTTTGAGTAGTTGTTTTTCGCTAAAGAATGTAAAAGCGAGAATGGTACTAAACAAATATAGAATATTGGAAAATAATGCCCCATATTGCGCGAATTTATGGGATTTCTCTGGCTCTTTAACAAATGGATAAATCATAAGGAAAATTTCAAATCCTGTCATACTATAAATAGATAGTTGAGCTGCTTTCAAAATATCGGTAAAAGAATGTGAAAATATTGGAAGTAAGTTATCCCAATGTGAGAATTTCAAAATGAAAAGGCTAAGAAAAAGATAACCTAATGTCCCACCAACAGAAATAACACAAATTCCTGTAATGACTCGGAATCCTGATGAAATAATGTAATAACTTATTAAGCATAAAAAGAATGTGAGCATCCAGGTGGATGCACTAGGAAACATCCATACTTGAATAATTTCGACATATGTTCTAACAACAGAAATGCTTACAATAAAAAAATAAACCATAAAAATGATATTAATACCATTTCCGATCCATTTTCCAAAAAGTTGTTTGTGTAAATCAATTAAGTTTCCCTCTACATTTTTTAATGAATAATACATCATCCAGATTAGAATATGAATGATGATTCCTGTGAGGAGAACTCCCATCCAGCCGTCGTATCCAGCAGCTTTTGCGATAATTCGAGCAAAACCTAGAACGCCAGCCCCGAATTGTGCACTGTGAATTAAGAAGAAAACAAAGATAGGAGATATTTGATATTTTTCTTGAACTTTACTCATCAATGCACCTCATTTCTTAATCATCAAAGTCCGAGCTATGTTTTGTCGAAATGCCTTTTGCTGCTTTTTTTACATGCTGTGGTCTTGCTTGCACATCTCTTGTATCAATCATTGTTAATGGAAAACGAATCCAAGAATCTTTAACTGATTGTTGCCTTGTCGGATAAAACAAAGCGTACGGCTTACGTAAGGAAGTAAGTCTAAATAGATGAGTAAATAAAAAGATAAATCCAAGAGAAATACCGAAAAGTCCACCTATTTCTGCAAATATGAGAAACGGGAAGCGTAGTAATCGAACAGCATTCCCCATTTTATAAATAGGTGTAATAAAAGAAGCGAGTGCTGATAGTGCAACGATAATTAATAAAATGTTACTCGTTAACCCAGCTTGTACAGATGCTTGCCCGATTACGATACCGCCTACAATACCGAGTGTTTGCCCGACTTTCATCGGTAACCTTGCGCCGGCTTCTCTTAATAAATCGATAACTAATTCCAAAAAAAGTGCTTCAATTAAAGGTGGGAACGGTACTTGCGCCCTTGATAAAATTAAAGTTTCAAGTAAATCACTCGGAATGAGTTCGTAATGATAATTTAAAACAGCAACATATAATGGAGCTGCACAAATTGAGAAAAGGACAGCGATAAGCCGTAAAACTCTTGAAAATGTTGCATATAGCCAAGAGACATTATAATCTTCTGGTGAAATAAAGAAATCGAAATATGATACGGGCGTTAATAGAACATTTGGTGAACCATCAACGAAAATTGCAATTTTTCCATCAATTAGTGCTTTTGTAACTCTATCAGTGCGCTCTGTATTGATATAGAGAGGGAAAATCGATTTTTCACCCATTAATTCTTGTAAATAAGCACTATCATTAACTTGATCATATTCAAGAGCGCGTAATGACTCTTCTAGAAAATCTACATTATCTTTTTCAGCGAGGTTGTCTAAATACATCATGACAACTTTTGTTTTGGAAAACTCGCCGATAATCATTTCTTTTGTTTGTAAATCTAAAACAGGAAGACGTTTTCGAACTAAATTAATGTTTGTATCAATATCCTCTACGAAACCTTCTTGCGGACCAATAACAGTTGATTCGTTTAAAGGAGGGGTTGGTGCACGATAATTATCAATTGCAATGTTTGCAAGCATACATTTTTGATCTTGCTGATTCAATTGAATGATCGCATGTCCCTTTAAAACCATGTCTTCAATTTTTTGCAAGTCGTTCGTAATTGTAATGCCACTCATCGGAATATGTTCTTTTAGTTCTTCTAGCGAAGTACAAGGTCTCTCTAAAAGAGTAGGCATTAAATATTTTTGTAATTTCTCCCCATCAAGTGAAGGGCGATAGTAAGAAATCCAATAAGGCATCGTTTCATCGTCAGATGTATGGTAATTAATAAAATCACTAGACTTTTTAAGTTTCTCTATTAAATCTTGTAGAGAATGAATACGGTCTTTTTCTGGTTTTGTAAAGTCATAAATACTATTACCTCCAGAGCTTTGTTGCTTACTTTGAGAAGGTTCATCTTGCTTAGCGTTTTGTTGTTTATCTTGAGACGAATCACCTTGTTTAGCACTTTGTTGCTTATCTTGAGACGAATCATCCTGTTTAGCGCTTTGTTGCTTATCGTGAAACGAATCATCTTGTTTAGCACTTTGTTGTTTATCTTGAGAGGAATCATCTTGTTTAGCGTTTTGTTGCTTATCCTGAGAAGAGTCATCTTGTTTAGCGCTTTGCTGCTTATCCTGAGACGAATCATCTTGTTTAGCGTTTTGTTGCTTATCCTGAGACGAATCACCTTGTTTAGCGCTTTGTTGCTTATCCTGAGAGGAATCATCTTGTTTAGCACTTTGTTGCTTATTCTGAGACGAATCTTTTTGCTCGTTATTTTCACCTTTATTATGTTTCATATTTCTAGTCTGTTCTTTGTTATCATCCTCTTGATTGTTAGAATGCTGCTCCTGATTATCTGTTTCGTTTGCTTCTGGTTTATTTGATTTTTTTTTCTTACGTAACCAATTCCAAATCATATGTATGCCCTCTTTAATCTTGTAATATAGTGCTATTTTGTGGCTAATTTTGTATATTATTCATTTATTTATGAAAAGAAGAAGGAGATTAGTTTGCATAGAAAAAAATCTTTAGTAAGCAGTTCATACTATAACGGGGAGAGGGAGAGTCTGTGCAAATTGTAAAAAAGGAGAAGTTTGTGTTAAAAGAGTTTACGTTTGAAAATGGCAGGGAAATTCCTGTTCAAATGGGATACGAGACATATGGTACGTTGAATAGAGAAAGGTCAAATGTGATTTTGGTTTGTCATTATTTTAGTGCAACAAGTCATGCGGCAGGAAAATATACAGTGTATGATGAGGAGTCTGGTTGGTGGGATGGGCTCATTGGACCTGGGAAAGCAATTGATACAAATAAGTATTTTGTTATATGTACGGATAATCTTTGTAATGTGCAGGTGAGGAATCCATATGTGATTACAACAGGACCGAAATCGATTAATCCAGAAACTGGAGAAGAATATGCTATGGATTTTCCGGTTTTTACATTTCTTGATGTAGCTCGTATGCAATATGAGTTAATAAAAGGTATGGGAATTTCAAGGTTACACGCTGTAATCGGACCGTCGGCGGGGGGAATGATTGCACAACAATGGGTGGTTCACTATCCACATATGGTAGAGCGGATGATTGGCGTTATTACGAACCCACAAAATCCAATTATTACGTCAGTAAACGTAGCGCAAAATGCAATTGAGGTAATTCAACTGGATCCAAGTTGGAAAGATGGAAAATATGGAGAACAGCAGCCGATAAAGGGGCTTCATTTAGCAAATAGAATGATGTTTATGAACGCGTTTGATGAGCATTTTTATGAAATGACATTTCCTCGTAATAGTATAGATATAGAACCTTATGAAAAGTTTTCTACATTAACATCATTTGAAAAAGAGATAAATAAAGCGACATATAGAAGTATAGAGTTAGTAGATGCAAATTCATGGATGTATACTGCGAAGGCGGTTTTATTGCATGATATTGCACATGGGTTTTCTTCACTAGAAGAATCTCTTTCTAACATAGAAGCGAATGTACTTATGATTCCGTGTAAACAAGATTTGCTTCAGCCGTCTCGTTATAATTATAAAATGGTAGATATTTTGCAAAAACAAGGAAAATATGCGGAAGTGTATGAGATAGAAAGTATAAATGGGCATATGGCAGGAGCATTTGATATTCATTTATTTGAAAAAAAGGTTTATGAATTTTTGAATCGGAAAGTATCTAGTTTTGTGTAAAAGACAAATGATGGGGAAAAGGTGCAATGTTTGTAGTAGGCACCTTTTTTTACATAATTTGTAGACGGAAAATATATGTAGCGATTGCTATACCGAAAAACGCTATGCCAAGCAATAGAAATAAGAATGACATTTCTTGTGGGGAGTTTATTTTTCTATTATTTTTCATACTAAGAGCAATAATTGCAGCGAGTAAGAACACAATGCCCATAATGAAAAGAAAAAGCGTCATTTTAATCGACTCCTTTCATAAAACAAGTATATTGAGGATACAATGTGCTAGTTATGTTTGTAAAGAATAAATTTTTAGAGAAAATTGAGAAATAGTTTTTCGATTCTTTGCGTTCTTTCTTTTGCGTGCTAAAATTGGTAGAGAATGTTTGTGAAAAAGAAACGAAAGGTTTTATTGTATATAAGGAGGAACTACATATGACAGAAGTTAATACAATTACTACAGAAGAGGTACAAGAGCGTTTAGAAAATGGAGAAACGTTATTTCTAGTAGACGTAAGAGAAGATGAAGAAGTAGCGGCAGGAAAGATTCCAGAAGCTGTACATATTAAAATGGGCGATATCCCACATAAAGTAGATTTCTTTAATAAAGAGAATGAATATATCTTTATTTGTCGTTCGGGAATGCGCAGTGAAAATGTATGTCATTATTTAAATGAGCAAGGGTTTAAAACAGTGAACATGGTTGGCGGTATGCTTCAATATGAAGGTGAAACGAAATAGTTAATAGTTAAAAACTTGGAACGAGTCTGTTTCAAGTTTTTTTCTTTTGCATACAGTATAAAAAAGGAGGAGGGGGAAATGGGAATTAATTTGCGTAAAGTGAAAATTATTAATAATACAGGCGCTGTTAATGTCGGTGACTGTTATGATATCTCGCCTTTAGCTGTGGCGAAAGTATATGCAGGAGCTGGAGGATCGAGTGCGGCTATTTTTTTAAATGGAAAAAGGCAGCCAGAAGCGGTGATTAGAACATCGGTATTTCTTCCGCCTTTGGCAACAAGTACACGTACGTTAGGTTCATAAAGGAAAGGTAGAGTGTAATTATGCCTGCGCATATAAAAGAATTTGTTATTGTTAATAATACTGGAAATATATTTACCGGTGATAATTTGAGTGATACTTCATTTACTGCTTCGAAATCATATAGTGGTTCGATGGGATGCACTTGGATTGATGTTGTTACAGTAATAGGGACGGAGACAAAGCTTTGTTTACAACCAGGAGATTCTGTCACAACAACATATACAAGAGGCACTCCTGCTGGTACTGTAACAGGAACAAATATGGGGCAAAGTGTAAATGCATCGGGTATAGCACAAGCTGTCCCTAATACAGATAATATGGATTCAATTGCAGGACTCCCTTAAGGAATTAAGGGAGTTTTTATTTATTTGAAATAAAAATAGTCTTGGAGATTATTTTTGTAAATAGATTAAGAAGAGGTTTATTTATTATGAAAAAGACGGTTTGTAGGTGGTGAAAGTGTGAAGAATCGTGATAATAATCGGAAGCAAAATTCGTTAAGCTCTAATTTTAGAATTCCACCCGAACTTATTGGGCCTACTTTCCCCCCTGTTCCAACTGGATTTACAGGTATAGGGATTACTGGTCCAACCGGTCCACAAGGCCCAACAGGACCTCAAGGACCAAGAGGATTACAAGGTCCGATGGGGGAGATGGGCCCGACAGGACCTCAAGGTGTGCAAGGGATACAAGGACCAGTTGGGCCAATAGGTGCAACTGGTCCAGAAGGACAGCAGGGGCCACAAGGATTGAGAGGACCACAAGGAGAAACTGGAGCGACAGGACCTCAAGGGGTGCAAGGGTTACAAGGTCCGATTGGTCCAACGGGAGCGACTGGGGCACAAGGTATACAAGGGATACAGGGATTACAGGGGCCAATTGGAGCTACAGGACCTGAGGGACCTCAAGGAATTCAAGGCGTCCAAGGGTTACCGGGTGCAACTGGTCCACAAGGAATACAAGGAGCACAAGGGGTACAAGGAACACAAGGACCGAGTGGAAATACAGGTGCAACCGGAGCGACTGGTCAGGGGATAACAGGCCCGACTGGAATAACAGGTCCAACTGGAATAACTGGACCATCTGGCGGACCTCCTGGTCCGACGGGGCCGACTGGTGCGACAGGTCCGGGTGGTGGACCGAGTGGAAGTACAGGTGCGACTGGAGCAACGGGGAGTACTGGGGCTACAGGAAGTACAGGGGTAACAGGAGCAACGGGAACTACAGGTCCGACTGGAAGTACGGGAGCACAGGGCTTGCAAGGAATACAAGGAATTCAAGGAATTCAAGGGCCAATTGGCCCAACAGGTTCAGAAGGACCGCAGGGGATTCAAGGTATTCCTGGTCCGACGGGAGTAACTGGTGAACAAGGAATTCAAGGAGTTCAAGGTATTCAAGGGATAACGGGAGCAACAGGAGATCAAGGTCCGCAAGGGATACAGGGGGCTATAGGTCCTCAAGGGGCCACAGGAGCAACAGGAGATCAAGGTCCACAAGGAATACAAGGAGTACCAGGGCCATCAGGAGCAACAGGACCACAAGGAGTTCAAGGGATACAAGGTCCAATGGGCGATATAGGACCAACAGGTCCAGAAGGCCCAGAGGGACTTCAGGGCCCGCAAGGAATACAAGGAGTACCGGGGCCAGCTGGAGCAACGGGTCCAGAGGGGCCACAGGGGATACAAGGAATTCAAGGACCGGTAGGAGCAACAGGCTCACAAGGTCCCCAAGGAATTCAGGGAATTCAAGGTGTGCAAGGGATAACGGGAGCAACAGGAGTACAAGGAGCAACTGGAATTCAAGGTATACAAGGAGAAATAGGAGCAACGGGTCCAGAGGGTCCCCAAGGAGTGCAAGGTGCTCAAGGGGCGATTGGTCCAACAGGTCCAATGGGCGCACAAGGAGTGCAAGGAATACAAGGGATTCAAGGCCCAACAGGTGCACAAGGAGTGCAAGGTGCTCAAGGAATACAAGGAATTCAAGGTCCGACGGGTGCAACAGGAGATACGGGAGCAACTGGGGCGACAGGGGAAGGAACTACAGGCCCAACAGGAGTAACTGGTCCGACAGGGGTAACAGGACCATCTGGAGGACCAGCAGGACCGACCGGCCCAACGGGGCCATCAGGTCCGGCGGGAGTGACTGGTCCATCGGGTGGACCACCTGGCCCGACAGGAGCAACTGGGGCGACAGGAGTAACAGGGGATACCGGGGCGACGGGCTCAACTGGAGTGACAGGAGCGACAGGAGAAACGGGAGCAACCGGAGTGACGGGTTTACAAGGTCCGCAAGGAATCCAAGGTGTGCAGGGAGAGATAGGTCCGACGGGTCCCCAAGGTGTTCAAGGTCCCCAAGGAATTCAAGGAGTAACGGGGGCCACTGGAGATCAAGGTCCGCAAGGGATTCAAGGCCCACAAGGCGACATAGGTCCAACAGGCCCACAAGGAATTCAAGGCCCACAAGGTTCTCAAGGAATCCAAGGAGCGACAGGGGGAACAGGAGCACAAGGCCCACAGGGAATCCAAGGTCCGCAAGGTGACATAGGTCCGACTGGGCCACAAGGTCCAACTGGAATCCAAGGGATACAAGGAGAGATAGGTCCAACAGGTCCAGAAGGCCCAGAGGGACTTCAGGGCCCGCAAGGAATACAAGGTGTGCCAGGGCCAGTTGGAGCAACGGGTCCTGAGGGTCCTCAAGGGATACAAGGAATTCAAGGACCGGTAGGAGCAACAGGCCCACAAGGTCCACAAGGAATACAGGGAATACAAGGTGTGCAAGGGATAACGGGAGCAACTGGAGCACAAGGAGCAACCGGAGCGACAGGTCCACAAGGAATTCAAGGCCCGCAAGGAATCCAAGGTCCGACGGGGGCTACAGGAGCAACCGGTTCACAAGGTCCAACTGGAGATACAGGTCCAACCGGAGCTGGAGCCACTGGAGCGACCGGGGCGACTGGAGTTAGTACAACTGCAACGTATGCGTTTGCGAATAATACATCAGGAACCGCTATTTCCGTTTTATTAGGTGGTACGAACGTACCATTACCGAACAATCAAAATATTGGCCCAGGAATAACCGTTAGTGGTGGAAATACTGTATTTACAGTTGCGAATGCAGGAAACTATTATATAGCCTATACAATTAATTTAACGGCAGGTTTACTTGTAAGTTCTCGTATAACTGTAAATGGCAGTCCGCTTGCGGGAACGATAAATGCCCCGACAGTCGCTACTGGTTCATTTAGTGCAACAATAATCGCTAACTTGCCTGCTGGAGCTGCTGTTAGCTTACAGTTATTTGGAGTAGTTGCAGTAGCTACATTATCTACGGCAACGCCAGGGGCTACTCTAACTATTATTAGATTAAGTTAATAAGCAGAAAACCTTGAAACTTTTATGTTTCAAGGTTTTTTATCCTTGTATTTGTAAGTAAACCTCGTTAACCAGGGGGAGTGGATACCCTCTAATTATTTAAAGTTTCACTTTATTCACTTGAGCAAAAACATCGCAGTTCGAAAATATATTATAATAGAATGAAAAGAAAGAAATTTGGCAGAAAGGGAGGGTGGCGATGCAGGAGATGGTTAAAGATTTTTTTGGACGCCCACTTCAAGATTTACGTATATCTGTCATTGATCGTTGCAATTTTAGATGTACATATTGTATGCCGGCGGAAATATTTGGGCCAGATTATGCTTTTTTGAAAGATGAGTTTTTACTAACTTTTGATGAAATTGAGCGTTTGGCAAAATTATTTGTTAACATCGGTGTACGAAAAATTAGAATTACTGGCGGTGAGCCACTACTTCGTAAAGATTTAGCAAAACTTATTGCACGTCTTGTGAAAATTGATGGGCTAATAGATATAGGGTTAACGACAAATGCTATCCATTTAACGAAACAAGCGAAGGCATTAAAAGAAGCTGGATTACATAGAGTGAATGTTAGTTTAGATGCGATAGATGACGACATATTTAAGAATATTAATGGTCGAAATATTAATACGAAACCGGTGATTAAGGGAATTATAGCAGCTAAAGAGGCGGGGCTGGAAGTAAAGGTAAATATGGTTGTGAAAAAAGAGATGAACGATCATCAAGTACTTCCGATGGCTGCGTATTTTAAAGAGCAAGGAATCACGCTTAGGTTTATTGAGTTTATGGATGTTGGTAGTACAAATGGGTGGAATTTTGATCAAGTGGTTACAAAACGAGAATTGATTGAGATGATTCATAAGGTGTATCCGCTTGAGCCAGCTGAAGCCCATTACTTTGGTGAAGTTGCGAAGCGATATCGGTATGTTGGAACAAATGTTGAAGTTGGTTTTATTACATCTGTTTCTGAGTCATTTTGTGCCTCTTGTACGAGGGCGAGAATTTCGGCAGATGGAAAGTTTTATACGTGTTTATTTGCGACAGAAGGTTTGAATGTAAGAGAACTTCTTAGAGGAAATCTTTCGGATGATGAGTTATTAAGTGTTATACAAGATGTATGGATGAATAGAAAAGATAGGTATTCGGATGAACGAACAGAAGAAAGTGCAAAAAATCGTCCGAAAATCGAAATGTCTTATATAGGAGGATAAGAAAGGGGGCTATCGCATGCAGGAGCGATATTCAAGACAAATATTATTTTCTGGTGTTGGAGAAGAAGGACAGAGAAAAATAAGAGAGAAGCATGTGCTTATTATTGGTGCTGGTGCTCTCGGTGCGGCAAATGCAGAAGCGATTGTTAGAGCAGGTGTTGGAAAAGTAACGATTGCTGACCGTGATTATGTAGAATGGAGTAATTTACAAAGACAACAACTATATACAGAAGAAGATGCAAAGCAGTATAAACCGAAGGCGATAGCGGCTGCAGAACATTTACAAGCGATTAATTCTGAGGTGGAAATAAATCCGGTTGTGACGGATGTAACGGTGCAAGAAATGGAAGAATTAGTGAATGATGTAGATTTAATATTAGATGCGACAGATAATTTTGAAACGCGTCTTCTCATTAATGATATTTCACAAAAGTATAATATTCCGTGGATATATGGTGGGTGTGTCGGAAGCTACGGAGTAACGTATACAATTTTACCAGGGAAAACACCGTGTTTTCGCTGTTTAATGGAGCATCCGGCGAGCGGAGCAACATGTGACACAGCTGGTATTATACAACCAGCAGTACAATTAGTAGTTGCGCATCAAATTACGGAAGCGCTGAAAATATTAGTAGAAGACTTTGGGGCGCTTCGTGAAACGATGTTATCGTTTGATCTTTGGAATAATCAACAGATGGCATTTAAAGTGAATAGACAGAAAAAAGATACTTGTTTATCTTGCGGAAGGTTACGTACATATCCGAGTTTAACATTTGAAGCACAAACAAAAACAGAAGTGCTATGTGGGCGAAATACAGTACAAATTCGCCCGGGTGTGCGGAAGAACTTTAATTTAGAAGAAATTAAAAAGCGCTTACAAAGAAGCGTAGAGATAAAGGCGACACCTTATTTATTATCATTTCCGGTAGAAGAATATCGTTTTGTTTTATTTACAGATGGCAGGGCGTTCATTCATGGGACGAATGATATGAATGTAGCGAAAAGTTTATATGCAAGATATATAGGTTGAACCTAAAGGAAACCCTTTAGGTTCAACGGAGAGAGGTTTATGAATTTCTCGTATAATCTCCACTTTTTCCACCTGTTTTTTCAAGTAAGTACGTTTCGCCGATAATCATACCTTTATCGACAGCTTTACACATATCATACACAGTAAGAGCGGTAGCGGAAGCAGCTGTTAAAGCTTCCATTTCAACACCGGTGCTACCTTCTGTTTTAACTTTTACTTCAATGAGTAAACGATATTGTTCTTCTGATTGTTTCCAATCGAAAGAAACGTCAACACCTTTTAATAATAAAGGATGGCACATTGGGATAATATCAGAAGTTCGTTTCGCGGCCATAATGCCTGCGATTTGCGCAACTGCTAATACGTCACCTTTCCCAATTTCATTGTGAGAGATTTTATCGTAAATTTCTTTCGTAACGACAATGCTAGAGCACGCAATTGCTGTTCGAACAGTTGTTTTTTTGTCGCTTATATCAACCATTTTTGCGCGTCCTTGGTCATTAAAATGTGTAAATGAAGACATGGAATTCCTCCTTGAAGTAATTTCTATTGAATACATAAAGTTTAATCGAGATAAAAAAAATTGCAAATATGAGGTGAGAAACGATGGTAGAAAAACGAATTCCAATTCAAGTTGCTGAGGCAGTAGAACGGGTAATGAAATATGCGAAGCATGGTGAAGTAGAAGAAATTTCTATTACGGAAAGTTACGGGAGAATTCTCGGGGAAGATGTTGTCTCAGATCATGACGTTCCTCATTTTGATCGTTCCCCTTACGATGGTTTCGCTATTCGAGCAGAAGATACGAAAGGAGCAACCCAAGAGAATCCAATTGAATTTGAAGTAATAGGAGAAATCGGGGCGGAGTCTGTTTTTTTAGAAGAAGTAGGAGCTTTTAAAGCGATTCGCATTATGACAGGAGCAGCTATTCCAGAAGAATGTAATGCAGTCGTAATGCTCGAGCTGACAGAAGGGTTTGAGAAGAACGGGAAAACATATATGAAGTTAAAACGCCCTTTTAATAACGGTGACAATGTGTCGTTTAAAGGAGAAGACATAAAAAAAAATCAAGTTCTCGTTAAGAAAGGTGTTGCAATTAACCCAGGGATTGCAGCCTTACTAGCAACGTTTGGATATAGCACTGTGAAAGTTGTAAAACAGCCTGTTGTCGGTATTGTAACAACAGGAAGTGAATTACTAGAAGTACATGAGCCGTTACAGCCGGGGAAAATTAGAAATAGTAACTCGTATATGATCGCAGCTCAAATTATGAAAGCTGGCGGGAAAGTTCGTTATTATGGTCAACTCGCGGATGAGTTAGATGCATGTTTTACAGCTGTTCAATCAGCGGTGGATGAGGTCGACATTTTAATTACAACAGGCGGTGTATCAGTAGGAGATTATGACTACTTACCAGCTATTTATGAAAGGTTACAGGCGAATGTACTCTTTAATAAGATAGCCATGAGGCCCGGAAGTGTAACGACAGTAGCTGAAGTTGATGGAAAGTTACTCTTCGGTTTATCAGGAAATCCGTCTGCTTGTTATGTAGGCTTTGAATTATTTGTGCATCCAATTATAAAAACATATTTGTATGCGAAGGAACCTCACGTATATAGAGCGGATGCTATTTTACAAAAAGATTTTTCAAAGCCAAATCCATTTACTCGTTTCGTAAGAGCGAACGTAACAATTGTGGACGGGGCGTTACAAGCGATGCCGGTTGGTTTAGATAAATCGAGTGCAGTATCTTCACTTGCAGATGCGAATGCTTTTATCGTGTTACCTGGAGGAACGAGAGGATTTGAGACTGGGATGAAAGTATCCGTATTATTGTTAGAGCACTCTGAGGGATGTGATTGGCCATGGGCAAAGCCCCTTCAATCTTACAAATAGTAGGATATCAAAATAGCGGAAAAACGACACTTGTAGAGAAAATTGTGCATGTGTTAGCTGAAAGTGAAATGAAAGTTGCTACAATTAAACATCACGGGCACGGAGGTTTTCCAGAAGTAGCGCAAAAAGATAGCGAAAGACACCGTAAAGCTGGTGCTGTCGTAAGTAGTGTAGAAGGTGCTGGATTGCTTTCACTTTCTTCACTAAGAAAGAAATGGTCCTTGCAAGAAATTATTCGCTTATATGAGTTTTTTGAAGTGGATACAATTTTAATAGAGGGCTATAAAAAAGAGAACTACCCGAAAGTAGTGTTACTTCGTTCTGCGGAAGACGTTGAACTTGTACATAAAGTAGAAAATATAGTGGCGATTATTACGTGGTATGATGTCCCGGCAAATATACGAGAAGAATATAAAGTATTTCATATAACAGAAGAAGAGTTGTACATAGACTGGTTTTTACAAACGGTTAGGAGTGCGAAATGACAAATACATATTATGAAGTAATTGATACAGAAATCTCGATTGAAGAGGTAACGAAGAAAGTGATTCGACGTGAATGCGGTGCTGTTACAACATTTATTGGAACGGTTAGAGAGTTTACGAAAGGGCGTCGTACATTATACTTAGAGTATGTTGCTTATAAGACGATGGCAGAAAAGATGCTAGAGAAAATTGGTCTGGAAGTGAAAGAGAAATGGCCGGGTACATATGTTGCGATTACACATCGCATCGGTACGTTGCAAATTTCTGATATAGCGGTTGTTGTTGCTGTTTCAACACCACACCGTAAAGCGGCTTATGAAGCAAATGAATATATTATGGAACGCATAAAACAAATTGTTCCGATTTGGAAAAAGGAGTTTTGGGAAGATGGTGACTCATGGATTGGTGATCAATTAGAAAAAACACCATATCCGGCGGGAGAGCCTGGGAAGGAGCTATAAGTATGATTCGAGTATTGTTATTTGCGCACTTGCAAGAAGAGGCAGGAACAAGTGAATTACAAATAGAGAAAGAAAATATTACGGTTGCAGAGTTAAAAGATGTTGTTGCGAAAGAATATAATGTACCAGTTTCAGAGCCAATTATGGTTGCGATTAATGAAGAATACGCAAATGAAGATGACAGGGTACAAGATGGTGATGTGGTTGCACTTATACCACCAGTGAGTGGTGGTTAATATTGGATTCATTAAAACGACTTTCCTAAGTAGGGGAAGTCGTTTTTTTATGGCGTTTTTGAGAACACTAACTTATAGGATAAGGAGGACGTTATGAAAAAAATATGTGTAATTATTACAGCGATATGTTCTATCTTTTTCTCTTCTCCAAGCGATTCTTTCGCGAAAGAATCAAGAGAACAGCTTTTAGAGAGTGCGTTATTGAATAGGTACTATTCGGTTATTAGACAAGTGACAGAAGATCAATATGAATGTGATGCAGTTATAAATATAAAGCGTCTCGGCAGGAAAGATGAATTTGTTCCTAGATTTGAAGTGACGCTACAATTTCTTACATTTCAAGGGGCGCATAATCCGCCAAATGACAAAGTTACACTTACTTTGGAGGATTATTTAGATCATATAAAGGTAAAAAATGTGGAGCGAGAAAAAAATGTTTCTAATGATGTTGTAGAAAAGATTTGTGCTCGCAAAAAAGAAAAAATGAAAGCTCATTCTAATGATTGAGAGCGGTAACTTATTCCGCTATTTGCGGGGTGATTAAAGTTTCAATTTATGACATTTTACAGAGAAAGGTAATGGGCGATGGATATATTTTTAGCAATTTTACCAGCTATATTTTGGGGGAGTATTGTGTTATTTAACGTAAAACTGGGCGGGGGACCGTATAGTCAAACGCTTGGAACAACGTTTGGAGCACTTATTTTCTCAATTGTTGTTTATATTTTTATGAAGCCAGTATTAACACCTACTGTGATTGGGGTTGGAGTTGTGTCAGGTTTATTTTGGGCGCTTGGTCAGGCGAATCAATTGAAAAGTATTGATTTAATGGGCGTTTCGAGGACGATGCCAATTTCAACAGGACTTCAATTAGTTGCGACGACTTTATTTGGCGTTATCGTATTTCATGAATGGTCCACGACAATATCGGTCGTCCTTGGGATTTTAGCGCTCGTTTGTATTATTGTCGGTGTTATTTTAACATCACTTCAAAGTGAAGAAGAAAAGAATGCAGAGCAAGCAGCAAATTTTAAAAGAGGTATCATAATTTTATTAATTTCAACAGTCGGTTATTTAGTTTACGTAGTAGTGATTAGACTATTTAACGTAGATGGTTGGTCAGCTTTATTACCACAAGCAGTTGGTATGGTATTAGGAGGGATTTTGCTTACCTTTAAACATCATCCATTCAATAAATATGCAATCCGAAATATTATTCCAGGATTAATTTGGGCAGCTGGAAATATGTTTTTATTCATTTCGCAGCCGCGTGTTGGAGTCGCAACAAGTTTCTCGCTATCGCAAATGGGGATTATTATTTCCACGCTTGGTGGGATCCTTATATTAGGTGAAAAGAAAACGAAACGCCAATTAACAGGTATCGTTGTCGGTATCGTTTTTATTATTGCAGCCGGAATTATGTTAGGTATAGCAAAAAGTTAAAGGAGGTATTGAAATGTATAGTGATTTAGAAGGAAAAGTGGTCGTTATTACAGGATCAGCAACTGGTCTTGGTAGGGCGATGGGAGTAAGGTTTGCTAAGGAAAAAGCGAAAGTGGTTATTAATTATCGCTCACGAGAATCAGAAGCAAATGATGTGTTAGAAGAAATTAAAAAGGTAGGCGGAGAAGCGATTGCTGTAAAAGGTGATGTAACCGTCGAATCAGATGTTGTGAATCTCATTCAATCTGCTGTGAAAGAATTTGGTACGCTCGACGTTATGATTAATAATGCAGGGATAGAAAATGCAGTACCATCGCATGAAATGCCACTTGAAGATTGGAATAAAGTAATCAATACAAATTTAACAGGTGCTTTCTTAGGAAGTAGAGAAGCGATTAAATATTTTGTAGAACATGACATTAAAGGGTCTGTCATTAATATGTCTAGTGTTCATGAGAAAATTCCGTGGCCACTATTTGTGCACTATGCAGCGAGTAAGGGTGGCATTAAACTGATGACAGAAACGTTAGCGCTAGAATATGCGCCAAAAGGTATTCGAGTAAATAATATAGGACCAGGTGCAATTAATACGCCGATCAATGCAGAAAAATTTGCTGATCCTAAAAAACGTGCTGACGTAGAAAGTATGATACCGATGGGCTACATTGGAAAACCAGAAGAAATTGCAGCAGTAGCAACTTGGCTCGCTTCTTCAGAGGCGAGTTATGTAACGGGAATTACGCTATTTGCAGATGGTGGAATGACGTTATATCCATCGTTTCAAGCTGGGCGTGGGTAATATAAAAGGACGAAGAGATAAAACTCTTCGTCCTTTTTTTTACAAAAAAAATAGCGGCCAGCTATTTTAAATTTAGTGATTAATTGTATCTTGAAGAAATTCTGTTGCTTGATGTTCAGTAACATTTTGTACGAGCGCGACTTCGCTGATCATCATTTTTCGTGCATTATCTAGCATTTGTTTTTCGCTCGCATTTAATGCTCTCTCTTTATTACGGCGAAGTAAATCCCGAACAACTTCTGCGCTATCTTGTAAATTGCCGTTTTTCATTTTTTCCATATTCATTGTATATCTTTGTTTCCATGAGAGTGATGGGTCTGACTCCCCGTTTTGAAATTCAAGAAGTATATCATCTAACGTACCTCGATCAACGATATAACGAATACCCGATTTTTTTAATTGATTCATCGGAAGCATTACTTGCATATCTTTACTAATGATGCGTATCACACAATATTGACGTGAAGTACCTAATATTTCTTTCTCTTCAATTGCTTCAATGATTCCTGCACCGTGCATTGGATAAACGATTTTATCACCAATTTGAAACAAATCATCCACCTCCATATGTGGTAACCACTTTTAATGATAGCATACGTATGTAAAAATGTCAAATTTTATATAATAACATAATATTTATATTCGAGTCAATAAGATGAAGTGCTTTTTTATGTTTTTTTGGGGGACCTTATTTATAGTGATTTTTTTAGAAAAATAGTACAGGTGAAGAAAGAAGGCATATCCACTTATTTTTAAGCATAAAATGTAAAAGCGCTAATACAATATACCTAAATCCGTTCTTTGCAAAGGAGGGAGAGAAGGTGGGGCGCACAATAAAAATTGATATTACAAATAAAGTTGTAGCTAAATTTAGACCAAATTATTTGGAATTATATACGAGTAAATTTATGATAGGTAAGTTTTATGTCTATACTGAAGATAAAGAATATGTGTTAGAAGACGGATATATATATGAGAATGGAAAGTTTTATCGCATCATAGATACGCACCGTGGCAATAATCAAGCGGCGGAGGGCTGCGATCTAGGACGGTGTTAACATGATTCGTGTGAAAGTGTTTGATGAAAGTCACGAAAAAGACTTAGAAGATGCTGTAAATGTTTTTTTGAAAAAGATTGATGATAGCAACTTTGTAGATATTAAATATCAAGTTGGTGTTTCGATTAACGACGATGAAAACCAAATTTATTGTTTTTCAGCAATGATCGTTTATAAAGCATAAAAAAGAGCTGGGTGAGCCAGCTCTTTTTTATGCTTTATGTTGGGACAACATGTGTCGGTAATACATTCATAATAGATTGGGGTGCGCCTAATTTCTTTGTCGTTAAAAGAGGCTCCCCTGTTTCGTGATTTTGGGCATCTTTACACATACCAAGGTGATAACGATCACCTAAAAATGGATCAATATAAAAACCGTTTTTAAATACTTTATCATTCGGATGTTTTTCATGGTGAATATCAGAGCAGTTAATGCAATAGAACATAGCGTTCAACCCCTTTTTATTTTGTTTGAAAAAAGTGAGTCGGTAGTCATTTCGCTCCTAAGGAAATGTTGAGGAGAAGAGAAATAACTACCTACTCAAATGGTGGGCATATTCCTTCTGATTTGTCATATCTCGCGTATTGTCCCTGAGGGAAGGAGGAGAGACGAAGTACGCATGATATAAGTAAGGCGCTTCTTTCAATATGGATGATGGAGTTTCATGTTGAGAGAAGTTTTTATTTTGTATTGCCTTTGTGAGTATATTATGAGGAAATGCTAAGAGGGTGTTTGTCCTGTTGAAAAAATGTTGAGAATTTCTCAACAGTAAAAGAATTAGCATTGACATGAAACTAAAAGGTGTTATATTATCTAAGTGTAACCAAAAGGTGTTATGTTATAACGCCGAGTAAAGGAGAATGAACATGGAACAACAAAATACATTAAATGATATTAAACAAACAATCGTTTTTAACGCGTCTATTCAAAAGGTATGGAGTGTAGTATCAACTGCAGAAGGAATTGCGTCATGGTTTATGCCAAATGATTTTGTATTAGAAGTAGGACATGAATTTCATGTGCAATCGCCATTTGGGCCATCACCATGTAAAGTGTTAGAAATTGATGAGCCAAACTATTTATCTTTCTCATGGGATACAGATGGCTGGGTTGTTTCATTTAATTTGAAAGACTTAGGAGATAACAAAACAGAATTTACGTTAATTCACGGCGGCTGGAAACATCCTGATGAAATTCTTCCGAAAGCGAATGCGAAGAGCTCTATTATTCGCGATAGAATGAGCGGTGGTTGGGTAGCGATTGTAAATGAAAAACTGAAAAAGGTTGTCGAAGGCTAAGTGTCCTCGTCAGCAGCGAAATATGATGTATTTCAAGCAATTGCTGATCCAACCCGCCGAGAAGTAATACGGTTATTAAGTGACAAAGAGTTACCGATTTCCAAAATAACGGATCATTTTCCGATGAGTCGTACTGCGGTTGTAAAGCACCTTCATATTCTTTCGGAAGCGAATTTAGTAAGTGGAAGAAAAAGCGGAAGAGAGAAGATATATCGTTTGCATCCAGAACCATTAGAAGAATTACAACAGTGGCTCTCGTATTATGAACGTTTTTGGGATAATAAATTATCCATGCTGAAACATATTGTGGAGAATGAAGAATAAAAAAAGGGTGACCAAAATGGTCATCCTTTTTATTGTTGCTCACTTGTTTGTGTAGCTGGCTTTAATAAAAGCCAAGCAATAATTAATGTAAATACTGCTAATACAAAAGTGCTCATATAAATGACGTGTACGCTTGATGCTAATGCGGATTGTGATTCGGTTACTACGTTTGCTGTAGTACCGCCATGTCCACCAGATACAAGATCAAGATTTTTAATACCACGTGCGTGAATCATCGTATTGAAGATTGTACCGAATATTGCAGCACCTAACGTTTGACTAAATGTATTAATAAATGTATTTAAACCAACAGCTGTCCCGCGAGTATGAGCTGGCACGGCTGCTTGAATTGTTACCATGTAAATCGGTGTCACAAGCCCCATTCCTAAGCCGAATAATCCGACTGCTACATAAATAAGGAACGATGGTGAATTTGTTGATAGTGTAAATAATAAGAACGTAGCAACTGATAAGATGCTAGCTCCAAGTAAAATAATTTGTTTCGTTTTTAACTTGCCAACTAAGTTACCCGAGAACATAGCACCAAATGTCCACATAACAGGAATTGGCATTAAAATGAGTCCAGCTTCTGTTGCATTTTTTCCTAAAACACCCTGGCTCCAAATTGGAAGATACACAGTAATACTAATAATCATTGCGCCAGCAATAAGAGTTAATATATTTATCGTAGATAATGTACGGTTAGAGAAAAGTGCTAGCGGAATTAATGGTTCCGGAGATTTTTTCTCGATGAATAAGAAAATAATAAATGAAACGACGGCGAAGATTAATAGGCCGATAATTGTTATGTCTCCCCAGTTTTGCTTACTGCTACCTGTTAATAATGCATATAGTAGAGCGATTGTACTTAATGAGAAGACTGTCGCACCAAGATAGTCGATATGGTGTTTAGCGGGCTTAATAGATTCTTTGTAGTAAATTACAATCATTAAGCAAGCGATAATTCCGAATGGGACGTTTAAGAAGAAAATATAACGCCAAGAAAGAGAATCAACTAAAAATCCACCTACTAACGGTCCGATAACACCGGATACACCCCAAACGGCACTCATCCAACCTTGTGCTTTCGCGCGGTCTTTCGCTTCGCTATATAAGTCTCCAATAATCGTCATTGTGATTGGCATAACAGCACCAGCACCGATACCTTGAAGCGCGCGGAAGAAAATTAATTGTTCCATCGATGTAACGACTCCGCAAAGTGCAGAACCGACTAAAAAGATTGTAGCCCCGATCAGTAAAACCTTTTTACGACCGAATAAATCAGCGAGCTTTCCGTATATTGGAGTCGAAACAGCTGTTGCAAGCATATAAATTGCATATACCCAACTAACAAGTTCGACGCCTGACAAATCACTCGTTATACGAGGGATTGCTGTACTAACAATCGTTCCTTCTACCGCAGAAAGAAACGTCATTAACATTAAAGACATCATGACTTTTTTTCTCATTTGTTTTCCCCTTACCCTTTTTTAAATATTCAACAATATAAAATATAAAGGTACTAAGGTATATAAAGCAACAAAAAAGCAATGGAAAGTTACATGGAGCAGATGTTTGTCGCTTCTTGTCGGTAAGTCGATATATTTGAGAAATCGCCGATATAAGTTGTAGAATCGCTGATAAATTTGGAAAATCGCCGATAATGATTTCATGGCAATATTAAAAAAAGAAACAGGAATCCCTGTTTCTTTTTTTAATATTGCATTTTCGCGTTTTCTCCAGCTGTCGTTCCAGCAATTCTACCAGTAACAAGGGCTGATGTAATATTATAGCCACCAGTATAACCATGGATATCAAGAACTTCTCCGCAGAAATATAAGCCGTTCGTGAATTTAGAAGACATTTCTTTCGGATTAATTTCTTTCACGGATACACCTCCGCCAGTAACGAATGCTTTTTCAATTGACTGCGTACCATTTACATTTACAGTAAACTCTTTAAAGTCTTTCACAAGTGCACGAATCTTTTCGTGAGAAACTTGTCCAGCTTGTTCACTACCGTCAATTTCATTTTTTTCTAATAAGAATAGGAAGTAACGTTCAGGGACATAACCTTTTAAAACGTTTTTAATTCCTTTTTTCGGATCTTCTTTCATTTGTTTCAGCATGCGCTGAAATAATTGCTCACTATTTTCCTCTGGCAATGCATCAATACTCATTTGTATTGTGTTCGTTTTAAACTTTTTCAGTGCTTTCACGACGAATTGACTACAGCGAAGAGCAGCAGGACCAGATAGGCCAAAATGAGTGAAGAGCATGTCCATTTTGTGAGAAATGATAGCTTTTCCTTTCGGGTTTAATACGCTTAAGTTTATATCACGTAAAGCAAGACCTTGTAATGAGCGATCACGTATAAACGGCTCGTTTGACAGGATAGGTACTTCTGTTGGGAATAATTCTGTAATTGTATGACCTGCTTTTTCAGCCCAAGCGTATCCGTCTCCAGTGGAACCAGTTTGAGGAACGGATTTTCCGCCAACAGCGATAACGACGTGATTTGTTTCTAACACTTCGCCTGTTTGCAGTACAACTGCCTTCGTTTGACCATTTTCATATTCAATCGTTTCAACAGGCGTATTTGTACGGATTTTTACACCTAAGTCTTTTAATCGTGTTAAAAGTGCGTCTACAACAGATTGTGCTTTGTTTGACACAGGGAACATGCGACCGTGGTCTTCTTCTTTCAATTTAACACCGAGATTTTCGAAGAATGTAATAATATCTTCATTATTAAAAATAGAAAAAGCGCTGTATAAGAAGCGACCGTTTCCTGGTATATGTTTAACAATTTCATCAAGTGGTAGACGGTTTGTTACGTTGCAGCGTCCGCCGCCAGAAATCGCAAGTTTACGCCCAAGTTTATTTCCTTTATCAAGAAGTAAGACATTTGCGCCTTCTTCTGCAGCACCAATTGCAGCCATTAGCCCAGAAGGACCGCCGCCGATGACAATAACATCATAATGCATAATATATCGACCTCATTTTCTACATTTCCTGCCTAAAAGAATAGCATGTTTTCCCTTAAAAGAAAAATAGAGTGAAGTACTGCTTAATGAGAGAATTGTGGTACAATACAAAAGTTAGAGTTCAGCACTATCCTGCTATTTGTAGGCGATAAGACTAAAACCTCAAGATTTAGGAGAAGTAAATAGGGAGTCTGTTAGCCTGTAAATGCTCGAATGGTTCAACTAATAAGGAGTAGGAGAGAAGTCTCCAACTAATTATAGTTTCACTTTATGTAGATGTAGGAGGATTTTTGTATGTCCGATTCGAAATTTCTGCGCGGAACGCTTATTGTTACGCTAGGGACATTTTTAGTAAAGTTCTTAGGCATGATTTACGTCTTTCCGTTTCATGCATTAGTAGGCACAGAAGGCGGAACGCTCTATACATATGGATACATTCCATATACGATCTTTTTAAGTATCGCAACGGCAGGTGTGCCGCTTGCTGTTTCAAAATTTGTTTCCAAATATAATGCGCTTGGCGATTATAAAACGAGCCGGAGAATGTTCCGCTCGGGAATGGTTATGATGATAGTAACAGGAGTTCTTTCGTTCCTAGTACTGTACATGACGGCGCCACTGTTTGCAGAAGCGATGCTTGGTAAACAAAGTATACACAATAATGTAGGAGAAGTTACGACGATCATTCGTCTTGTAAGTTTCGCACTTATTGTTGTACCAGCAGCGAGTTTAATTCGTGGTTATTTCCAAGGTCACCAGTCTATGGGACCAACTACCGTTTCACAAATTATTGAACAAATTATTCGTATCGTCTTTTTATTAGCTGGTAGTTTTATCGTTATTAAAGTACTTGGCGGTACAGTTGCAACAGCAGTTGGAGTAGCGACGTTTGCTGCGTTCGTTTCAGCGGTTGGAGCACTCGGTGTGTTAATTTGGTACTGGTTAAAACGTAAAAAATATTTGGATCAATATTTAATTGAACAAACTGTACCAGAATCAACAGTAAGTACCGTTCAGTTGTTTAAAGAGTTATTCGCATATGCGATTCCTTACGTTGTAATTGGGTTAACAATTCCTTTATATCAACAAATTGATACATTGACATTTAACTCAATTATGCAGGCGATTGGTCAAGGTGATATCGCAGAGCGAGCGCTTGGTATTTTCACAATGTGGACGCATAAGTTAATTATGATTCCTGTATCACTTGCAACAGCGTTTAGTTTAACGCTTGTACCAGCAATTACAAAATCATTTACTGAAAAACAATACCGCTATTTGAAATTACAAATTACACAAACATTCCAAGCAAATATGTTTTTAACATTGCCAGCAGTTATCGGTATTTCAACACTTGCATATCCAATTTACACTGCTTTCTATGACTCAGATCCATTAGGTGGACAAGTATTAATGTGGTATGCACCAGTTGCATTGTTATTTGCTTTATTTACAGTAACAGCGGCAATTCTTCAAGGGATTAATCAGCAAAAGCATGCGATTGTCGCGCTTATTATGGGTGTTATTTTGAAATTTGTATGTAACGTAATCTTTATTCGTTATTTCGGTACAGTAGGAGCAATTCTAGCGACCGCAGTTGGTTTCTTAGCTTCTGTTTGGTATACAAATCGACAAATTAAAAAATACGCACACTATTCATTCGGTGTTGTATATAAAAGAACATTCCAAATTGCAGTACTGACACTTATAATGGTCGTTGCTGTAAAACTATCACAATGGCTTCTATCCTTCATGATTTCGCCTGATGGCCGTATTGGTGCTCTTATAACAGTTGCGATTTGTGCAGGTATTGGCGGTCTTGTTTACGGATTGTTAGCAATTCGCACAGGAGTACTTGAAAGAGTATTTGGCGGAGAAGCATTAGATAAAATTCAACGTAAACTTGGTAGTAGATTTAAAATAAAGTTGAAATCAAGAGGGGCGTAATTACGTCCCCTTTTCTATGATAAATAAAGAAGGTGAAAAACGTGAGATTAGATAAATTATTAGCGAATATGGGATATGGAAGTAGAAAAGAAGTAAAGAAATTATTGAAAGATGGCGTTGTGAAAATTGATGGAACGCCAGTAAAAGATGCGAAAGTTCATGTAAATGTAGAAGAGCAAGAAGTTATGATTCACGGTGAAGTTGTGGAATACAAAGAGTTTGTTTACTTAATGATGCATAAACCACAAGGTGTTATTTCAGCGACGGAAGATGATAATCATGAAACAGTAATAGATTTATTAGAATTAGAAGATGCAATCTTTGATCCGTTCCCAGTTGGACGACTTGATATCGATACGGAAGGTTTCTTATTGATAACAAATGATGGGAAGTTATCACATCAATTATTATCTCCGAAAAAGCATGTGCCGAAAAAATATTATGCACACGTTGCAGGAGTAGTAACAGAAGAGGATGTAAAAGAGTTTGCTAAAGGTGTTATTTTAGACGATGGCTATGAAACAAAGCCAGGTGCGCTTACAATATTGAAAAGCGATGATATTTCTGAAATTGAGCTTGTGATTACGGAAGGAAAATTCCATCAAGTGAAGCGTATGTTTGAAGCGGTAGGGAAAAAAGTAGTCTACCTAAAGAGAACAGAGATGGGTCCGTTAGTATTAGATGAAGAACTAGAACTTGGACAATACCGAGAGCTAACAGATGAAGAAGTAGAAATGTTAAGAACATACCAAGTAGATACTGAAAAGTAGTACCTTTATAGGTGCAGAAAAAACCCCTTTCTAATAGTTAGAAAGGGGTATGTATTTATTTACATACAATTATTTTTCGTTATGAGGTCATTCTCACTTTCTTTCCTGTTGTTGTCCACTTACCGCGGCAAGGGCTATACACGAGTTCATTAAACTGCAACACATTTAGATCACGTTGTATCGTTCGCGGTGTGATCCCGAACTCATCTACAAGGTCTTTCGTCGTTACCGTTCCGTTTTCATTGATGTACATATAAATTGATTTAATGCGTGTTAGCATACGAGTAGTTGTAGGTTTCAAGAGAAAACCACTCCTCTACTAGTTTTTTTGACCCCATTCAGGAAAGAAGGTCGTTACTACCATTGTACTCTACATGATAAAATTCATGCTTTAATCTACTTAAATTTTACAAAAGTTTAACAAATATTTATATAGAAAAATATTGGTAGTTGACATTGTATATATGGTCAGTCAACTAATACATAAAATTCTACGTAAAACGCCAAATTCCTGCAAATTTTTTTGAAAAAATAAAAGAAAAACTAATAAGAAATGTCTGAAATATTACAATTGTTCGGTATTTAGTTTTCGTGTATGGCATAAGGGATTTCGGTTTGCTATGATGAAAGAGATAATATAGTGAAGGATGGATGCGTGATGTCAGCGATTAATTGGACTGAAGAAGTTGCAAAACGAAAAGATGATTTAATTCGTGATACACAACAATTTTTACAAATTAAAAGTGTATGGGAAGAAGAATCGGCGAAAGAAGGCGCACCATTCGGTGAAGGTGTAGAAAAAGCGCTATCTTTCATGTTACATAAAGGAGAAGCTGAAGGTTTTGCTTCTAAAAATTTAGAAGGATATGCAGGTCATCTTGAAATGGGACAAGGAGAAGAGTTAGTAGGTATTCTTTGTCACGTTGATGTTGTACCAGAAGGAGATGGCTGGACGACTCCTGCGTATAGTGCGGATATTCGCGACGGAAAGATTTTTGCACGTGGTGCAATTGACGATAAAGGCCCAACGATGGCAGCATATTATGCGATGAAAATTGTGAAAGAATTAGGCTTACCTCTTTCAAAACGTGTTCGTATGATTATAGGAACAGATGAGGAAAGCAATTGGAAATGTGTAGATCACTACTTTAAAAACGAAGAAATGCCAACAATCGGTTTTGCACCAGATGCAGACTTTCCAATTATTAATGCAGAAAAAGGAATTTCTGATATACAAGTTGTGCAAAATGGTAGTGAAGAGAAAAAAGGTACATATGAACTTGTTTCATTTGATTCAGGGCATCGTTTAAATATGGTTCCTGATTTTGCAGAAGCGGTTATTACAGGAGAAGATGTAAATGCACTTACAGTAGCATATGAAGAGTATTTACAAACTGCTAAAAAAATAGGGAAATCGACTATAGAAGGCAATACAGTGACGTTGCAAATAGAAGGAATTTCAGCGCACGGATCTACTCCTGAAAAAGGAGAAAATGCAGGTTTATTATTAGCAAACTTCTTAACTACAGTTTCACTTGATGGAAAAGCAACTGCATTTGCGACATTTGCAACAGAAACATTTACTGGTGATATTTTTGGTGAAAAAGCTACTATTGCTTATAAAGATGAAATTAGCGGTCCATTAACAGTGAATGTTGGTCGCCTTTCTTATAAGAAAGAGAATGGTGGTAATTTAGGATTAAACGTACGTTACCCAGTTACGACTAACTTTGAAGAAATGATTGCAAAGTTAAAAGAATATGTAGGTACGTATGGATTTGCAGTAGCAGACTATTCTAACTCTCGTCCGCATCACGTTGATAAAGATCACGAGTTAATTCGTACGTTGCAACGTGTATATGAGGAACAAACAGGTGAAAAAGCTGAATTGTTAGCAATCGGCGGAGGTACTTATGCTCGCTCATTAAAAGCTGGTGTGGCATTTGGACCGCTATTCCCTGGAAAAGAAGAACTTGCGCATCAAAAAGATGAGTACATTGAAATTGAAGACTTATTAAAAGCAACAGCAATTTATGCGCAAGCAATTCATGAACTAGCGAAGTAAAGTGAAACTTTAATCGCCGATATATGAATAATGACCGCTCTCTACTTTAGAGGGCGGCTTCTTTTTAATTGAATGAGATAAGAAAGAAAAGAAACAATAGAAAGAAGGAGACGGTGTACATGGATAGGCATTATTTTGTCGCAATTACGTTACCAAATCATATAAAAGAAGTGCTGTCTAAGTATAAAGAGGATACGAATGAGGAATTACCATTTCGCTCGTGGGTGCATAAGGAAGATTATCATATTACCCTTTCCTTTTTAGGAGGTGCGACAGAAGAACAGTTAAAAGGGATAAAGAATGGATTACAAACACTTACAAAAACAAAAGAACTATCGTTCACGTTACAAGGTTTTTCAACGTTTGGTAGAGAAGATCAGCCCCGTATTTTTTGGGCGAAGGTAAGTGAGAATCACGATTTGTTTCAGTTGCAAAAGCAAGTACATGTCATTTGTGAAGAAAATGGATTTTCTCTAGAAACACGCCCGTATCATCCACATATTACTGTTGCTCGTAAATGGATAGGAGAAGAAAAGTTTCATTTAGAAAGTATAAAAGAAGTACCTGAAATATCATTTCAAGCAGATACAATTACTTTATACGAATCCCACGTGAAAGAAACCCCGAAGTATAAATCGATTGCTGAAATAAAATTACAAAAATAGAATGGTGAAAACGTTTTTTATGCAGGTGAATATACTATAGAGAAGAATGGAGTTACTGTATAGAGTCTTGTTGATAAGAAAAGCCTTATCATTTGCAGCTCATTTTATCTCGCTCATTAAAGTTTCACTTTATTTTAACTTTGAGAATGATGGTGATTTTTTTATGTTGAAAGTAAAACGTCCATTTGATGCCTATTTAGATGAAATGAATAAAATTACAATTTTGCTCCCACATGCGTATGGAACAAGTCGGACATTTCGTTTGCAAGAAGGAAGTAATGTGAAAGATTTACCGATTGCTCATACGATTGCGCTTCCAGATGCAACGAAGTATGAGTGCTTTATAGAAGAGCCGCTAGATGTGGGAAAGTATTATACAGTACGAGATGAACGGAATGAAGAAACGGATTTACAAATAGGTGCTGTTATTCGAACAACAATTTTCGATGAAAAGTATTATTACGAAGGTACAGATTTAGGTGCTGTGTATCAAAAAGAAGAAACGACATTTAAAGTATGGGCCCCAACTGCAAGGCTTGCGAAAATAAGAATTTATAAGAGCGATAAAGAATATGCCGATCATGAAATGTACAGGGGAGAAAACGGAGTTTGGATTCAAACATTACAAGGTGATTTAGACGGAGCACGCTATACATTTCTTGTTTGTATTAATTTAATATGGAACGAAGCTGTAGATCCTTATGCAAAGTCGGTGACGGTAAACGGAAAACACGGTGTTGTTATCGATTTAGAAAAAACGAATGTAACAAGAAGAGAAGGATTACCACCATTACAATCAATGACAGATGCCATATTGTATGAACTGCATATTCGTGATGCGACTATACATCAAAATAGTGGAGTGA
This sequence comes from Bacillus cereus group sp. BceL220, assembly GCF_051776965.1. Classification (NCBI taxonomy): domain Bacteria; kingdom Bacillati; phylum Bacillota; class Bacilli; order Caryophanales; family Bacillaceae; genus Bacillus; species Bacillus cereus group sp. BceL220. The sequence continues at coordinate 12,174 of NZ_JBPWBC010000011.1, read as the reverse complement.
TTCAAAAGGGAACATATAAAGGATTGATGGAAGAGGGAACAACAGGACGGAATGGGACTTTAACAGGGTTGTCTCATATAAAAGATTTAGGTGTTACACATGTTGAACTATTACCGTTATATTGTTTCGGTGGTGTAGATGAGGCGAATCCTTCGTCTGCCTATAATTGGGGGTATAATCCATTATATTACAATGCACCAACAGGATTTTATGCTACAAATCCCTCTGATCCGTATAACAGGATAGTAGAGTGTAAACAGTTAATCGAGACATTTCATGAGCATGGCATTAGGGTAATTATAGATGTTGTATATAATCATGTTTATGAAAGAGAGCTATCATCATTTGAAAAGCTTGTTCCAGGATACTATTTTCGTCATGGTGAAGATGGTATGCCTTCTAATGGGACGGGAGTCGGAAATGATATAGCATCTGAACGGAAAATGATGAGGAAATTCATTGTAGAGTCTATTTTATATTGGCTTACTGAATACAATGTCGATGGATTCCGATTCGACTTAATGGGGATTTTAGATGTTGATACAATGAATATGATAGAAAAAGAAGTGCGAAACATAAAACGAGATGCTTTGTTATTAGGAGAAGGATGGGATTTACAAACACCGCTTCCTCGTGAGGAAAAAGCAACGTTAAATAATGCGAAGAAAATGCCACATATGGCGCAGTTTAATGATCAATTTCGTGATGGGATAAAAGGGAGTACATTTCATATAAATAAGCGTGGTTTTGCATTTGGTGGGCATGTAGACTGTAATCATTTGCAGTATATTGCAGCGGGAAGTCTTTTAAGTATGAAAGAAACAGGGCTGTTTCTAGAGCCGGCGCAAAGCATTAACTATGTAGAATGTCATGATAATATGACGATGTGGGATAAACTAGTGCGCAGTAATGAAGAATCAGAAGCGATTTTGAAAAAACGTCACCTGCTAGCGAGCGCAATGGTTATTCTTTCACAAGGTATTCCTTTCTTACATGCAGGACAAGAGTTTTATCGTACGAAGAAAGGAAATGAAAATAGCTATAATGCAAATGATGAGATCAATCAATTAGATTGGGATCAAAAAGAGAAAGAAATAGAGACCGTTAACTATATAAAAGGTTTAATTGCGATTCGTAAAGAGCATGGGGCATTCCGATTACAAAACGCAGACCTTATAAAAAAACATATGACTTTTTTACAAACATCTACAGAAGTACTTGCATATCACCTAGAGCATGCAGAATCGTTTGGGCCGTGGAAAGAGATTGTCGTTTTATTTAATAGCGGTTTAGAAGCTAAAACTGTGCAACTTCCGAAAGAAGAAACGTGGCATGTGATAGTAGACGAAAAGCAAGCGAAAATAGAGCCAATTTCTTCATTTAGAGGAAAGGAACTTAGGCTCGCTCCAATTAGCACGTATATATTGACGATAATGTGACAAATCGCTACTTGACGATGAGAATGTAATAAATGTAGAATTGACAAAGGTGACGATTTTGATAAGTTGTCATTCTATGACAGGTTTTGTAAAATAAAATAGAGAATTTTTGGCTGAGGCTAATTTCTCTTTTCATTTACAGTAAAATATATGAATCCACAACATGTGTAGAAATGTTGCGGTTTTTCTTTTCATAACTATAAAAGATAAGGATTTGTTAACGGGTAATGAATATGGAATGGTTGGAACAATTATTAGGAAAAGAGTGGAGTCTTGTACCGGCTGGTGGAGTAACGGGCGATGCATATATTGCGCAAAACGGACAACAGAAGTTATTTTTAAAGCGGAATACATCGCCCTTTTTAGCGGTATTGTCAGCAGAAGGAATTGTTCCAAAATTACTTTGGACAAGAAGGGTAACGAACGGTGATGTAATTTCTGCTCAAAAATGGCTTCCGGGACAGAAGTTAGAGCCAGAGGATATGAAACTAGAACGTGTTGCGAAACTTTTGAAGAAAATTCACTCCTCTAAAGCGCTTGTACAGATGATTCAAAGACTTGGGAAGCAACCGCTTCACGCACAAGAGTTATTACAACAACTGCAACTCGTTTTAAGAGGAGATATAAGGGATGATGAAACAATTCAGCAAGGCCTTCAATATTTAATGGATTCATTAAAAGCTATTGAATACAATGAATTCGTTGTATGCCATTGTGATGTAAACCATAACAACTGGATATTGTCGGATGAAGATGAGTTGTTTTTAATTGATTGGGATGGAGCTGTAATTGCTGACCCAGCTCTAGACCTTGGTATGTTATTATATTGGTACATTCCGCGCCAGGAGTGGAGTGAGTGGCTCGGTTTTTATGATATTGAAATGGATGAATCGCTGCTTAGGCGCATGAGATGGTATGTGATAGCACAAACGATTTTGTCTATTCAATGGCATACAACAAAAAAACAGCAAGCAGAAGCTGAATATTGGCATCAATATTTACAGCAACTACTTGCTTCAGAATAATACTTAAGAAAAATTGTCCATTCCAGCAATCCACTGAGTAAGTTGTTCTTGATTATTGGAAATATGGTTGTCCAAATTAGAGGAAGATTTACCCGATTGACTATAAGAATATACATCGTTTAGCATTGTTTTAGCGTCACTACTTATATTATCGTTTGCGAGTAACGATTGAATGAGGCGCTCTAATTGCTCGCATTCTGAAACTGTCCCGCAGCAATCACTTTGGTGGTTGACTAAAATATCTTTCAGCACTTCTAATTGATGTTGTTGATTAATTGGCATGAACGGATCATCCTTTCGATTGTTTTTCTCTTCAAATGTAAGAGAAAAAGCTGTTTCGTCATGGAATGTTTAATGCTGTATGTAGTTTTTATCAAAATGGTACATCTTATACTTGAAAGAAACGGACCGAGTGCTCGTACGTACTTGGTTTTTTGTTTGGTAGATTGATTAAAAAAAGAAAGAAGGAATTATTCCTTTAAAATAGTTTTGTAAAGAGAGGGAGACATCTATGCGTTTAAGACATAAACCATATGCAATGGATCGAATTAACGAGTATTCACATATCGTAATCGGAAACCCAGAGGAGCGCGCTGGTAACTGGAAAGAAGTATTTGGAAATGAACAACCAATTCATATTGAAGTAGGTACAGGTCGTGGCCGCTTTATGTATGATATGGCAAAAGCAAATCCACATATTAATTATATTGGAATTGAAAAATTCACAAGTGTTGTTGTAGATGCACTTGATAAATTAATTGAAGAAGAAGTGCCGAACTTAAAGTTAATTAATAAAGATGCTGAAGATTTAACAGTTTTCTTTGCAAAAGGTGAGATTGATCGCGTTTATTTAAACTTCTCAGATCCATGGCCAAAGAAGCGTCATACGAAGCGTCGTTTAACGTATAAAACGTTTTTACGCAATTATGAAGAAGTGTTAGTAGAAGGCGGAGAAATTCATTTCAAAACAGATAACCAAGGTTTATTTGAATATTCTCTTATGAGTATGGCTGAGTATGGTATGTTACTAACTTACTTAAGCTTAGATCTTCATAACAGCGACTTTGAAGGTAACATCATGACTGAATACGAAGAGAAATTCTCTAGTAAAGGTCATCGTATTTACCGAGTTGAAGCAAAATATCGTACAGAGCCTATGCAGTAATGCATAGGTTTTTTTATATCTAAAATAATCAGAATTTTATGTTAAGATTAATTGAAAGGGGGATGTGTAATGGAACAGTTACAAATTGGAGATATAAAAGTAACGTGGTTAAAAGGCGGAAATACACATTTAGATGGAGGGGCAATGTTTGGTGTTGTGCCGAAAGTACTTTGGTCACGTAAATATAAACATAATGACACAAATCATATTTACTTACGAACAGATCCGTTACTTTTACAAACGAAAGATGGAAATATGCTCATTGATTCAGGAATAGGAAACGGTAAGTTGGATGAGAAGATGAAACGAAATCAAGGTGTAACAGAAGAATCATCGGTTTATGAATCGTTAGAAAAACAGGGATTAAAGCCTGAAGATATTCAATATGTTTTAATGACACACCTTCATTTTGATCATGCATCTGGCCTAACAAAATGGGATGGGGATCACCTTGTACCAGCGTTTCCAAATGCAAAAGTTTACGTAAGTGAAACAGAGTGGAATGAAATGAGGAACCCAAATATTAGATCCCGTAATACATATTGGAAGGAAAATTGGGAACCGATTGTAGATCAAGTTGTTACGTTTCAGCAAGAAATAGAAATTACAGATGAAATTAAGATGGCACATACGGGTGGGCATAGTGATGGACATGCAGTCATCATTTTGGAGAGTCAAGGGGAAACGATGCTACATTTAGCAGATCTCTTGCCGACGCACGCGCATCAAAATGTATTATGGGTAATGGCATACGATGATTATCCGATGACCTCGATTGAAAATAAACAAAAATGGATGAAGTATGGTGCTGAAAAAGAGGCATGGTTTACGTTTTACCATGACGCATATTATCGCGCTGTGAAGTGGAATGAGGAAGGTCATATCGTAGAAAAAATAGAACGGAAAACGAGTATAGAAGCATAAAAATAGGAGGTTGTTCCATCATATTTATTGGAGCAGCTTCTTTTTTATTGTCGGGTTTTGTCGGTAAGTCGATATATTTAAAAAATCGCTGATATAATTTTAATCAATACCCGCAATTTCAAAAAAATAAGAGGTTCACCTAATGGGAACCCTCCGTTTTATGCTGCTATAACCTCTAAAACAGTACCTGTTTTAGCATCAACTAAAAATTCAAATCGTTCTTGTATATCATCTAACATTGTTGTAAGACCGCCGCGATAAACTTCATATGCGACATCATATTTTTCAAATGTCTCTGGAACCATATGTACCCAAGAGCCAGTAATTTCACCTTTATGACTTAATGCTTGTTTCACCATTTTCAATGCTTTTTCTGAAGAAATATGGGATTGTTCTTGTACTTTGTTTGCAACGAGATAACCAGCTGCGAACCCAACGCCAAGACCTGCTACTAAACCTTTCCAGCTCATATATTCACCTCAATTCTATAAAATAAAAATAGTGTACCAATAATAATTATAAAGCAAATACAGCTAAAAAAGAAGAAACTAGAAACATTTCGAAAATTTCGTTACAATAAAAGAGGTATTCTACTAAGGTTTGAAAGAAGGGGACTTCGTGAATAAAGAGACATTGCAATTATTTCGTACGTTAACAGAATTACAAGGTGCATCAGGTTTTGAACATGATGTACGCCGTTTTATGAAACAAGAATTAAGCAAATATGCGGATGAAATTGTACAAGACGGTTTAGGTAGCGTATTTGGTCTGAAAAAAGGGGACGAAACTGGCCCGCGTGTTCTTGTAGCAGGTCATATGGATGAAGTAGGTTTCATGGTTACGCAAATTACGAAAAACGGAATGCTTCGTTTTCAAACGTTAGGCGGCTGGTGGAGCCAAGTTTTATTAGCACAGCGTGTACAAGTTATGACGAAGAATGGTCCTGTTATTGGGGTTGTTGGTTCTATTCCTCCTCATTTATTAAGTGACGCGCAACGTGCAAAACCGATGGATATAAAAAATATGTTAATTGATATAGGTGCAGATAGTTATGAAGATGCGATTGAAATTGGTGTAAAACCAGGACAACAAATCGTGCCGATTTGCCCATTCACACCGATGGCAAATGAGAAGAAAATTATGGCGAAAGCTTGGGACAACCGTTACGGATGTGGTCTTGCAATCGAATTGTTAAAAGAATTAAAAGACGAAACATTACCAAATACATTATATTCTGGTGCTACTGTACAAGAAGAAGTAGGTCTTCGCGGAGCGCAAACCGCTGCAAATATGATTCAACCAGACATTTTCTATGCGCTTGATGCAAGTCCAGCAAACGATGCATCTGGTGACAAAACGCAGTTCGGTCAATTAGGAAAAGGTGCCCTTCTTCGTATTTACGATCGCACGATGGTAACACATAGAGGAATGCGCGAATTCATTTTAGATACAGCAGAAACAAACAACATTCCGTACCAATACTTTATTTCACAAGGTGGTACAGATGCTGGCCGTGTACATACAAGTAACTCTGGTATCCCATCAGCAGTAATTGGTGTTTGCGCACGCTACATTCATACACATGCTTCAATTTTACATGTTGATGATTATGCAGCGGCGAAAGAATTAATTACGAAGCTTGTAAGAACAACAGATAAAACGACGTTAGAGACAATTAAGAATAACGCGTAGAGAAGAAGGGCGAAAAACCCTTCTTTTTTTAGATTGAAGAGATGACCCAGCGATGAGTGGGAGCGGTCAGTGCTTAATTGGTGTTCGAATGATGTATGAAGACTCCAAGTAGGAAGTGAGAGGAAGGCTGTTTTTGTTTTTGAAGACGGTAATGTTGCTAGAAAAAACCTTCTTTTTTAGGCTGAATAGATGACTTGGTGATATGTGGTAGTGGTTGATGCTAAATTCGTATCTGATAGGGATATTAGAATAGAATGATGAATTTTTATAGAGGTGAACGAAATGAAAGTAGTAGTAGGATCAAAGAATAAAACGAAGGTTGGCGCTGTGGAGAAGGTTTGGAAAGATGCTGAAATTACATCTCTTTCTGTTCCGTCAGGAGTATCAGCTCAGCCTTTCTCAGATGAAGAGACGATGCAAGGAGCGATTAATAGAGCGAAGCGAGCGCTAGAGGAAGGAGAAGCTCCAATTGGTATTGGGCTAGAAGGCGGCGTAATGAAAACGGAGCACGGTTTATTTATGTGTAACTGGGGCGCGCTAGCAACAATTGATGGGAAAGTATTTGTGGCCGGAGGAGCGCGTATTACGTTACCAGACGATTTTTTAGCACCTCTTGAAGATGGTAAGGAATTAAGCGAAGTGATGGAAGAGTTTGTGCAGCGAAAAGATATTCGTAGTCACGAAGGTGCTATCGGTATTTTTACAGATGATTATGTCGACCGCACGGAATTATTTGTACACGTTGTTAAGTTGTTAGTTGGGCAATATAAGTATGACGAAAAGCAAGCATAAACCTTGCACCGTGCGCGATGTATGGTAGTATAAAAGAAAGATTATAACATGAAAACATGCACTCGTTAGAGGAGGAAATATAGATGAAGTCATTAGAAAGCATGGAGCAATTCCAACAGTTAAAAAATGAAGAGAATGTAGTCTTTATGTTCTCAGCAGAATGGTGCCCAGACTGCCGCTTTGTAGATCCATTTATGCCAGAAGTAGAAGAGAAATATAGTGATTTCTCATTTTACTATGTAGATCGTGATGAGTTTATTGATCTATGTGTAAAATTAGACGTATTTGGCATTCCGAGCTTTGTAGCGTACAATAAGGGTGAAGAAACTGGTCGCTATGTAAACAAAGATCGTAAAACACAAGAACAAATCGAAGAGTTTATTGAAGGTTTAAAATAAGGCAATTTGCCAATTGAATTGTAAAACAACCTCTACCTTCGCGGGGGAGGTTATTTTTTTGGAAGGGAGGAAAAAGAGATGAAGATGACAAGTAAAAAGATGAAAGACGAGTTAATGAAGAAATTATCTCGCCCAGAATGGGACTTTCAGTATGATAGCGAGAAAGAAGTTCTACGTATTGAACAGAAAGACTCTAAAAAAGGTATTAACGTATCGCTTCCAGGAGTTGTGGCAAAATGGGAAGTGAATAAAGAAAAAGCAATTGAAGAGGTTGCTTATTATGTACAAGAAGCGCTAATTGCGATGCATAAAGAAGAAAATAGCGGAGCGAAAATTTTACCTGTTATTCGCTCTACTTCTTTCCCGAAACAAGCAGAAGAAGGAAATCCGTTTATTATGACGGATCATACGGCGGAAACACGTATTTACTATGCGTTAGATTCGAATAAAACGTATCGACTAATCGATGAGCGTCTGTTACAAAAATTAGAACTTACAGAACAGCAAGTACGTGAAATGGCATTATTCAATGCTCGTTCATTAGGTTATGAATTTAAACAAGACACAGTAGCGGGTAATACATTCTACTTTTTAAACACAAATGATGGGTATGACGCGACGCGTATTTTAAACGAATCGTTACTACAATCGATGCGTGAAAAGATTTCTGGTGACATGGTTGTTGCTGTTCCTCACCAAGATGTATTAATTATTGCTGATATCGTTAACGAAATCGGTTATGATATTATTGCACAAATGACAATGAAATTTTTTGCCGAAGGGCATGTTCCGATTACATCACTTTCATTTGTATATGAAGATGGAGACTTTGAACCAATCTTTATTTTAGCGAAGAATCGGAAGAAGACAGATGGAAAAGAGAAAGGATGAACGAAGTGAACGTTTTTTACAACCTTGAAGGAATTGGTGACACTTTAATTGTTGCCTTACAAGATATTACTTTAGAGAACCGTACTTTTGATCGCAAAGGAGATGTTGCTCGCGTTTATGATCGTGAAAGCAACGTAACGGGAGGATTCAACATCTTTAATGCATCTTCTTATTTAGAAGTAACAGAAACAGGTAACCTTACATTAACGAAAGAGCTTGTTGAGAAAATCAACGAAATTTTAGCGAAGAACGGCTTTGAAGAAACAGTAGAAGCAGATCTTTCTCCGAAATTTGTTGTAGGTTATGTAGCTGAAAAAGAAAAGCATCCAAATGCTGATAAGTTAAACATCTGTAAAGTAGAAATCGGTACAGAAACATTACAAATCGTATGTGGCGCACCAAACGTTGATGCAGGACAAAAAGTTGTCGTTGCAAAAATCGGTGCTGTAATGCCAAGCGGTATGTTAATCAAGCCAGCTGAGCTTCGCGGTGTTCCTTCTTCTGGAATGATCTGCTCTGCACGTGAATTAGAGCTTCCAGACGCTCCACAAGAAAAAGGTATTCTTGTATTAGAAGATAGTTTTGAAGTTGGACAAGAATTTAAATTTTAATTGATATAAAAAAAGAGAGGTTGTCCTTTTGGGCAGCCTCTCTTTTTTGTCATTTTTGTTGGTAAGTCGAAATTTCGTGTTGAATCGTTAATATATTGAGAGTTGTGATAGATATACTCAAAAAATCGTAAATATGATAAGGGTGTCACCTTTTGTCTTAAAATCTATATTGTATTTTATAAACAAACTAGTTAAAATTTAGAAAAATAGAAGGGGATAGACGTATGAAACAACAACCAAAAATCGCAGAACTTCTAAAACGAATTGAAACTTCAAAACAGCAAGATGTTGAACTAGGTACTTATGAAATATATGTGTTTAGTGAAAGTGAATTAGAAAAAGGACAAATCGGTTACCGATATGATAAACATAAAAAGTCATTAATAAGTGAAGAAAACGGAAAGTGGCAAGAAGGATGGATTGCAATTGGATATGAAACGGATATGGGCGATCCAGTTTTCGTAAATATAGATGATGACGCTTATCCAGTTTATACTGCAGAACGTGGTACAGAAACATGGCAGCCAGTTTATATTGGAAATATGGATGAGATTATAGGGCAATTATAAGAAAGACTTTGAATCCGGTGCAAAGTGATGGGAGAGAAGTATGAAGTATATAAAAATAATGAGCATGATTGTATTCATTGGAATATATATGGCCGGTTGTTCACAAGAGCAGCCGAAAAAAGAAACTACATCTTCTATACAAGAGAAAAACAAAGATACCAAAGAAGACGCACCGGTAGAAAAGCAGCAAGAACAAGAAAAGAACGAAGAATCACAAGCAATTCAAACGAATGAGCAAGTAGAACATAAGCAAGAGGAAGTATCATCTGAGGAAAAGAAAGAAGAAACTACGCCAGTGCAGCCAATTGAGCAACCAGTGCAAAATAATGAACAAAAAGTAGAGAGTAATGAAAAGCAAGGAAAGTTTCTCGTCGTTATTGATCCAGGGCATCAACAAAAAGCGAATTTAAATTTAGAGCCGATTGGACCAGGGGCAACAACGCAAAAATATAAAGTGACAGATGGTACAACAGGTGTTGTGACGAAAAAGAGAGAGGCTGTACTTGTATTAGAAATGGCTTTTTTATTAAAAGAAAAGCTTGAAGAAAAAGGGATACAAGTGTTAATGACAAGAACGTCACAAGACGTTGATATAAGTAATAAAGAACGGGCGACATTCGCAAATAATCATAAGGCTAATTTATTTTTACGTCTTCATGCAGATGGTTCTGAAAATCCAAACCAAAGTGGATTTGCTGTATTGACGCCGGCAGAAGGAAGTCCGTATACGAAAGAGATTTATGCGGAAAGTCTTCAAATCTCCCAAACGATAGTAAATAAAATGAGAGAAAATCAGCAAGTGAAAGTAAATGGAATTAAATTTAGGGGTGACCTTTCTGGATTCAATTGGTCCAAAGTACCTGGCGTACTATTAGAACTTGGGTTTATGTCAAACTATGAAGAAGATAAAAAATTATCTGACCCGCAGTATGTAAATTCTTTATTGCAAAGTGTAACGGATAGTGTAGATGCATATCGGAAGAGTAAAGCTTAAGCGCAGTCTTACATGAAAGGCTGCGTTTTTCCATAGGAAAACACTCGTAAATTAGAATATTGTGGATAAATATGACATGCTTAATTTTACCTGCACTTTTTGCCGAATGCTGATACAATAAAGGATGTTACTATTTAGTAGAAAGAGTGGTAAGCATGTTAGATTGGATGAAAAAGCTGTTTAACAAAGAGGAAGAACAAACAGCGATGAATAAAGAAGTACCAAAGCAAATTGAAAGTCAGCCGAAAATTCCTCGTGTAAACCACTACACTGAAGCAAGAGAAGCACAAATGGCAAGTAGGAATGCAGGTAAATGCCGTTTTCCTTTAGTACCGGATAATGGGTTCGATGAAGAGGATGAAAGCGAAGTAAATCGCTTTGAAGAACAACCTGTTCAAGGAGTAGCATATGAAGAACCGACTGCCCAAAGAGGAATAAAGGTGGAAAGAAGCAGACGACCGTATGTGGAAAAGGTTGTTTCTACATATGAAGAACCGGAAGTGCAATATGAACCGGTGCGGGAGTCTGTCGTTAAAAAGGCATCTGCACCTTCGCAAGAGAGTAACCGTAGACCATTTCGTCCAACAGAAATGATTTCGCCAATTTATGGATATAATCGTCCTTCAGTAGAGAAAAAGGTTGAAAAGCAGGAGGAAGTAAAAGAAAGAGAAGATCTTGAAATATCTGTAGAGGGAAAAGCAGTTGTTGATGCATGGTTAGAGAAAAAAGGATATAAATTATCTGATTTCTCAGAAGGGCAAGCAACGTCTTCTGCTCCAGGTGAAGTAGTTGAACAGAAAGGCCAACAGAGTAAAAAAGAAGAAAAATCAGTTGTTGATCAATGGCTAGAGAAAAACGGTTATGAAATTGAACGCCAAGTGCCTTTAGTAGAAGAAAAAGAAGTGATTAAAGAAATGAGTACACCGCAGGAAGTTTCAGCGGATGAATTACTTCATAAAACAGTAGCTGAGCAGATGGAAAGTGCTAAGCTAGAAAAAGATGTAGTGGTGTTAAACGAAAACAATCTACAAGAAGAATTAGTAGCTTCTAAAGTAGAGCACGAGGATACAATATTATCAGAAGAAATTAAACGTAATACAGAAATAAAACAACCTACTATTGAAGTAGAAAAGCAAGCTCCAGAAGAATCAGTGATTGTCAAAGCAGAAGAAAAACTTGAAGAAACAATCATTGTGGAAATACCAGAAGAGCTAGAAGAAGTGGAAGTAATTACAGAAACAGAAGAGCAAGAAGAAGTAGAAGTAATTGCAGAAACAGAAGAGCTAGAAGAAGTAGAAGTAATTGCAGAAACAGAAGAGCTAGAAGAAGTAGAAGTAATTGCAGAAGTAGAAGAGTCAGAAGAAGTGGAAGTAATTGCAGAAGCGGAAGAGTCAGAAGAAGTAGAAGTAATTACAGAAACAGAAGAGCAAGAAGAAGTGGAAGTAATTGCAGAAACGGAAGAGTCAGAAGAAGTAGAAGTAATTACAGAAACAGAAGAGCAAGAAGAAGTAGAAGTAATCGCAGAAATAGAAGAATCAGAAGAAGTGGAAGTAATTGCAGAAACGGAAGAGTCAGAAGAAGTAGAAGTGATTGCAGAAGCAGAAGAGCAAGAAGAAGTAGAAGTAATTGCAGAAGCAGAAGAGTCAGAAGAAGTGGAAGTGATTGCAGAAGCGG
>NZ_JBPWBC010000010.1:0-192480 GCF_051776965.1 Bacillus cereus group sp. BceL220 | reverse complement strand
CACGGTTGCTCTTTCTTTTACCTATTTCTACTTACTTGCATTTCTTTTGCGCCTTTCTTTCCTTAACTCTTCAACTTGCAACACGGTTGCTCTTTCTTTTACCTATTTCTACTTACTTGCATTTCTTTTGCGCCTTTCTTTCCTTAACTCTTCAACTTGCAACACGGTTGCTCTTTCTTTTACCTATTTCTAATCAACTTGCAACATGTTTGCGGTATCCTTTCCCTATTTCTTTCAACTTGCAACAGTATAATTTATTTCTCAACCAAGTAATTTAAAAAAAATCATGTCATTTTAAAGTTTTTAAGCTATTTTTCTCATATTTTGAGTAAGTTACATACATAAAATGCAACATGTTTGCGGTATCCTTTCCCTAAATACCCTACTATTTTCACTCTAATCCTTTATATATCAAGGGTTTAGGTACTTTTCCATTTACTTTTATACATATCACCCAACATGCAACACGTTTGCGGTATGCATGCCCTTATTTCCCTCACAAGATGCAACACTGTTTGCGGTATCCTTTCCCTACTTTCATTCCATAAATGCCAACAAATCCTTTTATATCAAGGATAATTATTACAATTCATTTTTAATGATTGCGTTCACTAACTTGCAACATGTTTGCGGTATCCTCACCCTAAATCACTTAGCGTATTCCCTCTAAATCCATATATATCAAGGGTTTAGAGGATTTCTTACGTACTCATACACTTATCATCCAACATGCAACACGTTTGCGGTATCCTTAACACAAAAAAAATTCATGAAATTCTCTTATCCCTTGATACAACTAGCTTTATAAGGTGTTGCAAGTTGCTATTTTTCTTCTTAAAGGAGCACCTTTCATCATTTTTCGATTTGCTATAATCAAAATTGGTATATTTTATAGTATTTTGGCATATATTTCTGAATTTGTAGAACGGAGGTGAAAAAGATGGGGAAATCATTTGTGATACGTAATCAACGTAGCTTGAATGGGGAAGCAACAAACGCAGTTTTAGTAACAATCAAATCTTGGCAAAAGCTTGTGGAAGCATTTGAGGAGAAGTACTACAGTTATAAAGATACTTATTTAGAAGATATTCTACAGCACATGACATACGAAGATCGCATTGCTGACGTAGAAGGCTTTGTTGAAAAAGCTAAACCATCTTTTTCACGTCGAGCAATATCTACACTTGCAGAAAAAGCGGGAAGGAAGCATAAATTATACGGCATTACAAATGCAGATCTAGAAGTGTTCTTATATCTGCATAAGAAATGCTTTACTAATGGTGTTATTCCCAATGTAACCATACATATGATGTGGGAAGATTACAAGCAATATAAAGAAGAGCTTGCATACATTCAGCATTCTCAATTCTATATCGCTTTGAAAAAGTTAAGCTTACATAACATTATCTCTATTGAAAATGGCTTAGATGGCCGATATACAATCAAACTGACTCATTTTATGAACGAGGAAACAGAAAAAGCAAATCCATACGTATATATTAGTCCTGTTGTATTTACAAAGGCTTTCTTTAAACTATCTGTAGCAGCTAAGAAATTATTCTTAGATATTGCGATGCAACAACATACGGAAACAACATTAAAGCGTTCTTTGGACAAGCAAGACGAAAGAGGAAATAAAACTCACTTCGGTGGGATGTATCGTTTCTTACATAAAAAATATCCGCATCAGATTCGTGCGGTTATCGAGGAATTAACAACCGCATTACCATGTACGGGGAATCCCCTATTCAAAATTTGCAAAATGCAAAAAGGTGTAAAGCATACAAAACGATATACGACATTATATCTGTCTATCCATTCAGACTTCTTATGTTCGAAAGAAGCTGGAGAAGAACAACACAGGGATCCATTTACACCAAAAGCTACCTATGCTCGAAAAGCGAAATTTATCGAAGCAGTCCTACAAGAGATGAATATCGGTGAACTGTCTGCAGACATGAATAAATTCATTCATGTCTTAAAGCATACTTGTCACCGTCAAATTCGCAGTGTCATTCGTGGACTACGTGACATGGTTGATCGAAAAGAAGGATATCCAACGAAAATTGTATATACATTGAAGAAACTATTGCATCAAACATCTCAATATCAAATTCTCGATACAGCAGCAAAAGAAGGTATCTATCCTCTTATTGCGCAACATATACCAAAAGAGAGAAATAGCGAACGTGAGCAAGCTATCTTTAATTTCGGCCTACATTATTCCATGTACTCTCTTCGTAACATTAAAAAGATGTTCAAAAATGTGCATGCATTATTGAAGCAGAAGTTTGCGGTACCAGTAACAGAAGAATCTTATCACCGTAATTATCTGAAATACCAGGAAGAAACGTTATTTAGGAAATATGCATATGATCAGGGAGTGAATCTCCATGCATATATCGCTTTAGAAATTGAAATGCGTGAAAAACTAAAAGTTCGTGGCCATAAAGAACGCACAATTCCAAGTGATGTACGTGAATGGTTTATTGAAGTACTCGATAAACTACCGCAAGAACAACTGCGTGTGATTGAGCTACCAAAACAGTTTAATTTACTAGAGTTTATGCGTACCTTCGAACGTTTAGTACGTGCCGGTGTAACAATAACAGCTCCAGATCAGGTGCTAACCGCAATGGAAATAAAATAATAGTAATGAGCTCTCTATTTTTGAAAAAATCGAAAGTAGAGGGCTATTCGTGTTTGTTTGATTAGTAATCCATTTCTGCTACTCTACTTATAAATACCAAATCGAAAGGACTTCATATAAAATGGAGTCTTTTTTTATGCAATTCTATACAAATTCGATTCTAGCAATATTTAACTCTCCACATAACACTAGGGAGTATTCTTCTAATGTATTAAAACCTATCATATAATACCTACAAAAAATCAAAAGGAAAATTATAAAAATAGTGGATATGAGGACAAATATGATCCAATGTGAATAATATTTCCTCAATACTCTTGATAATAATAGTGTCGTTCATTTTATCTAATAAAAATCATCAATAATAATGTGAATCATGTGTAAATACTGAGTTATGTTAGCAAATAGCTACATTTTCTGAACAAAATGTGGATAATTCGACTTTAGATACTGCTTCATTTACCAAAATAAAGAAAATAAAGCCTATTTTCCTATTCGGATAAATATAAAGTGATTTGTATCAATATCTTTCCGATTTCATGTAGAAACATATGATTCCCTTTATGCTTTTTTGTAGAATTGATAGTCTAATAATCATTGAATTTCCGGATACATTTTCTACTATTTATGATTTTTTACGTTCTAACATCAAGTTTTCCCTTGTGGGAGTAGATCTTTCCCCTATTTTTGATAACCTATAATAGTTTTATCTATATTTCTTTTTAATATATAAGATATATATTTATAATAGATTTTTAATACAGCTAGTATGCTTATTAATAAGATGTCCGACCTAATTGAAAATATTTGTAAATTACGTTATAATAATGGTAATAAAACATATCATTACCCACATACTAAAGGACAAACCTACGTATCCCAACCAGGGCGAGGTTTGTCCTTTTTTTATTTTAGTAAACAATTCATATTTGGAGGACTAAACATGACTGTACTTAAAGATACGACTTACATAGATATGGATACCTATAACGAGATTAAATTTTTCAAAGGGGTATTTTGGGGATTAGTTTTTGTAGTTCCTTTTTGGAGTATTATGATAACCCTATTTATTTTACTTTATAGATAATAATCAACATCTCCAAAACGCAAAGGGTTGTTTATCCGTTTGCGTTTTGGAGATGCCAGCAACCGTGCGTAGCAAAGGGCGGTAGCAGGTCTTTTACTTATGTTCTGTTATAATAAATCTTAAGAAATTAGGTGATTATAATGAGCGAAAACATTAATTTAGAAGAAACATTAGCAGCCTTTTCTGCTTACTTAACAGAAAAAGGACGGAAACAATCCACAATTGAACGTTATGCTTACGATATTAAAGATTTTTATAAGTGGCTAAGAGCATCTAAAAGCATTCTTCTACCTTCTACCGTAAGCCCTCCTGGTGCATAGTCTCCTTTTTCTGTGCGATCAAACATAATATAATCATATTCAGTATGATTTTGAATTGAAAACAAGTCCGAATCCCCTTTATTTTCGTTTTTAAGGAGTGTTTGCAGACTTCGCCTATTCATTACATTCCGATAACGAATATCGTTTCTAATGGAGCGTAAGAAGCTTTTCCATGATTGTAGATAAGCATAATTTGTATATCCTTCGCTTATTAGCTGGGTTAGCATTTTATCCTCACCATTCATCATCAGACAAGTCCAACAGCCACTACGCGAATTTGCAGCTCCACAAGCATTTCCCTGCTGTTTCCCACCTGTTTTTATGCCACATTCAAACATAGCTTGTCCGTATTGTATACTCATTTCTTCTACATCCACACCAAAAGGCAGTACCCCTCTATCTAAAAGCAACATCCATACTTCATCACCGGTTAAGAATTTGACTGGATTAAAGCAAAGTATATTTTTCATGTCATTGTGACGTGAAAATAAAGATTCGTTACTTACTGCATATTTTTGTATACTATGTCTTCTACGTGCGCTTTCTTCATTACGAACGGCTAACGCAAGGACTCCATCATACTCTTCAAAGCAGTCTACTACTTTTTTAGTTTGGGAATCTATTAGTATATCCTTCATCTTACGTTGCATGGGTTTAACTTTAAGGGAATCAGTACACCATCGTAGTCTACTATTTCCTGTTGGTGGAAGAACACCTCTACCTAGTAGTTTATACCAATATGAATCTTTCATTAATGGTCTCACACTATGTACTATAAACGGAAGGTTTTGCTTATCCGCACTCTTTTGGATTTTCTTTAATGTACGTGAGATATAAGCAGTCATAACAGGTGTTTCTACCCCAAACTCGGAAGTTAATATATGAATAGGTTTTGTACGATCTTGTAGCGACAGCTCGGAAATCGCATCCCATAGCAATGTCAACATAGCAGAACTATCTTTCCCCCCGCTATAACCTACAAAACAGCAATCGCGAGATAAATAGACTTTTTTCATTTCCTCTTTAATTTGTGTATAAATGTCCATAATTATATTGTTAGCCCCTAGCAAAATAAGATTTTATTTTGTTATGTATGGGGCATTCCTCCTCTTTTTGAGATAGAAAAAGAGAGTCCCTTAGTAAGGCACTCTCTTTTATGTATTTCCTCTATATTTAATCGATTACGATTTCATTTATATTTAGCTTGTTTAAGGTCTCTTTATAAAAACGAATTACTTTTTGAGCATGTTGTATAGCTATTAACCCATCTTGAACAGTAAGGGCTTCAAAATACGGATAACGAATGTCTGTAGCATAACCATTCAGCTGCACGCATTGTTCTAAAATCAATGAGAACTCCTCATCTAATCTACAACAAAATTTATGCAGCATTAAAAGGTTATGAGTTTTAGGGACTGGCCTACCGTTTAGTGCAAGAAATCCTTTTAGGAGTTTCTCCACACATTGTTGACTATGATAACAAATAATTGCAGTGGGGAAAGGTTTCATATCAGATAAGTAAATAGCAGAATCTAAATCGGATTTTGCTATGGATAGCCACTCTTTTAGATCCTTAGTATTTCTCATATAGAACCTTCCCCTCTAGCGCAATTTTATGCTCCATGGTTACATTGCGATTAGCACGTTCTTGAAACTCTTCTGGTCCATACACTAAAATATCAACTGGTGTTTCCATTACATCGTAAATCCCCCAATTGATACGATTAATGACTTCCCTTTTTCTTTCTCCTACACCTTCCACAATAATACAGAGATCAAAATCACTGTCTTCATTTGGTGTGCCATATGCATGAGAGCCAAAAAGGATGATTTTTTGGACAGAAGACACAGTTTCACGAATCTTTTGCACCAATAGGTCCAATTCCCTTTTTACCTCTTCGTTAATCCGAATCACCCCTCGGATAATGTAATTAAATTGACGTTTAAGTATATTATACATGCGTTTCTCTTCTCCCTGCTATTATATATATTTTTTTTATTGTTTTCCAACGTTATGCAATGCTTGATAACATTCGTATACCTGCTTGAAGTCTCGCAAGAATCTACCATCAGAAATACTATGAAATCCTTTGAAGTTCTTTCTACACCAATATAAGAGATCAGAATCATCCTTAGCTAAAAAAGAATCCGGATTAGAATGAATCAAAGCCTCTGCTAAACAAGCCAGAAGTAATGGTATCATTTCAGAATCATGCTTGGATAAATCCAGTACAGATACAACGGTATACTGTTTATATTGATAGTATTGTAGAACAACATCACACATGTTTGTTGGTGTTAATGTATATTGTAATTGAGTGGAATCTAATTGATACACTCGCATTTTGTCCTCTCCTATATCATTATTCTCCAATTGGCGCTGCTTTCATAAAATCTTTTTGATCTTGGAAAATGATATAGTGATTTGATACAGTCTCCTCATCAAAAAGTTCATTAACAAACTATGAAACAGACAATGCAGCGAATTTGTTTGTAATAACGCGCTGTGGTTCTGAAGCAGCTAATTCGGAACAACTTAATTGACTTGGAGCTGTTTCTTCTTACTTTCTAAGATTTTTAGCTCATTGTTTTTATGTTCAAGACCGATGAATTCACTTTTGAATTTCTTAATCGTTTTAAGTACCGGAGCAGCTGCAAAAAGCATCTTCCCCGGTTCAGTACAATCCCCACTGTTTACATTAAAGCGAGTTACTAATTTTACTGTTTCTGTACCGTCTGAATCCATTAGAATCATTCCCTTTGAATTACAATCTAATAAAACACCTTGTAATGCGGGTATTGGGTTTTTAACGTCTACAGTAACACTAGCTTTCTCTAATTTTTCGATAAATAATGTACGGTTAATAGTAAATTGCATAATAATCCCTCAAAAAAGTAATAAAAAAAGAACAGACCTCATATCCTGTTCATTCGTTTCCTTGCTGCATAAATGAGACTTAAGCTTACTTTTAAATCTCTTAAATCAGAAATAGTAATATTCATAAATGTCGTAGCTTTCGTTTTGAAGTTTTGATTGTGCGCCTGTAGCAGTGATACAGAACTGATCCATAAAGGATTAGCTAGTTCTTTAATATTCTCAACAATGTCATGTAAATGAACATTATTTTGTAAATTTCCTTGTGATTTTTCCATGGTGTTTCCCCCTTGGTAATAAAATAATCGCCTAAAGTGCTGGCTATACAATAACTTCTAACTTGAAGACAACACAAAAAGGGCTTCTTCAAGTCGATTAAAAATGTGCATAGTAAAATAAGCTATATATACACTAATCGGCTCAAAGAAGCCCTTTCATAATTGAAATAAGATGCAACTTGCATCTACAACTCAACCACAACACAAAAAAGTATGGGAATAAACGGAATCAATTAAACAATAAATATATCTGTATATTAAACTATCTTTATTTTCAATGCAAGAAAAAAAGGTGAAGCTCTTGATACACCCCCACCTTTTTAGTATATAACGAATCATTTAATAATTTAACAGTATGTTTTTAATGTCTCTATATTTTAGAAAACTTTACAATAAAACAGTACTTCCCTATTTTTTTGAAGAAACAGGATCCATTTTTAATGTTTTTATTCCTTCTTTCAATGTAAACGCATCTGCTCGTAATGTTTTCCAGCTGTCTTTCGCTGCATTCAGGTTAGGTTTTAAGAATTTAAATTTATTTTGATCTGCTTTTTGGGATGCTTTATCAATATGATTAAGCACTCCTGAATATTGAGAATCTAAATCATGCCATTGTGCTGACATATAGGTAAGAGCATTAATAGCTGATCCAATTGCATTTTGCATTTCAGTAATATTATTATACGCAACTCCAACTACACGATTTAATGTTATTTTATAGTCTACGGTTTGGCGTAATTGCGCTAATAACGGCTCTAACGTACCTAAATTATTTCTTGCTACCCCTATCATCACACCTCCAGCAATCCATGTTGGGATTGAAGGATATGATACAGTTATTATTCCATCCGATTCTACTTGTTTAAAATGTCTTATTTGCTCTAAAACATCATTTAGGCGTTTTTCATCTTCATCTATTCCAGATGCTTGATTTTTTAAAATCGATTGCAAGATATCTTTATGACCTCCAAATGCTCGGACATCTTCTCCAATACTATCTCTTAACTTAGCTAGTTCTTGTATTAAATTCTGTGTATATGCTTGGTTTTGTTTAATCTCACCTTGTAAATCTGTAATGCCCTCTTTTAATGTATCTGCATCTCCTTCATTAATTGCTTCTACTAATGTATCGTAATAATTGTCAAATGTGGTATCATACTCTACAATTCCTGTCAGGGTATCTAAAAGTTGTTTTTTTATGTGCGCATCCCATTTTGTAGCATGCTCTCTTGCATTCTTTTGATCTTGTACAATTTGACTAGGTAGATTTGTATATCCTTTAATATCAATTCCTTCAAAGTTAACATCTGGATTATTAATTAACAAATAAGAGTAATCATTCATGGATTTTGCAAATACCCCAGCATCTTGCAAAGCTTTTTTCATCTTTTCGCTGTTTACAGAAAGAGATATATCTTCAGTACTCGTTTGTTCTATTTTACTTTCACTTGCAAAAGCAGCTACTGGAGAAACTACAGTAGTTGTTGTCAGGGTTAAAAACGTCGATACAGCAAGTAGTTTATAAGGAAAATTATTATTCACTTTAATTCCTCCTATGAATATATATTAATTTTTAGTTTGTTTTTTCTTGTTTAAAAGCAATGTCTTTTGAAATGAATTCTGCATCCTTATGAATATCATTCCAACTTTGTTTAGCAGCTTTTAAATCGTCAGGTATTAACGAAAGTTTATGCTCTTGCATTTGATCGATATTATCATATAAATCTTTATAATTAGCCCCCATTTTATTCCATTGTTGCTGAATACTTGTTAGAGACATGATTGCTTGATCCACTGTCTGATACAAATATGTTAGCGTGTCTTTCGTATTAGTAAGTGAAATAACCGCTTGATTAGCCAGATCAGCTTTCATACTTAATTCTCCGATTTTATTCGAAATTTCATTATAAGAATTCATATGATTAGATGCCTCGACACCAGCTGCTGTTGCTAAACCGATACCAGCGGCTCCTAGAGCTGTAAGACCACCAACAACAGCTGGTGTAGCTGTACCACCAGTCACAACAATTACTACCGCTCCTGCAATCGTTCCAATAACTAAAATAGCAGCTCCTAGTCCACCACCAATTGACCAGGCTAATACATTATCAAAATGTGATTTCTGTGTAGAACGTAAATTCTCAATTTCTGCCTGAAGTTGTGGTACTAGTGCTTGTTTTCCCGCTAATATAGCTGTCAATCCGCCCTGTCCATCTGGACCACCAACATTATTTTTAAAATCTACAGTATTTGTATACAACTTTGTTTTAAAAGCCTCTAACATCTTAATGACTTCCGTAACTTCATTTGAATTTGTATGAATTGTATTGATTAAATCCCCTATTCCTTCTTTGAGGCTCACCTTATCTTTCTTTTTTGCAGTATCTACTAATGTGTCGTAATAATTTTGAAATTGCTCATCATAATTTACAATATTACGTGCTGTTTTTTGAATGTTTGGCTTCGCTGTATCTAACCAGTAATTTGCATTGATTCGTGACAGTTCCTGATTTAGGTGAATATTTTTGATTAATTCTCCTCCTCCTGAACCTAAATCAATGTTGGATAAATTTACATTCGGTTGCTTAATCATAGTTTTTGCGTACAAATCCATTACAAGAATATGAGAGCCTGTTTCAGCCAACGCTTTCTTTAATCCTTCAGGTCCTAACGCATAATTTTCTATTTTCTGTTCTTGAGCTGTCTGTTCTTGTGCAAGGGCCTGAATAGCACTACCATTCGTAGCAGTTATAACCGTTGCTAAAGTGGCTAAAGTTATGACCTTAAATGGAAATTTCATTATTTGATTCTCCTCCTTATTTTCAGTTGTAATATAATCTTTTCTATAAACCTATGTTCTTAATATTAAAATTTATAAACTTGTTCTTCGAGTTGAGTTGTTACACTTTTTAATCGTCTTAATGTATCTTTTTGAGACTGAGTGTTATTGGTATCAACTTCAGTCGATAATTTTGTAATACTATTATTTATTAGATGCAAATCCTCTTTGTAACGTTTCATTAGCTCAATTTCTCCATCTACTTGGTTAGCAAATGTATGCAAATCATTTTGCATGAAAAGAATCATTGATTTTTGTAAATCTGCTACTGTTAATTTAGTTGTTAAGTCATATAATTTCTGATTTTGTTTCTCTAAATCATTTAAATATGCTCGTTGCTCTGCTGTTAGTTTATTAATTTCAGCAAAAGTATTATATGTTTTTTTTATTTTTTCAGGATCAATCACTTTCATAAGATCATACTCTTTCGTTTTTGTAACTGCAGCTGCAGCGATTTCACCTTTTTTACTTTTCTCTATTGCTTCACGTGCTTCTTTTTTGGCAGCCTCAATTTCTATAGCTGATTTTCCCTTTTCTTTTGCTTCTTGCTCTGCTTTCTTCTCTGCGTCTACAATAGCATTGTTTATTTCTTTTCCTTTGTTATACGCTACTACTGCTGTTTGAGCAGCCGGTTCAATGATATCTTTCGATAGACTATAAATTTCTTGGAATACCTTTAGCCCTTGTTCATTTAAGGCTCCTGGTAATAATGCTATTTGCTGTAAATCATTTTGAATTGATTTTTTTGTATCTAGCATTTCATTTTTTAACTTATCTATTTTTCCTGTTCCCTCTGAATTAAGGACACTCTGTGCTTTTGCCACATCAGTATCAAGATTTTTCACCTTCTTATCTACCTGTAGTTTTAGATCTGTTAACTCATTAATTTGACGTTGCGCACTTTCTTGGTTTGTTATGGTCATGTCTTGAAGGACTTCCAGTCTATCTGTAAACCCTTCTTTATCTTCCTTATTATTTACAAATCCTTTTAATGTTGGATAATAACTATTAAATTTAGTTACAAATCCTTTACTTTTTGAATTTAATAGAATTAATTTGGGATAAAGTTCGGATGACCACTCTTTCATATCTTGTTTAATTAGAAATTGAGTTGTATTTAAAGATGGAACTTCTTCAAGTTGTACATTCGGACTTGCTAAGGCTCCATCGATAAAGGTTTGTGTTAATTTGGAGTGTGCACCTATTTTTCGTAACGCTGAGGAAATATCTATATTATCTTGTTTTGTTTCTGCTTGGACGATTGGCGTTGCGAGAGTATTGATAGGAATAGTCGCCCCGGTAGCAATTGATGTTATTAAAAATCCTGTCATAATTTTATTCTTCATTCCTTACACCTCTTCACTATTGTTTTTTTACAAGTTTTAATCGTAAATGTTGTACAACCTAACGTTAGGATTTCTTCACACACACTTGAGGAAAAAAATTTTTTCAAAAGAGTAAGTGCATCTCGTTTTTTTTCTTTATTTTTAATAGAATATAAGGTCCTTACTTCCCCCCCATTTTAATCACTATATTTTTCATAAGTAAACTAGAAAATCGTATATATTATGTTTGATTTTTCTGACATTAAATCTTTTGTTTGTTTCTAATTATATTCAAAAAGTTTTCATAATAGTATCACTTCAGGGGTTGATACCATTTCACTGCTATAATCAAACATAAAATTTGTTGGTATTATTGAATCTTAATAAAGTTCATACGAAAAAATGTTTTTGATATAACTTTATGGGATTTTATGTATTATGTACTTTATATGAATATGTACAATTGCATACTTATATAAAGTACTATCCTTGAATAACATACAAGGCAGTCACCGTACATCCCTATAAACTTAAGAGTTTTTACTCCAAAAGTGTAAAAAGTTATCATTTCTAAAATTTAACTAGAAAATAAGATATTTTTTATCCATCTTTCAATTCAAGATGAATTACAACTATTTTTTAAAATTTGTTCGAACTGGAGAATACAACCAAATTAATCTAAATAATATAGTGACGAAGGTCTTTCTAAGAAAGAAAGAACTCATTCTAAAAATGAAATAACTTTATTGCTACTCAACAATTCCTTAATCGGTCTTTCCGTTCAGATTTTTTTGGAACTATAAAAATATCCCTTTAGATAAACAGATCCTAAGGGACAAAACGTCGAGACTTTATTCAAAACATTACGCCCCTTTTATAAGCAATGTCATTTTATTTAAAAAACGACATTAAAAATATTCTTCAAATCCAGGGGTATAACTTTGCCGCAAACAAAAAGAACCATAAGTTTTCCAAAATGTTATCAAGACCTAAATTATAAAAAGCTTTAAAAATAAAGGGGAACACATATTAGTCATATACAATATGTGTTCTCTTTTTATCTGATATTAAATAAAAGCACCCGTTAACTTAATTAGAAAGTGCAATTAAACAGTAATAGTACCATTATTCCACCATTCAATAAATGTTTTTAATGATGGGGCAACCCACGTTCTGCTATCGTTTTCATGATTCCAAACATATACATCATCTTTTTGTATGACTCCATTTAATATTGCATACCCAAATAAGTCACCATTTCCTCCATCTGCAAAAAACAACAGACAATCAAAAGGCATATACAAATCTTTAAAATCGTTAAAACTTCGTAAATTCAGGTTCTCTTTAAGAATTTGTTCAATTGACCAAATGAAAAGACAATCGTATTCATCGAACACTCCATTGGTTTCATTTAATAGACTGGATAAGTCATTAGGTAATTCAACATTAAGTTTTTCTTTGATTTGGGATATTTCATCTTTAGTTGCAGGAACTTTAAATTGAAAATCTGTTGAAACATTACTGATAAAAGTCTTCCACATAGCCCGTATCCTTTCTTAACCCCTTTTTCTGTTCGCATGTTCATTTTACCTGATTGTCTTTTTTACACTGTCTAACTAAAGAGGATAATATCAATCATTACTTTGATTAAGTCCTTTTGTTTATATATATTTATTTTTAAATCATTGTTTACAGCAGATTAACTACTACCTGTCTTTCTATCCACTTATCTAGCTTATTTTTCGTATCATCATTTAATCGTTTTCTTTTACCGGATAACATCCTTGAAAGCGTTGAATACGAAATATCTATTTCTTTCGCTAACTCACGAATACTTTTCTTATTCTTCTCTTTATACGTGTTCATCTTTTCAATATAAAACTCAATACTATTAGGGGCTTCTTGATTTACTATGCTTATTGGCTGCCCTTCAATTACCGGTGGCTTTTCTTCCATCTCAATGACCAATGGTGCGTGCTGCTTACTTTTCTTAGTGATCAACTCTTGTTGTAATTTAACAAGTTCATTTGTAGGAGAAATTATTACTTTCAATTTTAACCAGTAGTTTTCAAACCAGTTTTTCCCCCTACATTTTTCTTCATCAATTTCGGGAGAGTATTTCCACTCTTGAATTACTTGGTCCCTCATAAGATCATCTAATGTCTTTTCAAAAACTTGTCTTATTAGACTTGGTTTTCTATTCGTGCTTATCTCCATTACTTGTAATAATCCTTTAGGACCACCAATACTATAAGAATGTGTTAAATGTTGATAGGATTGTTGAATGCGCCAACGCCAACTTAGATATCTGGTTAATCTTTTGTGATATCTCTGTTGCTTGCTATTATACTCTAGTGCTTTTTTTGATAATAAACCTGTTAGCTTTTCAGAGCCATAGAGATATTTTGATAAAAAGCTTCCTGGTGTAACGTTCATACTCTCTATTCCTAATGTTTTATCCGTATCAATATCTTTTGCAATGATAATTTCATCCATTACAAATAACCTTCGAATTCTTTGCTTTTTATAGGCTAGGCTTTCATTTGGATCTTCTTCATTTAATATCACGATTTCATTATCTTCATTTACATAAATAAAAATACTAGCAAGCGCAGCTAAACGCTCCATAATCTTTAATCTGTCTTCTTTTCGATAATAAGCCTTCCCATTCTTGATTTGTTTCATATTACACATATCTAATATTTGTTCGTAATGTACAGGCACAATAGTCTTATCATTTTCCGCACTCTTTACCCATAATTCCGTTACAATATCAAGGCAGTCCGCCGTTAAATCATCCATTACTCGAGTTAAAAATGTAGAATCAATTAGCGTGTTCCACCTTTTAAGCTCTTCTCTTTGTAATTTCATATCACCATCATCGTGGGATGATACTACCACTAGACTATTTTGTTTATCCTGCAATTGTGCAATACGAACATTTTTATCTTGATCATCTGTAAACTTATTCTTAGCAATGGTATCTGATAAATGGTACATAAACCCTGCATTACTTCGTTCTATATACTCGCTCTTAGCCTTTGAATCTAAAGATAATTCTTTTTCGACAACAGGCAGTTTAATCCCAAATTCCATATATAAATCGTCTTTTAAACATTCGAAAATTTCTTCCTTATGATTATCTAGTTTTGGGAGAATGTCTATCGCAGATAATCCTAAAGCTTCTTTTTTAGAAACCCATTTCACTAACCTTTCAAAAGTCTGTGATGAATAAGTTGAGTTGTAAATCCCATGTAAATCTCTTTCTACATCTTGATAGAATTGTTGCCATTTATTTAAAACTCTTTCACTCCCCTCAAATCCAGTAAGTAGGGGGTATGCTATATATAAAGTGTTTTGAAATAGTACTTTTAACTTTTCCACTAATAATCCTCCTAATTGCTTCTAATACAATTATATCAATTGCTACTAATCATTAATACCATTCTACATAGAGTTTCAAAAGTATGTACAGATTAAAGAGAATTTAACCTTTCTTGAAAACTGTAACAATTTCTTTTCTTTTACTTTATTTTAAAGCATCACTTATTTTCCCGTGTTGCGTACCTTTGCCAGATAGTACGCAACACTAATATAAAATAATAATTTCTCCACACATAAGACTTAATATTCAGAATATTATTGATAAATTGGTATTACTCTTCCAATTATTTGGTAATGAGTTTATATTTGAGATGAATTATTAGAAGATAGGGGGATTAAGTTATGAAACGGAACAAAATATGTGCAGTATTATTTTCTGTGGCCTTAATGTTTAGTGTTGTCTTTGCAGCTTTTTCATTTCCAACGGGGGCTAGCGCTCGAGTAATGGATGAGAATAGCGGTACTTACAATGGGGCTAACTATAACCCGCCAAAAAGCAGTGATACTATTAAGTTTAGTGTTACCCCAGGATATGGTCACCTTAAAGTGTACATCAAAAACCGTGGCCAATCTAACCTATATGTTTCACTTAAACATGTAGCTAGCGGAAAAGTATACTTTGAAAACAAAGAAATTAGAGTAGGCGATCCAGCGCTAGAATGGAAAAGTAACAAAGAAGGTTTTCCACAAGGCGTTAAGGCTGGTGACTTTGAACTCTCATTTAGTAGTGGCGGTAAAGCAGCATACCTTGACTGGGCTTACAAATCAGCAGATATTATTTGGCCTTAGATAAAGAAGACGGATTTTCCGTCTTCTTTTTTTATATTTATTAAAAATATTATGCAACATCTTTCCCGCGTTGCGTACCCTACCTGTAAACAGGCAACATCTTTCCTACGTTACATACTCTTCCTGTAAAACAGGCAACACCTTTCCCGCGTTGCGTACTCTTCCTGTAAAACAAGCAACACCTTTCCCGTTTTGCGTACTCTTCCTGTAAAATAAGCAACACCTTTCCCGTTTTGCGTACTCTTCCTGTAAAACAGGCAACATCTTTCCCATGTTGCGTACTTATTTCTCGCAACAAGCAACATTAAATATTTAAATTATTTAATTTCAATTTTAAAAAAAGCAACATTTTTCCCAAGTCGCGTACCTATCCTACTAACAAAATCAGCTACAAACGCTGTTATATTAGGTGATTTAAGATATTTAGTCAAAAACAAACTATATATTACACAAAAATTCTTTCCCAAGTCGCGTACCCATTTTCCCGAAAAAGAAGCAACACCTTTCCCAAGTTGCGTACCAAAAAACAATTGAAATATCTATAAAGTATTGATGTTAAAGGATTTTTCTTTTTCTCAATAAGTAGCACCATACAAAAAAAGAGCAACACTCCTTCCCAAGTGGCGTACCAAAAAAAATCAAAATTTTTTTCTATCCCTTGTGGCTCTAAGACTCATAAGGTGTTGCCTTTTTTTAAATTCTCTCTTAAAGGGCACATTTTTACAAAATTCGTTTTGCTATAATCAAAATTGGAATATTTTATAGTCTTTTGGCATAAATTTCTGAATTTGTAGAACGGAGGTGAAAAAGATGGGAAAATCATTTGTAATACGAAATCAACGTAGCTTAAATGGGGAAACAACCAATGCTGTGCTAGTAACCATAAAATCTTGGCAAAAATTTGTGGAAACATTTGAGGAGAAATACTACAGCTATAAAGATACATATTTAGAAGATATTCTGCAGCACATGACATACGAAGAATGTATTGCTGACGTAGAAGGATTTGTCGAAAAGGCTAAACCATCTTTTTCACGTCGCGCAATGTCTGCACTTGCAGAAAAAACGGGAAGAAAGCATAAATTATACGGTATTACGAATGCAGATCTAGAAGTGTTCTTATATCTGCATAAGAAATGCTTTACTAATGGTGTTATTCCAAATGTAACCATACATATGATGTGGGAAGATTACAAGCAATATAAAGAAGAATTTGCTTATATCCAACATTCTCAATTCTATATTGCTTTGAAAAAGTTAAGCTTACATAACATTATCTCCATTGAAAATGGAATTGATGGCCGTTACACAATTAGACTCACTCATTTTCTGAATGAGGAAACAGAAAAAGCAAATCCGTACGTATATATTAATCCTGTTGTATTTACAAAGGTTTGCTTTGAGCTATCTGTAGCGGCTAAGAAGCTATTCTTAGATATCGCAATGCAACAACATACAGAAACAACGTTAAAACGCTCTTTGGACAAGCAGGACGAAAGAGGCAATAAAACCCACTTCGGCGGGATGTATCGTTTCTTACATAAAAAATACCCGCATCAAATCCGTGCGGTTATCGATGAATTAACAACTGTATTACCGTGTACGGGTAGCCCCCTATTCAAAATTTGCAAAATGCAAAAAGGTGTAAAACATACAAAACGATATACAACACTATATCTATCTATCCATTCAGACTTCTTATGTAAGAAAGAATCTGGAGAAGAACAATACAGGGATCCGTTTACACCAAAAGCTACCTATGCTCGTAAAGCGAAATTCATTGAATTACTTCTACAAGAAATGAATATCGGTGAACTGTCTGCAGACATGAATAAGTTCATTCATGTCTTAAAGCATACTTGTCATCGTCAAATTCGCAGTGTCATTCGTGGGCTTCGTGATATGGTTGATCGAAAAGAAGGATATCCAACGAAAATTGTATATACATTGAAAAAACTATTGCATCAGACATCTCAATATCAAATTCTTGATACAGCAGCGAAAGAAGGTATCTATCCTCTTATTGCGCAGCACATACCAAAAGAGAGAAATAGTGACCGTGAGCAAGCTGTCTTTAATTTTGGTCTACATTATTCTATGTACTCTCTTCATAACATTAAGAAGATGTTTAGAAATGTACATGCACTACTGAAGCAGAAGTTTGCGGTACCAGTGACGGAAGAATCTTATTACCTTAATTATTTAAAGTACCAGGAAGAAACATTATTTAGAAAATATGCATATGATCAGGGCGTTAATCTTCATGCATATATCGCTTTAGAAATTGAAATGCGTGAAAAACTAAAAGTTCGTGGCCATAAAGAACGCACGATTCCAAGTGATGTACGTGAATGGTTTATCGAGGCAATTGATAAGCTGCCACAAGAAAAACTTCGTGTTATTGAGCTACCAAAGCAGTTTAATTTACTAGAATTTATGCGTACCTTCGAACGTTTAGTACGTGCCGGTGTAACAATAACAGCTCCAGATCAGGTGCTAACCGCAATGGAAATAAAATAATAGCAACAAGCTCTCTATTTTTGAAAAAATCGAAAGTGGAGGGCTATTCGTGTTTGGTTTATTCCGCCCTTTTTTTACTAATCTATTTATAAATACAAAACTAGAAGGACTTCATGTAAAATGGAGTCTTTTTTTATGCATTTCTATATAAATCCTATTCTACCTATAGTAGAATCTCCACACTACACATTAAGTATTCTTTACGTGTAGTAAAATATCCAATTTTATATCTACAAAAAATCAGAAGGATATTAATAAAAATAGTGGATATGAGGACAAATATGATCAAATGTGAATACTATTTTACTAATATTGTTGGGAGCACTAGTGCTATTGAATTTATCTAATAAAAATCATCAATAATAATGTGAGTTATGTGTAAATACTGTGTAATGTGAACAAATAGCTACATTCTCTGAACAAAATGTGGATAACTCAAACCCATAAACTTCTCTATTTACCAAAATAAAGAAAAAACACTCTATTTTAAAGGTTGAATAAATATAATATGATTTGTATCAATTTTTTTCCGATTTTATGTAGAAACATATAATTTTCTTTCTGCTTTTTTGTAGAATTGAAAGTCTAATAATTATTAAATCTAGGGATACATTTTCTACTATTTATGATTTTTTACGTTCTAATATTAAATTTTTCCTTTTGAGAGTAGATCTCTTCCCCATTTTTGATAGCCTATAAAAGTTTTGTCTTTATTTCTTTTTAATATATAAGATATATATTTATAATAGATTTTATTATTACTAATATGATTGTTAATAAGATGTCAGACCTAATTGAAAATATTTGTAAAATCCGTTATAATAATGGTAATTAAACATATCATTACTCCCATGTAAAAGGACAAATCTACGAATCCTTATTAGGACGAGATTTGTCTTTTTTTCATTGAAAATAAAAAACAACATATCAAAAAGGAAAAGGGTTGTTTGTCCGTTTTCCTTTTTGATATGCCAGCAACCGAGCGTAGCAAAGGGCGGTAGCAGGTCTTTCACTTATTTTTTGTTATAATATATGATAAGAATTTAGGTGATTATAATGAACAAGGGTATTAGTTTAGAAGTAGTATTAGAAGCATTTTCTGCTTATTTAGCAGAAAATGGACGTAAACAATCTGGGGTTGAACGTTATAATTACGATATTACAGGTTTTTATAAGTGACTAAGAGCAAATGAGAAGCTCCTACATATCAAATCATGAAGTGAACTACCTAAAGAAAATTATTAGGAGTATTTCTATGAGCTAGAAAACATGGCACAGAATATGGCCGTTCTTAAATAAATTGAACATGTCTTTAACGATAAATACTTCAGTAGATGATTTTCACCTCTCCTTAATTCCTGATCAATCACTAAGTGATAAGGATTTTATTACCAAAGCAGAAGAAAAACTATTAAAACAAACTATCCTTTCAACAAAAGGATTAACAGGAAGACAAGTTGAACCTGGCCCTCTTATTGTGGATAGAAACGCTTTTATAATAGATTTAGTAGTAAACTATGGGTTGTCCTTACAAGAGCTTGTATCGCCTAATATGAGCGATATACAGTTGGTTAGAAATACCTTAGTGGTTCGTGGTGAACACGGCATAAATTTATATATCATCATAAAAGAATTATACGAAACTACTCTAGAAGTACTATAAAACTATTCCGGAACCTGTAAGACCTAGAAAGTATACAGATAATCCCCTATTTGTGGCATTTGATTTTAATCAGGGGACATATCGTTAGATGTACGAAAAAGATGAGCCAAAGGCTTTGTCTGAGGTTGTTATACAAAAGATGATACGATTTGAAGTAAAACATGCAAGGTTGAATAGACGTATCTTGGCGCAGCAAGTGCTTTAAAATACGGGTAACGAATATCTACAGCATTAAAAGGTTATAAGTTTTAGGGACTGTTCTACCGTTTAGTGCAAGAAATCCTTTTAGAAGTTTCCCAACTTCTTTCAATGCTTAATAACATTTGTATACCTGCTTGAAGTTTTGTTAGAATCCATCATCACAGATACCTTATTACTCAAGTTGGTGAAGGTCGAAAGTCCAAAGGCAAGTGAAAGTTAAATTGGGGGTTACGTGTAATAGAATGGTGTGTTCCTCTGTAGTTGTATATAAAGCAATGTTCTGTATGTAAATACATCTAAAGACTACCTTTCCAGTGATCTTTAGATGTACTCTGCAATTTAAGTTTTTTAGAAGGCCTTTGTTTTTAATAATGATACCTTGGAGGTAGTGGCTGTGGATTGAGTTCTACAAAAGTACCAGGAGGTAGTGGTTGCGGATTGAGCTGTACAAAAGTATCCCATGACCCATATGGAATATACTGCATAGGATTTGGTGTAAATGATGTATATATCTGTAGATGACAACATGGAACTATATGCATTAATATCTCATCTCCTTCAAAATAATAATTCGTTCATGACAATGTATGTATTTTAGATTTAAGTAAAGTAGTAATACTGCCTAATATTTAAAAATAGTTAAATCCAATTTACTAGGACAAAAATACATTCGTACAATGAATATATAATTGGGTAAGAGGGGATATTTTATGGGATTCGAACCAAAAGAAACAGCCTTAAAAGTTGCTGAGGCGGATAATAAACGCTTAACTAAAACATACTTTGACTCAGGTTGGATTGTATTCAACAGTAATACTGGAGATAAAAGTGATGTTTGTATGTCTATATCTAACGTTACGTGTACAGTTATGCTCAATTCTGATAAGAGTAATCAAGTTAGTTTTTCATACATCCTAAATAACAACAGGACCGTCTTAGGGGACGCAGTGTGGAATCTGGTTTTTTGATTCTTTATTTAACTAAAGATGGAGGATTTCCTTACTAAATGGCGGGATATTGTATCACCTGATTGTAGCTTAAAGAACTATCCTGTCACGCACACGTGGCCTATTCCACGCAATATTTATGATGACTTTGGGCAAATTCGTACATTTCTTAGTACCTCCTCAACACCTTGATATCCTTGCCCTAGGTAACAAAAATTATTAGTCAGATTATAAGAAAAAGTATGTCTCGATTTTAAATCATTGGCTTTTATCGCTAATAATTTAATAAACTGTCACCTAAAAAGAAACTATAGGTTAGCCAATAATTTGTATAGGGTACAGTTTCTATTTCATTTACAATATTCATTATACATGCTCCTCTGCAGTGTAATAAAAAAGACATTGGACAAATACGTCCAATGTCTTTTTCTCTCTTATATACTTGTCTTGTTTATCTTGTATTTATATACCAAGCAACTGCTTCTTTTTGGCGTTAAACTCATCTTCTGTAATAACACCCATATCGCACAGCTCTTTGAATTTCTTTAATTCGTCTGCTGTTGATATTGGAGCAGATACTGCTTGTGGTTGAGCTTCATTAGGTTTATTTTTTAAAGTATCTAGAACTTGATGAATATGATTATTAATGGATTTTGCTGAATCTTTATCTAACGCAACTTTGATCTTTTCTTGCGGAGTATCAATTGTTAGAAAGCCGAACAACATCCCTGTTTCAAAAGATATATCATTTATCTTTTCATGATCTACTGCTTTGAATTTTTCACCAGCCATTGTTTTTTGTCCGAACATAATGCGTTTATTAGTTATGGCGTAGGCATAATTACCATCATGCTTTGTTGTAGATTGATAATCATGCATTCCGATATAAGTCATATGAATTTTTTCGCCATTCATCAAGTTATCTTCTAGTACCTTGAAGTGTTTTACACCCCACTTTTCATTAAAGCCAGAACCGAATTTATTATCTATACAGAATTGATACATTCCTTCAGCGCATGACAATGGATCCTCAGCAAGTTTTGCTATCTTTGCATCGATTGTAGCTTTCAATTCTTCGATAGTGTCCGTACTTACACTTACAACACCCAAGCCACCTGCTTTATGAAAGCAATCTGGGCATAGCCATGCATCAGATTTTAGTATTTTATAACGATTTAAACCAACCTTTTTATCACAAACACCACATACTATCTTTTAAAAAAAAACCATAATTCTTCCTCCAGTTATATATATCGAATAGTAGCAAACAAACCTAGACTTATACGAAATATTATAATTTATAAATATAAGTATAACACACCTAAAATACTATAGAGGAACAAAACCTTAAACATTTGTTCCTCTATAGTTTAAAAAGAAAAAAGACATTGAAACAAACTGTTCAATGTCTTTTTTCTTTTTAAATGTTTGTATACTCAAAGTATAATTTTTCTGGTTTTCCATACATGTTAATTTCATTTT
Organism: Bacillus cereus group sp. BceL220; assembly: GCF_051776965.1. Taxonomy (NCBI): domain Bacteria; kingdom Bacillati; phylum Bacillota; class Bacilli; order Caryophanales; family Bacillaceae; genus Bacillus; species Bacillus cereus group sp. BceL220. Next base: position 170,120 of record NZ_JBPWBC010000010.1, on the reverse strand, counting down.
GATATACGACAGCTAATGGCTGAGACATCTCAATGCTTTCCACATAGGATAATGAAGCAGTTGCTTCTATTTTTTGTTTAATCTCATTAGGAATGGCTGAGTAAGATAAGTTATTCATTTTACTTCCTAGTTTAGTATCTGTAGCAGCTTCATAATAAATTTCGGTAATTAAGACTTCATTATCATCTGGATCATATATGTATCCTCGATTAACTGTAATCATATTATATAACTCCTCTCAAGTTTCATATTCTAATTTCTTGTGCTTTTAGCATTGCAACAAGTACTTTACATATTTAGATTCCCTTGTTCTTCTCTTTCGAATGCCATTATGAATTGATACTTATTATCTTACTTCATCGTAAACTGTTGGAATTTCCAACAGTATAAAGGAGCGATAAAGGTTTGATTTTATAGATAGTAAGTTCATAACTTTTAACGTGGTAATTAATTTTTTTCTTTTGAAAGTTTTAAATCATTTCCCCTATTGATAATGTTGACTTATCTAAAGTAATTGCATGTTCATATTTCATCATAAATATCCTCTTTTTTAAATAAAAGGCACGAAATATGTGCGTTTCATCCATATTTTTTTATCGTTTTCCGACAGAAGACTCCTTCCTTAAAAATGTGAAGGTGTGAAACACCAATTTTAGGTGGGAGATGAATGTCGGTTGGCATAAGCCAACATATTTGCTATCATTTACTTGTACAGGTTGCACTTCGAAAACTGAAGATTTGAGGTTGGTTGCAGAAAAACGTTGCAACCGTAAAATCTTCAACGTTCTATCGCCCCACGCTTCTCAAAATTGCGAAAACCAAGCTAAAGTAGGTAGTGTGGTGAGTCAGCGTACAAGATACTTATGTTCTCACCGTAGGGACTGCGGGTAGAGCCTGCTAAGATAACTCGTGGATGCATCGGTGTTCGCAGGAATCTCCCACTTCAAACAGTCCGTTAGGACGTTAAGTGGTGAGTAGTTCAAGCTATACTCTGTAAAAATTCATATAATCTCTCCTCTAAATTAAACAAAAAGCACAAAATATGTGTTTTCTCATTTAGCATACTTTTAGTCCTGAAGGTTTATGTATAAGTGATTCCTAACTCGAAGACAACACAAAAAGGACTTCTTCAAGTCGATTAAAATGTGCATAGCAAAATAAGCTATATATACACTAATCGGCTCAAAGAAGCCCTTTCATAATTGAAACAAGAATACAACTTGTTTCTAAAACTCAACCACAACACATAGGGTGTGGGAATAGACGGAATCAATTAAACAATAAATATAGATTTATATTAAACCATTTTTATATTATATTCAATTGTTTTCAATAGAAAAGGGATAAGAAGGAAGTTTATATGCAGATCCCACATGTATTGTATAATAATGCCCCTGAATCCTCTGCTATAAATCCCCTCTTATATTCAGTCCCTGGAGTTACTTCATGTACTGTATTTCAAAATATAGCTTTTCTGGCTTTTGATTTTGAACTAAATAACAAAGTATTTCCTTAATATTTTTTTCTTCTACTTCAACACTTTCCATATAGGTCATACTTTCGTTTTCCTGGACCTTTTGAAAAATAGCAACAGGTACTTTAACTGCATCAAATACACCCATTTTACTGCCTAACTTTTTTTCTGATGTACCATCATAGAAAATTTCATTTACTATTACCTCATTATCATCAGGATCGTACATGTACCCTCTTTGTATACGTAGCAATATAGTACTCCTTTCTTTTATATTCCTCCAATGAAATAACTATATTTGTATATAATGTTATTTTATTAACAGGTGTCAAAGAATATTATTTCGCAAAATCCGTGCTTTGTATAGAGGTAGATATAGGATTATTAATTTTGTTAAGTTTTTTTGAATACTCCAAGCTAATTATAAAATAAACAAGCCACCTTTAAAGCGAAAGCTTGTATGGTGGCTTAGTTTTCTATAAATAGCTTTGTATCTAATCGTTTGATCTCCCCTTCTGCAAGAGGTTGATAAAAAGCGTGTTGTAATCCTTGAAAATGTAAAGATTCCCCTATGCATAACAATACTTTACCAGGAATTAAATCAAGTAATAGTTCATTATTAATTTGCTTTGCTTGTTTTTTAGTAGAAACATAAATAACTAAGATTGTAGGGTTATTCCCTAAGTCCTGCATAATAACATCTTTTCCTGAATCTACAAAAGTCTTCCATCTAGCAATTATTCGTTTTAATCGATCCTTTTGATCAGATAATAAGGTGGAGTATACAACAAAATTAAATTTACGTTCTTTTCCTCCATTTACTATAAAACTTAAAGAAGGGGTAAAAACCCCTTTACTAATAGATGGATGCATAATATGCCCTAAAAATGAAGGAGCATAGCGTAAATGGCAAAGTAGGTCTATATCATGCCAATAACGCAGGTGAATATATTTACCATGATTGTCAAGACGCTCTGGGGCAAAGAAGAACATATTTCCTTGCCAGTATTTTAGTAGTTTAAATCCATTGTTGGATAAGGTATATGTTTCTTCAAAGATTTCCATATCAAAAATTTCTACTTGCCATTTTTCGATAAATTGATAGTAAAGTAATCCTTGAAGTGCATTATTAATTTTCTTCCGCGAAAATTTATTCTTGAATAGATATAATAAATGATTAAACCGAACGGATGTATGAACACCAATAAAATTGAGTATAGCATATTGTTCCTCTGTTAAAAGTTGCTTAAACTTAACTAATTCGTCATAAGAGTGGAATACATAGGTTTTATCCAAATCATGTATTCGATATATTTGAAGTCCTTGTGCATCCTCACTTGATAAATGAGGAATAGAAGGGATATAAGTAGACATTTGTTTCTCTATTGTATGCATAATCATCCATTAAAATTGGTAAATTGACGAATTAGATTTTTTACTTTGGCCTTGCGGATAATTTAGGATACGTACTGTTCCTCTTCTATTTTTAGCATCAATATTAAGCAGCTCACATGTAACAATTGTTTGGTTTATTGCGTCATCCATGGTTGGATTTGCCAGATTACGACCTTTTAGTCCTTTAAACTGAATACCTGGTGCAACCTCTACGAAAATTCCAGCAATAGCATCTATCCCTACAATTTTACCTATAAATCGGTCACGTCGTTTGTTTAATTCTAATAGTTTTTCCATTGGATCTGTTTCTAGTTTCTTTTTATTTCCTCTAAACTCATATCGCCCATTCCTTTCCACTACTTTATCGATGATAAGCTCTACAACATCACCAATAATAATATCCGTCGAGCGGACGAATGAATGAGACCATTGCGAGTATCTTACTCCTACTGTTACACCATGAACTTCAACCAGAATAGTTTGTGCAGATGGAATATGTCCAGAAACTGTTCCTGTGTATACTTTATTCCCCTCTTGCTCTACTATTTCTTCATATAATTTTCTTTGCAGTGCAAGTTCTCCCGCAGTGATAGATACAACAGCAAAGTTCCCTTCCTCAGTTTTTTGGAAATGCTCAATAATAACAGGTTTTGTTCTACCTATCAGCCATTGAGGATTTTTAGGAATATTTATACCTGCCTCTGTAATTGGACAATATGCTGTCGTATGAGTACCAATTTGCATTGTGAGCACTTGTATTCGCTCAGATGTCCCGTTTTTAGTTGGGAATAATTTTTCAGATACTACGGTAATTAAGCCTTTCCCTACAGTACGTTCACGTTTCATACGAGCTAATTCATCTAATTCATGTTCACGTATTCGCTCAAATTGATTGAAAGTTGTTTCTATAAAGGTTTCCTCTAGCATGCTATCCGGTTCAAATACCATCCCTAGCTCTTTTGCAATTTGAGTATTTACTTTACCTTCTACCATTATATTTCCCTCCTAGAACGTAAAAAAAGGACACACCTGTACCGTTGGAATGGTACGTAAGGTGTGTCCTTCACGTAAGTCATGTTTTGTTTGTATAATTATTAATTTTAATATAACGTTTTTAAGTAATTTGTGCAAGTCTTATTTTTTTAAAAGGGAAAAGCTAAAATACTATATCTAGCTTTTCCTGGAAATAAAATCTTGAATTAAAAGTTATTATAGGTATTAATCAAAAAAATCATCTAATTCCTTACTCATTACATTAGATGTATTTTTCTTTTGTTGCTTGTTTTTGTTAAGTAGTATATTCGTATTGTTATACTTATTTTTTTGTTTGGCTTTTAAGCCCTTTTGGCGTTCTTTATAGCTCATATGTTTATATTCAGGCTGCTCTTCACTATTTCTAGTGTTCTCTATCATATTCTTTTCTAAGTTTTGATGAACAGTAATGCCAATAGATTCGTAAACTTTTGCAACCTCTTCATCAAGCTTATTTTCTTGAGTGGGAGTAACTGTTTTTGTAGTTGGTATTAAATTAGTTTTCATATTTGTTTTTGTTTCCTCTAATACTGTAGTTATAAGTCCCCCTGTTGGAAGCTTTTTTTGCAGTGGATCGGTCTCAACAGGAATTCCTAAATGAATTGGGTATTCTACATCCCTTTTTGGTTCCAACATAGTATTAGATACCTCTTTCTTCCGTTCTGCTAGCTCTATATTTTGTTTAGGACTTACACTTTCCATATGTGTCTCCTTTGTTATACCCGGCAGCTCGCCATTCCGTTGTAAGGCATCTTGTAATCTTGAAGCACGTGTATAATCGATTTTAAATGCGCTCTGTAGTGCATTTATAGAAGCAGTCCCTGATTCCTTAACAAAGGATACTACATCATCGTATAGGATATCTTTAAAAAAGCTTGTTTCCCCTTGCTTGACTTCTATGTTTACGTTTGGAATCCTCTTTTCTCGTGAAGTTGTATTATCTAAATCTGTATTATTTAAATTTGTATTAGATGAAGGAGTAGTATTAATTTGAGAGTCCTTTGATAATATCGATGTACTATTATTGTTTGAAATTAAAACTTTACGAGGGCCATTCCCTGTGTAAGTACTCACAACTTGATTGTGTTCTAACTTCTCAATAAAACGTGCAGCCTTCATATGATTAATCCTGAATTTTCTTTCCAAAAGTGATGGTGAGATTTGTTGTAATTCAATAACGAATGCCTTAATTTCTTCATACAACTTAATTTCAGTTTCTGCAATAACATTTCCCTGTTGACTGACAGCCTTAAAATAATCAGGAAAAGTTACATTTTCTACGGTGTTTGTTTCATATTCGGACTTGTGTTCTTTATAATTCTCCAACGGTACAATATGTTGGTTCTTATTGTTTGTTTCTATGGAATTATTTTGCCCTATTTTATCACCATACATAGGTAGAAATGATTCTATCTGTTTTATATTATTTGCATCTACATGTTTCATAGGATTTGATTTTGCGATAGATTCTTCGATGAGTCGAAGACGTTCAGTTTCCCAATATTGTCCAGACTTGATCTCTACTTGAATGATTGCTTGAGCAAATTCCTCTTTGGGTACAAAGTTACTAGTAATTTGTTGTACAGGTTGTACATGATTGTCTTGTACAATACGCGCAGCACAAATGAAGGCACCTTGTGCCATGATATCTCCTGGTGACATAACGACTTCTTTTAATTTTTGATATGTTGAACCTAAGCGACTAACGGGATTCTCTTGCATAGGAGAAATCCCTTGTTCAGATTCGGATTCTTTAAATTCCTCTGTTTCACCAAACATGTCAGAGAAAATTTTTGCATCATATGGTGTTACATCACCAAATATCATCTTGTTACGGAACGAACCTAGTAAAGTAAACATATACTGCTCTGTGAAATCCAAAGCTAATTGAGATAGTGTTTGACTTGCAATTGTCAGAATGACTTTATATTTACGAGATTGTGCAGGGAACTCTTTGAACGGGCGCACAACATAATCAGGGAATTCATCCACAATAATATGATGGTACGGTGAAATATTTGGTTCTCTTCGGAATACAGCATTTTGCATACTTAGTAATACGAATTTTCCTAGTACATTAGAAAGATCTGCAAGTTCTCCTTTGGCTGTATTTACTAGTAAAATACCACCCTGCTCTAGGTAGGGTAAGTACCCAGCGCCTTATCATATTTCTATGATAGGTTTCCATGTACTCCCCCCCGAACCGTACGTACTTGTCTCCAAGTATACGGCTCTCCATTTATCAATCCAACTTACCCGAGTGTAAATCTACGTGACATTGATGGCAGAGTGCCATAGTTTTTCTTTTTCTAGCAATCATCATTTGCTCCCACATTTTCTTACCTTTTAGGTCTTTTAACTTCCTTATGTGGTGCATTTCGATTGCTTGATTCTTTTTGCCACACACTTCACATTCTTCAGCTAATAATCGTTCAATGAGACTTGTTCTTCCAGACATTTTTAAGGTATTAGGGAGAATATCGACTTCTATGTTGGTATCTATACTTTTTTGTCTCTGAAATCCTTGGTCATAAAGATATCTTATCTTTTCACCGTTTTTAGTTTTGTATCGTATACCAAATTTCCCATTAGTTTTATATTTGTTGAGTATTTTTTTAACACTTTTTTTGTACTTGCTAGCAAACGTCTTATACATACTATATTCCATTATGTATTTGTATTTATTTATAACACTTACGTTGTTCGCCAATTTGTAGTATTCATATAGACCACGAATTTCTGCGTTGTATATACTTAAGATCTCTAAGTCGTCATTATCTTTTAGATAGGTTCTGTGCTTAGGTTTCCAAGTACCTGTATTTTTGTCAATTGTTAGTGCATCTTTTTGAAATAGGTTCTTTATCCATTTGCTTTTGGGTACGTATAGTTTAGGCGTGTAAGAAAATAGCCTTTTCGTCCTTCTATGGGTTGTTTTCGCTGTGGCTTCTTCTCTTGAAATTGTAATATCGTAACTGAGAAATTGTACTAATTTTTCACTATGGGTTATGAGAGTCTTTTCTTGTGACAACTCGAGTTCAAGGGTTTCTTTAAGAAAAATCGTGAGATTTTCTTTGACCTGAATTGCGTCTTCTTTACTACCTATAATTCCTATGAGGAAATCATCTGCGTACCTGGTATATACAATTCTTTTGTAGTTTTCGTCCATAGGTTCTTTTGAATGGATAGAGAGCTGTTCTTTGTGTAGTTTGTTCCACTGTAGTTTAACTTCTCTTTTTTCTTCCTCTGGCATTTGTCCCCATTGTTCCTTATGTTTCTTTCGTAATCGGTATTTCTTTTCCGATAGGTACCCATAATCACGATTTGTTTTTCTTGTTGACCCTTTATCAAATTGTTGTTTGTAAATCTTCATAAATTTGTCTAATTCGTTTAGATAAATGTTTGATAGTATGGGACTGATTATGCCTCCTTGTGGAGTGCCAGAGAATGTGTTGTTATATGTCCATTCTTCGAGATAACCTGCTCTGAGAAACTTCCAGATTAACCTTATAAACTTTTCATCATTAATCCTTCTTTTAAGGATGTTTATAAGTGTATGATGATTTATGTTATCGAAGAAACCTTTTATGTCTCCCTCTATAAACCATCGTACACCTCTATATGTCTTTTGAATTTGAGTTAACGCAGTATGACAGCTCTTTTTAGGTCTAAACCCATGTGAATCATCTGAGAACGTAGATTCATGAGTACTCTCAAGGATGCTTCGTATTATTTCTTGTATAATTTTATCATCCATAGAAGGGATGCCTAGTGGTCTTTTACCACCATTAGCTTTCTCCCTATAAACTCGTCTAGCTGGATAAGGGTTGTAAGTCTCGTGTTTAATTTTGTCTATAAGAGTGTTAATTCTTTCAATACTCATTCCATCGATATTCTTTCCATCCGTACCTTTGGTCATATTACCTTCTTTGGCATATATCTTAGAATATGCCATGTAATAAAATTCTGGGTTATACAGGTTTCTGTATAGCCTCTTGAACTTGTAGTCTGTATTACTAGCCATGGTACGTAGGCTGTTTAATACCTCATTTGGATTTCTCATAGAGCCTCGCGCTCCTTCCTAATTTGTATTAAACTGATAAACTGTTTCCCTTCGCCTTGTAATAGGCTTTCCCTATCTCTGACTACTACGGAAACTCCGTTACCTTATTGGATATTCATAAGCCACATACCTTGTTTTGCACTTGGTATCATCCTTAATAGCCAGTTTGTGTTGGCGTTCCAACTTAGGTAATCCCCATTTAGTGCATTTAGAGATAAGCTTGATATAGTGTCGGATGCGACTTTCGTCCTTTTCCACCTACAGTGGATAGTTAGTAATGGATCTCTGGGGCATGAGTCTAAGGTTACAGAGCTCGACCTTCTTTACCATTTAACATCCACCTGATTAAATGGTCATTACTACACAACGTTACTAGTTACCTTTCGTCATGGGGTTCGATATCCCCCTTTGGACTATCGTTTAAGCAGTTTAGCTTTCATCCTTGTCTATACATTTCATCTGGCCATTCAGTCGTAATTGGGTAACTAATTAACTTATGGCTTTACCAACATGCTACACTCCCCGTTCAGTTTCCTTCATGGATAAGTTGGTTGATGATAGGCTTTTGTGAGACCTGAGCCTACAACTTTGCTAGAGTTGGATCTCTAAATGCCCGTATGGGCGCACGTGAACATCAAAATCAAAATCTGATTTTCCAAATAAAACACGTCGTATTAAAACATTTGAGGCTAAATCTTTTAAGATGTTACGCAAACCTTTTACATATTCTTCTTCCCGGTCATAATGCATTGGTTTTCCACGATATTTTCCTGATTTATAAACGGACGGTTCCCCTTGGAAACCCGTTTTTTCACGAATAGTATTATCGAACCATTCATCGATACCTTTTATAATCTTATATTCGTTTTTTTGGTCACGTGAAGCAACACCACTTTGAACAAAATCATATAATTTTTCTACCTGTACTTTTAATAGTTTGTGCATACGGTGTACACGTTCTACATCGTCGTACATATCTATTAAGTCATCAAAGGTCACATCTTTTTGTGGGTTATGTAGTTTTAATAAATAAATATGTTGCTTAAGGTGGTTCCGTTGTGCTTGTTCAAAGAATGCATTATTAGATTCCGACAAACCCTGGATAACCATTGCAAAAACCTCGGCTACTTTATCAACTGGTCCACGTAAAATATTAATATTTTTGGTATCAGGGTTTGTGGGATCAATATAATAAATTGAACTTTCAGGAATCTTGTGTGCTTGTACTAACTTAAATACCTTTTGGCATAAATCATTACTCGGTTCAATAACAGTTATCCCATTTAAAAATGTTCCTTTTACTTCTTCTGTATCATAATTATTCTTTTTATACGTATTTTCAAACTTATTTATAAAACGTACCATCCAGTGTAAATCTTGATTAATCATTGGAATAATTAAACTAGATGTCTTACCAGAACCAATAGGACCAATAATAATTCCATTTAGGGTTCTATCTTTCCCCTTGATTCGAATCATTTCTTTGTGCTTAATATGAGGACCTATCTCAACATCAGGATATATTTGTTCCTCTTGGCTATTAAACCACTTTTGCAACTTATGATTTTTATATTCGTATTTTTGTACCCACTTTAAGATTTCTTCTCTGTAACGGATAATATGGCCACTATACCAAAGAGTAAACAAAATCATAAATACGGTCGGTAAGAATACAAATATCATGGTAAGTGTATGGAAATTTCCTGTTAATACATCCCCTATTGCTTGATATTCACCAAAATTAACATGTTTTGCTTTATTCATAAGATAAGGAATAACTTTCGCATGGATAGGAGCAGTTGCAAACCATAAAAACTGAATATCTACTGCAAAATGAGAAGCAATTAAAATTAATAACTTGCCATTTTGAAATTGTAAAGCTGGGATACGGCTGTAGAACCTAAAACTAAATTCTCCTAGTAGCAAAGAGAAGAACATTAAAAATAGTGGTACATATGTAATTTCTATAGGATAAGACGGTGGTTCAAATGCATAGTAGAGTAACTGTATGTAGTTTGCTACACCAAATCCAAATGAAAGGATAAATCCGCTAATTAAGGCGATTGTAGAGTATAATGGTAATCTTTGCTTAGATGTTTCCATAAAGGTTCACCTACCTTTTAAAGACATAGTTGAGCTTTATGGTGTAATGTAAAACGATTATGAAGTTCTGACTTGAATTGTTCCTTTGATTTTTTTAGAAAGAATTTCGCTGTATCTTCAGTTTGTTTTAAATATAAGTCAATACTATCTCCTTCACACAATTGGTTATATTCTTCTTGAGAAAGTACGGCAATATTTATCTCTAGTTTGTTATTCGTTGCAGTTTCAATTATTACATCGTACCAATAATAATTAGGCTTTCCTGGGATTTTAATATCTTGTAGGGAAACGCAAAATTTAGCTCCCCCTTCTGTAATATGTTTAAGGACTAGTTCTGGAGTTTTAAGTGCCTCTCTTGCTGAGAGCACTCCCCCAGTAGTTGTTGCAAATTGTAAGTTCATTGTCATTTTCCACTTCCACCTTTCTCCATACAAAAAAGGCAAGCGACACCCACTGTAAAAACAGCGTGTGTCGCTTGCCTTAATTTCATATGTTCTGATTTGATTGTAGTTTTGAGTGTTTAGTTCAAACGTTATTCTAGCATCTTAAATAATAAAAATCAATAAAATTATATAAAGGTATATAAAAAACAAACGATTAATATAATTCTACAAGTTTACGTCTTTTCGGATTAACGTTATTTGCAGTATGTACCATGATCTGTTCATCGGTTGCTATATTTGTATTTTGAATGGATAGAAGTAGTACATTAGCATAAGTATTCATCAGTAGAATATCCCTAGGATTTTCACGTTTAGGATAGATAACTACAAGCGGAACGCCTTCATCTCCATCCCTTCTTGAAAACACGACATCATCTAATCTTGCAATCATTCGGTAATCATTTTCATTTCCAAAAATAAAAAAGAAATCTTGAATAGAATCTTTATCTCTCCTGTATGTTCGTCGAAGGCCACCATCTATTGATTCTTTAAACGTTTGAATTTTTTCGACAAATGTGTAACGCCAAGTGACATCTCCTACTGTACGTTGAGATAAAGGAAAAAGAATATCTTGTTCCAAGTTTTGATTATCGTCTGTTCCTAGAAGGATATCTGAAATAACATCTCCAGCATCTTTCAATGAGCAAATGTGTACATTTAGATTTGGTATATTCATTAATAGTTCATGATACTTCCGCATAGAAAATAATAGATTTTTCATACGTATGTATGGCGGTTCTGCATCTTCTGCAAGGAACATTGATTTGTCGTACATAACAAAGACAACCGTTACATCCTCATTTGTTTTTTTTGCATATTCTATGTACTTCTCTACTTTTTCAACTAAGGTAGAATTGGTTTCTTTACACATATCCATCTCAATATGGATATTTTTATCTTGATATGAAATATGTTCATCAGGAATCAAGGCTAATTGGTTGTCCTCAATTTTTACATTTTTTTTCTGGTAAAAAGAACGAATATCCAATTCATATAATACTTCATTGGTTTGTGTCTTCTTTGTAGTCACTAAAAGAGTACGGATCATGACCTCACGTGAACACATTGTGTGAAAAGAAGTTGCTTTAGAGTAACGTCTTTTTGAACTTTTTTCAGAAATTCTTCCTATTTCCATTAAGAATTCAATTGTCTTTTCTTTTAAGGAAAATAAAGCACGTTTCGTAATACTGTCAGCCTTTTTATCTATTCTTTTAGTTAGCATAGCTCCATATTGTGAGTAACGGTCAAGCTTTGTAAATATGCTAGCTTCAGAACATTCTTTTCCCTCAAATGCACTATATAACTGAGTGATTTGTCTTGTTGTAAGTGCTCTTTTGTAATATAAAACTGTAAAGACAAATATGTCAGCTTCTTTTAAGTGAAAATGTTTTTTGGTACCTGATCTTCTATATTTATACACTTTTCCGGACAATGCATACACCTCTTATATTGAATTAAACTTAAATTAAATACTTATTATTTTTAATATACTATTACATTGATGTGGTAGTTGTAAAACAAGAAAAAATGAATAAGAGATTCTAATCTTTAGAGATACCTCATTTTGTACATCGAAGTTGAGATGATAATTACTCTTATAAATCTCTTATAAATTATTGATTTATAAGGCTCTATTAAATCCTTTGTTTTGTTAGGACGAGCTACTACTAGACACCTAACAATAGTTATAATGAGATTCCATTTATAAAATAATGTTATGACGTCCTAACATTTAATAGATAGTAAAAATACCATTTTAATTGATTAAAATTATTCAAGAATTATAAAAAGGCTTATTGATAATAAAGAGTAATTTTCTCTATCTTTAATTCGAAATTCAACTTTTTATTTGTGATGAAGCGCCCTTTCTAAATTATGGTATTGGCTCAATTTAAAAAACAACTTTTTCCTTTAGTTGTTTTTTATTGTATAGAATCTTGAACTACCCCCACTTTCACTTCGTTTAGAAGTAAGGGATTCCTAAGTAAAGAGTTCTATCGAACTCTAATTGATTAGGCTAACTCCGCAGTCCTTGCGGTTAGAAGCCTTATCGCTTCATTCTTTAGATTGATACTTGCGTTAATATCCCTATCATGGTTTGTACGACAAGAAGGACAGTCCCATTCACGTAGGTTGAGATTTTTAACGTCTTTATTTTGATATCCACAACAAGAACATAATTGGCTGGAAGCAAATGTTTTCGATACGACAATGACTTGTTTGCCATACCATTTTGCTTTGTATTCTAACATTGATCGAAATTGCAACCAAGATACCTCACTAATTGCTTTTGCTAACGTATGATTCTTTAACATATTCGATACTTGCAAATCCTCTATACCGATAACATCGTGGTTTTTGATGATTTCAGTTGAAAGTTTGTCCAAGTAATCTTTTCTAGTATTTGATATGTATTCATGAATTCTAGCTACCTTTACTCGTTGTTTATTCCAGCGAGAAGATCCTTTCGTTCTTCTAGAAAGCACACGCTGTGCTTTCGCCAACTTATCTTCTAATGATCGGAAAAACTTCGGATTTTCATAGTGTGTTCCATCTGACAAAATAGCGAAATCTTTTAGTCCTACATCTATTCCAATGTAAGAATGTGTTTTCGGAAGTTCTTGTACTTCTGTTTCAACTAATAGTGACACAAAATATCTACCAGAAGAGTTCCGTCTAACTGTAGCATTTACAATACGCCCCTCTACTTCGCGACTTTTAGCAAATCGAACAAGGCCTAGTTTCGGCAACTTTATTTTATTCCCTACAACGGCAATGTTTTCATTTGTTTGTTTTGTGGTATAAGATTGTACGTTGTTCTTCTTAGATTTAAAGCGCGGTGCGCTGTTTTGTTTTTTGAAAAAGCGTGTATACGCATCCGCAAGGTTGCGAACAGACTACTGAATCGCAATACTATCCACTTCTTTTAGCCAAACAAACTCTTTCTTCATAGCAGGAAGTTTGGCAGAGCATGTACCATATGTTAAACCTTTCCCAGTTTCTTTGTATGCGTGATCCCATAGGGATAGAAAATGATTGAATACAAAGCGAGAACAACCTATTGTTTTGTTGATTAGAATTGCTTGTGCTTGATTTGGATAGATACGAAACTTATAGGCTTTATTAATCATTATTTGGTTCACCTCCATTTCGGTATATGACTATTATACACCAAACGTACATTCGGTAAGCGGTAGAGTAATACTTTCTATATGTCGAACAATTAAGATGGCTTCCTGCCATCCCTTGTTCGAAGCCAATTTATCTCCCACCTACTCACTGGACTGTGACCCTTCACGCTCCTTGAGGAAGGAGTCTTCTTGGCTAAAATGATAAATTCACTTAGATAAATATTATTAATTGTTTCTACCAAATCAAAAATAAGTTAGAGATATATCTACAGGTACTTAACATATAGGTTTTAGTCACTTGAACTACTTCCCCTTTTGCTTCGTTGAAAAGGAGTAATCCTAACTGAAATGGTAAAATTAACCGATTGTTAATTTTATGTAAGGTTATAATTGCTATCATCATTCTTACTACATTACAAAAGTTTTTATTGTAATGTAAGTATCACTTTGATGTTAATAAGATGAGATCTTACTTTTAATAATCTAGTTTGAAGAAATGTTTCTTTTTCATAGTAGTGATGTGATTGTTAGCCCACTACTTTTAGAATGTCACAGTTGATTTATCTTAGTATTCTCTTTTTAATATGTTGAATATTGAGGGTATTGATGCTGTTTATATGAAATTAACAACCTCTTCTACTGGTTTTCAAGGAATGAATGAAATTGACAAGGAATTGAATTCAAATGAGGAACAGAGGGTAATTTTTCTTATAACATATATAATAATGTGAACTAACAAGTACTAAGTGAAGAACAGTGCATTAACATAACATTAACAATGAGCGGTCTTATAAGTAATAAATCCTGTTAAAACAGCTAGTTAATAAAGCAAACCTTAGTGTGAATTGCTATAAAAACGTCTTGAAATCTCCCTAGTAATATAAATACACACGACCAATATAGGATGTTAGAAAATTACGGAAAGTGAAGTTGGATTATGTAAGCTGTATAAATACGTTTTATATAAAAGTTGTATATAAGAGTCTTATATAAAACTTTTATGTTAATTGGATAAGAACATTTTTGTTTTTATATTGATATAAAAGCATTTTTTTATACATTGTATATATAAAACTTATATATAAGATGTATAAATTTTTCTTGGATTTTCATATTGAAAAAATAGGCGGTTTTTAATCATTTTTTTGAAATTTTAATCTAGATTTTTTAATGATCTTTGTTGAAATGTAAATCACATGAAATTTAAGATTGATATAACATGTATACGCATTATATATACGTCGTACATCTAAACCCTTATAATATATAGGTTAATTCCAATTTTATTTTTATAAGTCTTATATATAAGACCTTTATATAAGTTTTATTTATAATGACTTGATATACGACGTGTAATGATGTACTATATTTCTAGGAATAATTAACCAATGTTTTAAGGGGGGGACAACTTGAACGAAGTTTTAAGTGAAAAATATCAAACAATCAAGTTTGCAGATGAAGTAGTAAACATGTTTGCTGATATACTTGAACAAGATGAGATACTCTATAGTGTATTTCTATACATAGGAAACATAGTAAATAAACAATTTCAAGAGACGAAGTACATGAGGGGCATATCTATTAATGAAATAGTGGAAAATGTAGTTATTGATAGGAGAGTAAAGAAAAAAAAGGGAAAATCCTATTCATTAGAGGTTGAACGTACGAATATATCTAGACGTTCAGCTGAAATAAGTGTGAGTACGCTATCATCAATGTCTTTAATCTATGAAAAAACCATGCACCCATATAAATTTTTGATCTCAACTTATAGAGGGCAACAAGTACTGATTGAGTTAGGAAAAAGAAAAAAGATAAATAAGGAGAGATAAAATAATGGCAAAAAACTTCTTAAAGAATGAAGTGGCAGTTAAAATGACGATGATCGGTTTTGGTCAAGCTGGTACTAGAATGGTAGATAAATTTGCGGAATATACACATACAGATGGCACAGCAGTATATAATTGCTTAGCACTAAATAGTAATGATGGAGATCTAGCTGAATTAAAAAATGTACCAAAAAGTAATCAAGTTTCACTAAAATTAGGTGGTTTAGGTAAGAACCCTGAGCGTGCAGTAAAAGTCCTTGATTCAAATGAGGAAGCAAAAGAAAAGCTAAAAGAATTTATTACTGAACGTGTAAGACCTACGGATGAACTTGTTTTATTTTTTGCAGGTTTAGGTGGAGGAACTGGAACTTCTACAATCATTAAGGCCATTGAAGAATTTTCGGCTTTTCATAACAAGCCAGTAATCAGACAAGAATTACAAAAGGTTGCGCAGCTATATCCAATGGCTGAAATTAAGGCGAATCAGGCAAAGTTTGCAAGAATAGCCTTTGAAAATGCTATTGAGCGCAAAGACTTTATTAAAATGGGGATTGTTGTAACTCTTCCCGTCCGAGCGGATGGGCCTGATGTATTACGACAAGTAAATAAATTTTCACAGGAAATTTGGAAATTAGCAAATGATAAATCAAAAGGTGTAGCATTTGTAGTATTTGCTGATAACCAGCATTTTTACGATGAATTTAAGGAATTAAATGAAAATGAGAAAAAAGGTGTCGCTAACTCACGAGATTATGCAAATCAACGTATTAGTGAAATTATTCATGAGTTAAATACCGCTGCTAATGGATCTGGTACATCTGTAATACTGGATTCTCAAGACTTTAAACGTATTTTACTTGAGAAAACGGGCTGTTTAGTAATTAATAAGGTTTCACGTAATATGAATCAAATAGAAAATAGTCATGCAATTATAGAAATGTTTCAAGAATCGTTAAGAGGAAGCTCTTTCCATCCCCCAATTGATTTGATGAAGAAGAACGATGATGGTTCAGTTGAAGCATCAAAAGTACATCATTTTGGTATGCTTGCAATCCTAGATGAGCAAAAGAATATTAATGATTCCTTTATGGATGACGCTAAGGTAGAAGTTTCAAATAATTTACCTATAAATGGAACAGTCTTTAATGGATATTTGGTGAGTAAGAATGATTTCTTAGGAAGTGTATATACGTTCTATAAAACTGATGCATTACCATCGAGATTATCTAAAGGTTTAGTTGAAGAATTTAATGAGTTTAAAGAAAGACAAAGTCAAATTCAGTATAAAAAGTCTCAAATTAGTACGATTGAAAGTATAGATGAGGATGAGGATTTAGGTTTTGCATTTGGAGATTTTATCGATATGGGTAGTGACGAAGAAAATAATAATGCTGGAGCAAATGAAGATGAAGATCTAGCAGATTTTTTAGATCCAGATAAAATGTTTGGTACTACAAAATAATAAAAAAGTCTGGACTAAGTTCCAGACTTTTTTATTATTCTACTGAATTCATAAGAGATTTTATATGCTCAATAATATTATCTTGTATGTACTGCTCTATGAAGAGTTGTTTTTTACTCAAATCTTCCTCTTTTTTAAACCAGCCTGCTTTTCTAGTACGCTCTTCCTCAGGTTTATTATTCCATAAGCTCTCTGCTTGTTTTCTTAATTCTTGGCGTGCTCTATGCTCAATAATAAAATTATCAAGCCTATCTTGGCGTTGGCGTAATTTTAACGTTTCTATATCTTCTGGTTGTGGTAACTGCTTTAATATACTCTGTACCTTCTCTTCATAATGAGATTCAATATGTTTTATTTTTTCTTCTAACTGTTTAGTTACCATTTTTTCAATAATTTCTGCAGTAGCTTGAAGGTTTAATTCAGTGGATACCTCATTTGTTTGATGTTCTGGTGACACTGGTCTTAAATCAAACTGGTGTGGTAAAAGGTCAATAATTGCATCTAAAGACCATTTCTCATCCCTTTTCTGCTTTATAAATAGAGCAATTTCAAGGTCTAAAGCATTATAGAGTTTTTCATTTGTATTTTGAGTTCTTAAAGTTTCATGAAGTCCCTTTTCTTCTAGGATATTGAACCAATTATAAACTGTATTATGATGACGTCCTACTAGTTTTGAGAATTCTGTTATCCGCCATGCTTTTTCGAAAACATTATCATCTAATATATCATCATCGTTAATTTGATGGTCTTGTTTTTCATTTTTTTGCTCAATCATTGTAACTACCTCCTCAAAAATCAACTCATAAACAACCAATTATAATTAACATGTGAGCTGAAATTAACATGTTAGCTAGTATTTCGATAATATTGGTGAAAATCCCTACCAATCCAGTGAATTATATGAAATATGAAATTAACATGTAAACATACACTTGTTAACAAAACATTAACGTTCAGTATAAAATTCATTTGAATTAGTAACTTTATTACCAATTATATATTTCAAATTGGTAATGTTTTGTTAATGGGAATATATTTATTATGTTAGTAGCACTACTGATAGTTTCTATGAGATTAACAAATTAGGCTACTTAATATTAATGATAAGGAAATAAAGCTATTTTGTAAATAAGTTATAAGGATATAATCCAGGTATATAACGGAAAATACACATAGTAACGTCCAAAATGTAATTATCACGTATAAAAACTAGTAAAAAGTAAATAATGTTAATGTAGATTTAGTATTGTTCAATAAACAAAACGGTATTTAAGGATATAGGAGCACAATCATAATACTTCGAAGAGGTTCGTTCCTACCCCCTATTTACTTGCTACGGATCTACTTATGTATATTAATTTAGTATAGAATGTACAATTTAAGCTGTATATTGCATGTCATGATAGAAATTTATGTAGTCAGTATCAACAAAACGATCTGTACCAGTATTTAAGAACAAACTGAGCCCGTGAATTAACATTGATATAAAATGCGACATTGACATGAAATCAACACTAAAACAACCTTCTAACAACACACAAGTGCATATTGTTAATGTTTTGTTAACTATAATAGACATATTAACCCTATGTTTACATGTTGATCTAAAAAGATTACCTTTTAACATGAAATGTGAATCGTAAACGAAGAATTTTATGGGGAATTTTGAGGAAGTTTTTAAGATACTAAAGTTTGATTTAGAATAATCCTGATGATGTGTTTTTGTAGATATCCGATCTCTAGTACACGCTTGCATATATTAATAAAATCATAAATAAGATGATGAGATTGACATGTTAACCGAAATTAGATAAGTATACTTCGAATATCCATAAAGATAACATTGACATGAAATAAGAAATCGCTATGAGATTAATATAACATTAACAAAAGATATTCAAACTAAGGACGGACCACCCTAATTGTTAATGTCATGTTGATCAGAGATAGAAACTACTATTTAGACTTAGAGATACTAGTTATTCTAATGGTTGTTTATGACTTAAACCTCTTAAAAAGTTAATAAAAGTAATTGGTAATAAAATATAGCATGCGCTAGTTTGCTAGTTGTTACATTCTATTAACTTAAATGTAGATCTACCAAATAGTTTTGTGTTGATTTATATCTGGGTATCATCAGAGTAATATAACATCTACACATTTTCGTTTGATTTCATATCAATATCAATCGATATGTCAATCTCAATCATAGGTATTAGTAACAGTTAATTGTTTATATAACATTAACAAAAGTTACTCAAACTAAGGACGGATCATCCTAATTGTTAATGTCATGTCGATCAGAGATAGAAACTACTATTTAGACTTAGAGATACTAGTTATTCTAATGGTTGTTTATGACTTAAACCTCTTAAAAAGTTAATAAAAGTAATTGGTAATAAAATATAGCATGCGCTGGTTTGCTAGTTGTTACATTCTATTAACTTAAATGTAGATCTACCAAATAGTTTTGCGTTGAGTTATATCTGGATATCATCAGAGTGATATAACATCTTAAATATTGATATGAAATTAACATATACGCATTTTTGTTTCATTTCATATCAATCTCGATTGATGTGTCAATCTCAATCATAGGCATTAGTGTTAGTTAATTGTTTATATGACATTAACACGCCTGGGTTGTGTACTTCAAATTGTGTTGAAAATTAAATGGAGATAGATCTTCTTATAAACCTTCTTGACCAATGAGGTTTATAAGAAGAATGGTGTAGCATATTTGAAATCTAGTTATAAATAGCAGTTGTAATGTTCAGGTATAAGACTTATTTAGTTGGGCATACTATAAGTATGAGTTCTTTTTTATGATAAAAAGTGCAGCTAATATCTTTATAATCTATAAATATAGATTGTAGTTTTTATAGTATTTGAGTGGAAGAAATGGTTTTGAAACTTAGCTATAATAGAAATGATTTTGTACATCATTCAAATTTAAGTATGCGCAAACTAAAAGTCATTTTAATTCTTACGAGGAAAACATGGTATGGATGTATATTCATCATTTGCATGCTTTTTTGTCTAATAATTAAATTAGGAACTCAAAAGTTATTTTATAATCTTTGTTTGCGAAATATGTAATTAATAAGTTGGCTTAGGTATGAACTGGATGGGTTAGTTTAACTTATATTCATCTCTCAATATGTAATTTCATGTCAATGTCAGTTGATATGTTAATGTCAACTGAACGTGTTTGTACTACCTTGCTGTTTACATAACATTAATATGTTTTAGTTGTTTGCTGTTAGTTATGCTATGAGTACTATAAAGATTGTTTTGTATCTAAAGTTCTCTAAGTAAGGAATATATTAAATGAATGGTTTTTTACTTTTGAAATTTAGTTTTAAATATAAATCGAAATTTTGGTATGAAAACCCTGTACTTAGATATACTAATAGTATTACCTGAATTAGGTGATTAAATGACATATGCAAAAAAAGAAAAAGGTTAATCAATTAGAAGCATTATTTTTGTGAGTTTAATTAATAGTTGCGAAGTAGTATTGACATTTAGATATTATAGAGATAATCTTATACATAAGTTTTATTGTTTAAAATTAATATACGAATCGAGAGATATTTAATTCTTGCTAAACGGACACACCGAGGGCATATACCTGCCATTGGTGTGTCTTTTTTATTTAATAACTAGAAAATGATAAGGAGAGTATTAAAGAATGAATGAAATTATTAATGAAAGTAAAAGAAGATTTGATAAATATTGTAAAGATAATCAAGTTTTTGAGGAGAGAATTAATTCTCTTATTAACTACTATTTTTTACTGCTTGCTGATCGTGTAAACATTTTACAAGATAGAGAATTTAATAACGAGGTCGAAGAGAAGCAATTTAAAAGCAGTCTCAAAAGATTTGAAACATTATTCCCAGCTGCTGCTAAGAATGCATTTCTAAAAGGATATCAGCTTGGTTTAGAGTTTTTCAAACATCCAGAGACAGTGATTCCGGATTCGCTATTTACAAATCCTAATTTTGTACAAGATATTCCTTTTGCAATTGTAAATGCAGCGGAATTTAGCATTTATGAATTAGTTCGAACGGATGAAACACAAGAATTTAGTGTATTTGCTGTTCGAACGTATGAAAGCATTAAACCCATAATGGAGCAAGTGTTTTGTGAAATTGCATTGTTTGGTGCGGAAATTGCACTTGAGCATGAACGTGAGGAAAGAGGACTGAAAGTAGTAGAAGGAAAAAAAACTACATTTACAAATGTTCCAGTAGATCGTTTATTTACAATTACTCCATCTGTAGCTGCTAATGTTGTGCATGCAGACGGTCGTTGTGAAATCTGGAGTCTAAACTGGAATACGAAATTAACTTTAGATAACCCTTTTATTGAATTAGCACAAGTAACCATTGTTTACAAAGACAAGACAGAAATACAAAAAAATCTTCGAGATGGATTTATATATGAACAAAGTTTATTTAGTGCGGTACCGTTAGAAGAAATCGAGGATCGTTTAGAGGTTAGAGTCAAATACAACCTTATTGATAATATGCCATGTAATTTGGAGGGATTTGAAATAGAATCACTTCTCACCGAACTATTAACAAAAATACAAAACGCAACAAAAGTGCCTTTTGAAAACATGCTATTACTTTAAAGCGATTTTCTATCAAAGAGGAGTTTTTTATAATGAAAAAGATTGTATTAGCTATTAGCGATACTGTGTATACGGCATATTTACGTGAGGATTTTGTTGGTGCAGGATTTGAAGTAGCTGATAGTGATGTCATGCACATAAAGTATTTAGATGAAATTCTAGATACGGAGCAACCTGATATTTTATGTATTAATGACAAACGATTAAATATTGATGCGGGACACGAAGATAAGCGAGAATTAATTATTTTACAGAAGTTAAGAGACATTCGCTTTCAGCGGGATATTCGCATTGTAGTATTTACAGAGCGTGAAAATGACGATGAATTTTTAGCGAAACTGATTTATCTAGGTATCTATGACATTTTTAACTCTCGTAAAATTGATATTGATAATAAAGTCATACCGCAGCTGCTACAGGAATCGGATATTAAAAATGTAGTGGAAATTGTAGGAGCAAGTCAGGCACCGCAACATACGAAATTGCCCGAAGGTCCTGTTGATGAGGAAGAAGAGGAAGTATTAAGTGAATTAGAGGAAGGTAGCAACAGTAAACTTCCCTCTAAATCTAAATTATTTAAAAACAAACCAAAGAGTAAGTCTATCCAGCAGGAAACGCCAAAAGCACCAATTATAAAAAAACAGTATAAATTGGCTTTTGAGCCGGTATATGAGAAACAAATTGGTATTGCCATTCCAAGAAGAACAATAGTTGTAGCCAGTATGAACAGAAGAAGTGGTGCTACTTTTGTTTCGCATCTTTTAGCTGCTTATTTAAATGAACTACAGATTGATGTCAATTATATAGAGAATTTATATGATGATGGTTATACGTATCCGTTATTAAAGGGATATACAGAAGCACCAGAAAACTATCGTAGTGAATTTATGTTGCAGCGATATAAAGAGATGCTACAGAAGGAACCTAATATATTATCAATTCCAAAATGGAAGCAAGGAAGAATAAATTATATCGTAAAGAATCCTATAGTGGACCAAGAGCTGAAAAACGAAACAGAGCAGGACTTTGACCATTTTATTAAGGTTTTATTGGCTAACCAAGAAGCACCTATATCTATTATTGATGCAGGGAGCGATTGGGATAAAGATTTATACCATGAGATATGTGAAATGGCAGATTATATCTTCTTTGTAGTGGAACCAGATCTGCATCAATTGCTAAAGATAGCGCATCCTCTTACAACAAAAGAGAGAAAGCTCGTTTCTTACTTAGATTTAGAGAAAACGAGAATCATTGGGAATAAGTTTTCTCCTGCACTTTTAAAGCATGAAGTAGTAGAAGAATGTTTTGGAGATAAGGTATTAACTGCTTTACCACCATATGAGATAGAAGATGTATTTGAATCTCAATTAAATAGTAGTACGTTACTATCTAGTCGGAACTATTATAAAGAGTTAGAAGCAATAATGAAGGAAATAGCAGGGTTATTACTACCAAACCAATTGTTGAACCAAAAGAAAAGTTCCATTTTAAGTGGATTTCGATTTCGGAAGTCTGAAAATTAAGGAGGGGTGAAGAAAGATGCAAAAATTTATTATAGGTGTCGCCTCATTATTATTATTTGTTGGTTGTTTATTCTTAATGACAGATATGATTATTGGAGATACAACACACACAGATAATAAGTCTGCATTAGAACGTGCTGGAAGTACAGCAATGGATAAAGCCGTAAAAGTAGGTGTTTTGCGAGCACAAGAAGAAATTGCTATTGACACAGAAATTGCAAAGAAAGAATTTGAAAAGTCTTATAAACAAAATGCAACATTTAAGGACCCTGCATCAAAACGAGAGTTTTCTGCACATGCCGTACAAGAGCAACCTGCAATGATTGCCGTTGAAGGAGATGCCGAAGCTGCTAGTTATACTAAACAATTTGATGAAAAGAAAGGCAGCATTAAGAGTAACGCAAAACACATATTTATTTATGAAGCAGATTCTGACAACAAGAAAGCTGGAGGAAACGTGAAATAAATAAGAAAAAGTAGGTGTGTAAGAAATGCAAAATACAGTAACAACAGCGCTTTTTCTAACGCTTTCTTTACTATTGATAACTCTTATACCAGAGGGTGTACTGTATGGAATGCAGTTAATAAAGGCACATGATTTTGCTTCTAGTACAGTAGAGTTAGCAGAACAAACAGGTGGTTTTCAGTACACGTATGAAGGGAAAAACGTAAATCTAATTCCTGATATAGAGAAGAAAATGAAAGAGCAGAAGATGGATGGCTGGAAATATGAATATACAAAAGGGCGCGTTAATCATAATCAGCCATTGAATTTTAAGATAAAAGCTGAACATCACTTCCTTATTTTTAAAATGATAGGGATAGATAGTATGAAAGCACCGATATGGGCTAACAAAGAAGGAATGGGACAAATCTATTTCCGTTAAAAATATCAATATGTATAAAAAGAGGTAAGAAACTATACTGAAAAGTGTAGTTTTTTTACTAAAAAAATATTTATAAATAAAATATATAGAATTTTTTTGCAAATCAATTCCCTAATGATTATATTTTCTATATAAAACAGTAGTTATAAAAAAAACATAAATTAATTAATTTATATGTTAAATTATCTGGATTTTATGTTTAAATTCGGTACAATAAAAGAATCTATGAAAAAACTAATATACTTGGAGGAACAAACAATGGCTAACAAATTTTTAAAAACAGCAACAGCATTAACAATTATGGGTACATCATTACTAGGAGCAGGAGCATTTACTGCTAAGGCTGATAACACAGACTCATTAAAATTCAATGATGTTCCAGCAAATCACTGGTCTACCAAAGCAATTTATGATTTAACAAATCGTAAAGTAGTGCAAGGGTACGGAAATAATATCTTTGGTTTTGGTGACAATGTAACTCGTGGGCAAGTTGCTCGTATGATTTATATGTACGTAAAACCAGCAGATGCAGATGCTAGCTTCAAAAATCCTTTTACTGATATTAAAGGACATTTGTTTGAAAAAGAAATCTTAGCACTTGCTAAAGCAGGATTTGTGAATGGATTTGGTGATGGAAAATATGGTCCAGATGATATTTTAACTCGTGAACAAATGGCACAAGTACTTACAAATGCTTTTAAATTTAAGGCAACGAAAACATCAAAATTTGCAGATGTTGATAAAAATTCTTGGTCTTATGGTGCAATTAGTGCATTGGAGGAAAATGGGGTTACAATTGGTACAGGAGGTAATATGTATTCTCCAAAAATGTTTGTAACACGTGAAGCGTATAGTCAGTTTTTATATAACTCTATTAATGCAGTTGAAAAAGGAACAAAACCAGAAGTAAAACCAGACCCAAAACCAGACCCAAAACCTGAAACAAAACCAGAAGTGAAGCCAGATCCAAAGCCTGAAACAAAACCAGAGGAAAAACCAGAAGTGAAGCCAGATCCAAAGCCTGAAACAAAACCAGAGGAAAAACCAGAAGTGAAGCCAGATCCAAAACCTGAAACAAAGCCAGAGGAAAAACCAGAAGTGAAGCCAGATCCAAAACCTGAAACAAAACCAGAGGAAAAACCAGAAGTGAAGCCAGACCTAAAACCTGAAACAAAACCAGAAGAAAAACCAGATACAAATTTACCATCAAATATAGATAAAGATTTAGTTACAGAGGAAGTTACGTATAATCCAAACGCTATGAAAAACCCGATTGCTCAAAAATCCATTTCTACAGAAGCGCAAAATCTTATCAAGAGTGTGAATGTTAAATATGGCACTAACCTTAAGTATGCAGATTTAAATGGAACTATTAGAATAATTGATAAAAACATGTATTTACCAGAAGGTACAATTGGGGCACAAGTCTACGTTAATGCAACTAATGAGAATGATTTTAAAATTATTTTCTTAGATAATAACGAAGCAACTATTGAATTAGCTAAAAAGTGGACTACAATGTTAAATTCTGATTTAGTTCTAGATAAAGAAATTCAAGAAACTGTAGATGCTCAAGAAATTAATAACTATGAAAAAGGAAAATATAAGATCCGTGTAGGGCATTCTACAGCTGACCACATGATGTACATTCAAGTACGTGTATAATATTATTGCAATTCAATGTTTCATTTGATACATTGAAATATGTAATATAACAATTAATGAATAAATTTGATTTATTTACGTAAAGGACACACCTTACGTACCTCCCAAGGTACAGGTGTGTCCTTTTTTATGTTTAAAGGAGGGATTTTATGAAACTGAAAAAAAATATATTATTAACCTGTACTTCTTTAATTTTGTTATTACCGTCAGTAGCAAGTGCGGGAAATAGTGATGTACCATTTTATGATGGAAATGAAACTACGATTTTAGCATCAGACGAATTACAATTGAAGGGAAAACTACTTAGGCCTGGAAGTAGTTATAAGCCAAAAGAGTTCGCATATAAAGCTGATATACATTTTCCTGCTGTTTATAATGGTTCTTTTAATTGGGGGAATCCAAGGGAAAACCTTATCCAAAATGAAGAACAGTCAGAGCCTTATGTGCGTATATCAAATGACGGCTACATTAATCCTTCAGTTGTAGTGGGAGATAGAATGGTAACTGAAGTGGAGAGAATTACAAATAGCATAATTACAGAGAAATATTGGGGTAACTCTCAGTTTGTTTTAAAATATTTAATTCCACATAAGATTACAAATCAAGATTCCTTTGAATCTTATGGACATTTCTATTGGATTAGGGACATTGCCTATCTTTCTGGCGGATATGCAGGGGCTGGTGGTGTAAATGATGTGAATAGGTATAGCTTGTGGTATGTACGCACAAGTAAACCTCAAATAAAGGATTTTAAAGCTACGAGTGGGAAAAAAGATATACCCGTAAAATTTACATTTAACGGTTTTGAATATGTAAGTAAAAATAAAGGATACAATGACCGAGATCCTAATGGAACAACAATAAACCCTTATCAAAAAGCTGCTGGGGAAAGAAACCGAGTTAAATGGATGTTAGATATTACAAAAGATGGTGAAACTGTATATCATCAAGAAAATTACCTGCGTTCAACTCCGCAAAAAGATAATCAAAAACCAAATGAAGGTGATGCAGGGCAATTTAAGTCAGAAGAATTAAAGTGGCAGCCACAAATGTGTGGCCGATATACTGCGAAAATTAAAGTCCTTGATGCTGTTCAGAGGGAATCAAACGAGAAAACTGTTGATTTCACTATAGATGGTAACTGTGGTACTGAAGTAACACCTAACCCAGATCCAGGCGATGAAGATGACTTTAAATATAAAATTGACTTTTCTAGTGACAGAATCGAAGGAGAAACAGCAAGAGAAGGAAAGAATATAAAAACAAGAATAGATGTATCACGTGATAATTTTAAATCAGAACGTGACCAATATAGAGAAAAGGTAAATAACAATATTAATAAGTCCCAGCAAGAAGTAAATAGTTCTGAATCTGATAGAGATAGTGCGCAGTCTAGTCTTAGTTATTGCCGTCGTAATCCAATTCATGAGGTAGATGCAGAAGGGAACCATCACTATTACGATAGAGACTGCTCTTGGGAAGAAAATAAACTAGATAGTGCAGCAAGTAGACTAGATAATGCAAGACAGAAACTAGAAAAGGAGAAGAATAAAATTAAAAAGTTAGATGTATTAGAAGAAAAATACAAGAATCCGGATACAGTAGTTGTGTTAAAACATAACGGACAACAAGTGGTATCACAAAAGGTAAGATTAACAGAGGGAGAAAAGAAAACCTTGAACCTTGGCTGGCAACATAGGGGGAAAGGAACAATTCAGGCAGAAATTAACCCTACTGGTGATCGTCTAGATATAGAAGAAACCACATACAAAAATAATCCTATTAAAACAGCTATCTATGCACCATCTCATGAAAAAGGGATGTGCGGAGTAACGAGTGTAAAAGGTGTGGTAGAAACAGTAAGTGAACGTGTTTCAAAAGAGGACACAGTGGGAGAAATGTTCTATGAAACATTAAGTGGAAGTATTGATAATTTAGCACCATCTAAGCTCCATGCTGGGTATGGTTTTTCTTATGAATTAAACGGAAAATACAAAAATGATTGGAATGCCAATTATCCAGGTGTATTTACAAAAGCAACGGCGCAATACCCATTTGCAGATGAAGGACTAAAAACAACAAATGATTTAGAGAGTGTTTCTAATAATGGCTTAACATCAAAGTTTCTACCTGAAAATATGTATTTGTCTGAAGTAACAGGACATGTCTTCGATAGTAAAAGACCAACTAAGTCTTTATATTGGGATGGGAAAGAAAAAATTATTGATGGCCAGCGTAAATGGTATGCGCCATTAAAAACGAAAGATGGAAAATATTCGTTCAATGTTGAAACAAACCCAGCGGGCGTGAATGAAATGAGTTTGTGCCTGACAAATGAAGTGGAAATTAAAGGTGTTGCGTACGATGATTTTAAAAAGAGAAGGGTGCTTGCTGATCTTCCATTTCCTGTACAAACACCAGGTTGGAACTGGGTTGGAAAGGAACATATTATTACTGATTTGTCAAACTGGTATTATATGAAGAATAGAAATTAGTTAAATAGTATTGTATAATAAGTTGAATCAATAAAGGTATATAATCCTTCTTAAACTAGTAGCTGAATGGATAAACCAAAGGCACATCCCTTAATGGGATGTGCCTTTTTTCGTAGAAAGGGGAAGTTTGAATGGATAAAAAGAAAAAACAACGTATGAAATGTGTAATTTTTATTGGAATTATCGCAATGATTGTATCGTTATATATTGGAAGTGAATTTCAAGATCGGAATGGGAAAGGTTATGCTCCTGCAAAGTATTTTGAAACAGGAACAAAATTGATTTCGTTTTAATAATAATTGTGTCTCTTTCATCAACTATCGTGAAAAGTATTTCTATGCTAGCACTTCTTTTTTCCATAAAATGAAAAAGAAAGGATAGCAACCGACCACCCTGAAATATTCAGTTACGTTAGATTAATTATACCATATTTATGAGGTGTTTAATGGCTTAAAAACCTTGATATAACAACGATTTGAGGCGGTTTTTATTTTTGTGATTTGGTTTTTAAAATGGTGAAAATAATATTTTTTTAGAAATGATTGACATGAAACTCTATATATCATAATATTGAAATTGTAATATTAAAGAAAATAAATCCAACATTTTCATATAGACTTTAGATTAGCTAAAAGGACACACCTAAGGCGCATTATGCCATAGGTGTGTCCTTTTTTGCGTTTAAAGGCTACATAAGGAGGAATACAAACATTGAAGCCATCTAAGTTTCAAAAGAAGCAGATTGCTGCGGTAGGTTTAGCTGCTGCAACAGTAGCGGGTATCTATGGGTACAATCATTTCGCAGTCGAAAATGCAGTAAAACCAACAAAGATTGTTGTAGCCGCAAAGGATATACCTGCGCATACAGAGATTAAAGAAGACATGCTAGTGGAACGAACATTACCTGGTGATGGGATTCCTCCAAATGCATTACGTGTAAGTAAAAAAGAGGTTATAGGTAAGTGGACAAATGATGGGCAGCCCATCACCGAAAATAGCTATATTTTTAAAAATAAAGTAGTAAAGAAAGATGAGTTACCTGACTCTGCAATTTTAAATTTGAAAGATGGAGAAGTTGCATTCCCGTTACTCGTTGATTTGGAAACAAGTTCAGGTAATAGTATCATTCCTAACACGTATGTGGACTTATATTTTAAGCAGATTGTGAAGGACGGGGACAATGAGAAGGTAGTATTCGGTGGTCTTTTCCAACGTGTACGTGTTACGGCTGCAAAGGATAGCAATACAGAAGATGCATTTGTATTAGAAAAGAAAGAATCAAAAGAGGAACAAGAAGGAAAACAAAAGCCAAAGGTAACGCGATTATATACACTGGCTGTTTCACCTGAACAGCTTCAATACTTAAATCGTGCAAAAACACTTGGAGATGTAATTCCTGTTGCAGTCGGACAAAAAGTAGAACAAACAGGGAAAGAACTAGAACCAGCTGAAGGATTCTCGCAAATATCTGATCAAAAGAACATTTTAGACTATGTAGAGAAGCATTCGACCAATCCAATTTCTAAAAATGTAAAAGAGTATGTAGCACAGTATCTGAACGGATCTAAGTAAGAAAGGAGTTTTTAGGATGGATCGGCAAGTAAGAATTATTGCTTTTTATGCCACAAATGAAAACGTAGGAAAAAGCACATTAAGTATTACGATGGCAAATGAGTTAGCTCATCTAGGGAAAAAGGTGCTTTATGTAGAAGCGGACCAAGTAAGACCAAGTTTTGCAATTGGAACTGGTCTTAGTCATGAGAGTAAAAATATCCTAGAGCTTGTAAGAAAAGAATATGAATATAATCTTTCGCAGTATATTTGTACCAAGCGAGATTTATTAGAGAAAAAAGTGAATCCAAGGTTGATGCAAAAATTGCACGATAAGATGGATTTTCTAGTATTTCCATCAGGTTATAGCTTAGCTCAATTCCCAGAGATTCAAAACAAAGAATTGTTTGTAACGACATTGATAGAATCACTTGTAGATACAGAATACGATTATATCATTCTATCGGTACCAACTGAATTATCCGAGGTGCTGAGTTATCCAATCTTATATCAATCAGACATTGTTGTTCATGTGCTAAATGGCAACCCTCGTGGTGCAATAGCGATTAAACGTGAATTACAACTAATAGAAGAAGCAAAGTTAACATTGCCTCGTATGATCCATGTTTTGAATATGGGAGATGAGGATTATGTAGAAGATATTGAAAAGCTTTCTTCCCAAAACATTGCGGTGACAATTCCGTATGACAGAGATCGGACGAGTTACGAATGGGGGATGCAATTTGGTTCTCCGCAAATTAATACAAAGGTCCATCACATTATGGAAGCAGCTGGTCTTGATATTCCATTCCAGCATACATCCTCTATGAAAAAGGGTCTCTTTGGTTTACGAAATTAAAAGGGAGGCAGTAGTATGTGGGGCTATTTACAGGAAAAACAAGTTGCCTTAAAGCGCAATCGAGTGGATTTATATCACTTTGGTTATATGATTCGTTCCAAATCGGCTCGAAAGTTAGGAACAACTACAGCTCAACAGATTAAAGATATAACGGATGAAATTCGTGCTTTTTTAGTAAAAGACCATCGTGATATCTTAAGCGAATCCTTTATGAATAAAGAGAAGAGAGCAGCTGTAGAACAAATTATTAAAAGCTTTCTACTAAGTAATCAGGTCGTCATTTCAGAGGTACCTTCTGAACAATTACTAAATATGGTATGTGACGATATTGTAGGATTTGGGATTATAGAACCTTTAAAAGAAGATAAGGATGTAACCGATATTTATATCAATGGCACAAAAGAAATTATTTACGAAAAAATTGGAGAGGGAGAATGTACATTTCCTTACCGATTTGAGACAGAAGAAGAGGTAAAGGCTTTAGCCTATAAGATGGTAAACAGTACGTCAGAGTCATTAAATACAGCAAAGCCATATGTGGACTGCGTATTTCCGTATATACGTATCAATATAGCACTAGATGAACTAGGGGGACTAGGAACTACGATAACGATTCGTAAGAATGCAGATCATCTTCGTGCCTCTGAAGAGCGTATGTTATCTACAAATCAAGCATCGAAAGAGATGTTGAACTTTTTGGCTGCAGCTGTGAAAGCAAAAATGAATATTTTAGTCGCTGGAGCAACAGGTACAGGGAAGTCAGAGTTTATGAAATATCTTGCTTCTCATATTCCGAAAGGAAAGAAAAAAGAGCGTACTCTCGTAGTAGAAGATAACCCTGAACTTTATTTACATCGTATATTTCCGAAACATCACTTTGTTCCGATGCAGTGTAGGGCATCGGAAGTAGAGGAAAATGCAATAGACTTTGATAGATTGTTAACAAATGCTTTACGTCAAGGACCAAAGCGATTAATTGTAGGGGAATCGAGGGGGAAAGAAGCGTTAAAAATGATTAACTTCTTCCAAACAGGACATCCTGGTTTCACCTCTGTCCATGCAAGAAGTGCAAAAGAAGCAGTTAGACGTTTAATGCTTATGTGTCTGCAAAGTGGTGCAAATATCGATGCTCAGTATTTATATGAATTAATCTCACAGACATTTGATGTGATTGTCTTTTTAGAAAAGAAAGACGATGGAAATCGCTATATTACAGAGATGATTGAGTTATTGGATTATCAAGATGATATACAGTTCAATCAGCTTTCTCAATTTATTCCTTCGGGTGAGGAATACGATGAAATGAATGAAAGAGTAGGAAAGATTCATGGAGAGCATATCATTACAGCCAAAATGTCAGCTGAAATGGAGAAGAAATTCCGTTCTTCTACTGTAAATCCAGCTCTTTATGCGCCATTCCTTTCACAAAGGGAGGTGCAGTATGCATAGTTTGTTAGCTTATGGATGCATATTCTTAATCTTTATTAGTGTTGGATTGCTCGTTTTACTTTTTGCAAAATCTAAGGGTTCTGCTCTCTCTCAATTTGTACAAGAAAACGAGAAAGAAGAAAGGCGCTTGGAATTAAGGAATATTAAAGGGATACGAATGTATCTACCACAATCCGTTATCCAAGAAGCTCAAAAGTACGAATGGAAATTGACAAAGAGTATGTATTGGATATATACGATTCTTTCTGGGATGAGTATTGCAGCAGTATTCTATTTTTCTTTTGGTAGAGATCCTTTTACACTGATTACCGTTTTATCTGGATTTTTAGTTCCAAGGTTTCTTCTTTATCGAAGAAAAAAACGTTACTACTTGGTTGTCATTGACCGTCTTTCTATCTATATGAAAGCTGTAGCAAATGCACTTCAAATTAGTAACAATGCAAAACGGGTGTTAGTTCAGGTGAAACCAATGATGCATGAAAGCATTCAAGAAGAAATAGAGAAAGTTTCTCTTTTATTAGAAGGTGGAACCACAATGCATCGTGCATTTAGAGGATTTAATGAAACGTTTAACTTTAGAGAATTGGTTTTCTTCCATGAAATGTTGGAAGTGTGTAGCCGAGAAGGTGGAACAAATTCAGTACAAGTCTTACTAGATATTGCAGAAGATTTCGAAAAACAAAAGCTGTATTTGGCAAGATTGCGTTCTAGTTTGTCACAAGCACAACGTGCTTTTGTACAGAACTGCTTAATCGTTATCGCTATGCCGATAGTTATTATGTTGATGTCAAAAGAAGCATATGGATTTTTAGCAGGTTCTATGATGGGGAAAATCGCGTTAGCGGTAAATAAGTTAATTGTCTTTTTCTTAGCAACCCGTGTAGAAAAAATTGCAAATTATAATCCAACAGAAAGAGGGGAATAAGGTGGCTACGATTTTAGCTGCAGTGGTATTCGTTGTCATGTACTGGGTATTCTCTACCTTTCTACAAAGTAAAAAAGATAGCGGTAGCTTACTTACGAATTATGTAGAAAATGCAAAACGAATTGAAAAGAAGAATTTAAATCAAATGATGCTCGCGCCCTTCCAGTCGTTAGCACATAAGTATCTGATAGAAGAAAAGAAAGAGCAGATTCAGAAAAAATTAGAAGAAGCTGGCCTGGATACGAAACCAGAAGAATATTTAAAAATGAAGGTAGCATATCCCATCATTTTCACCTCTGTTTTCTTGATATGTACGGTGTTCCATGATTACTACTTATTTAAAGTGGGTGTGTTGATTTCACCGCTACTTTATTTCTATCCTGATTATCTATTAAAGAGAAGAATCAAGCAGGCGATAGAAGCTAGGAAGTTCGAATTACCAGAGTATCTAATTCCTATGCTGCAGTTGTTAAAAACACATACAACATTAGAAGCAGTAAAAAAGGCGCAAATATATGCCGGAAGACATCTTCGTCCGTATGTATCTACACTTACAGCGGAATTAGAAATGTATGCAGGATCGGATCAACCATTTCGAAACTTTGCAGCAGCCTTAAATAGTCCAGAAGTAAATACCTTTACGATTGCATTGCAACAAGCGCAAAAAACGGACAAGGTACAGAGTCTTCGCATTATGGATGCGCAGATTAAAATGATGCGTGAGTTAAAACATGAGAACTATAACCGTCTCATTCAAAATAAACCAATGGAAATGAATAAATTTAACGTCGCAGTTATTGGATGTATTGTGATTTATCCAATGGTGATTGTTATTCAATCTTTAATGCAAGGATTTGCAAGTCTATAGAAGATATTATCAAAAAGGGAATAGGTAAAGGAGCAAAATATATGTTAACGAAAATGAAGAATTGGTTAAAAAATGAAGACTCACAATTATCATCAGAAAATGGTATGTTAATCGCCTTGGCGGTCATTATCGTATTAGTGATTGGCCCATTTGTATGGAAAGCGATCCAAGGTGGTTATGATACGATTCTAGCTCGGTTCACAAAAGCATCAAGCAATGCAGATGTGAATTCTTGGAACAAGTAATAGAAGTTTTAGATTAATGATTTTTTTACGTATAGCTCAAATAAATGGATAAGGGAGATTCAATCATGTTAGCAAAAATGAAAAATTGGTTAAAAAACGAGGATTCGCAACTATCATCAGAAAACGGCATGTTAATTGCCTTAGCGGTCATTATCGTATTAGTAATTGGCCCGTTTGTATGGAAAGCAATCCAAGGTGGTTATGATACGATCCTGGCAAGATTCACAAAAGCATCAAGCAATGCAGACGTAAATTCTTGGAATAAGTAATAAAAGATTTAAATAGATAAATTTTTATTTTAGTAAATTCTAAAAATTGATATGTATAAAGGAGATAAAATTCAATGTTAGCAAAAATGAAGAATTGGTTAAAAAATGAGGATTCACAGTTGTCATCAGAAAACGGAATGTTAATCGCCTTAGCGGTAATTATTGTGCTAGTAATTGGGCCATTTGTATGGAAAGCAATCCAAGGTGGGTATGATACAATTCTAGCTCGATTCACAAAAGCATCAAGCAATGCAGATATAGATTCTTGGAATAAAAAATAAATATAAAAATAAACGAGGGGGCTACTCTAAAAGTGGTTCCCTTTTTTACACAGCATTTTTTATGAAATTAAGAGGGGAGTAAAGAAAATGGGTCTGTATATTGTGGGATTATTACTAAGTTACATGTTCCTAAATGTATTTACTGATTTGAAATATAGAAAAACGAAAAATATATGGCATCTATTATTCTTAATTGTCGGTATAGGAATCACGTATTTTGCCGGAATAAGAACAGGAAAAGAGATTGTAATTGTACTAGTTATGGCCTTAGCATGCGGTTTATTGCTAGAGACGTTTAAATTCTCTTCACCCGGTGATACGAAAATGCTTGTGGTGGTAGCTTTATATGTTAGTAATGTAGTAGAAGAATCGGCTATGCTTACCGCAATTACATTAACAGCTTTCCATTTACTATTCTTTTGGATTGCTAGTGTTTATCAATTAATTAAAATTTTAGGATTTTTAGGAGCGATTAAAGACCAATTAGAGCATGCTGCTTCTATATTTGGGGCAAAACTACCAAAGAAAGAAATACAGCTAATACAAAGCTTTCCAGGGGCTTGTTCTATTTTATTAGGAGCAATTGTGTATATTACTTTCACTATTTATCAAAACGGAGGTATGTTAGCTTGAATAGTAGAATCATTCATCAAAGAGAAACGTATATTTATTTTACGATATTCGCAATAGTAGGGGTACTTATTGCAAATATGTTTATTCATATGGTGTTTATACTAGCGTATCCGTTACTTATCGGATTAATTGTACAGGTTGTTCTGCTTCAGAAGATAAAAAAACCTTTTTATCGGAGTGGAAAAGAATTAACGGAACAGTTAAAACTAAAAAATATATTTCTAGTAGAATCAAACATTTTAGGAGACGAAGAAGGAACTGTCTATGAGGTGCATCAAATGCCTTTTTCATTTTCGAATGGATTAATTAATAAAGATAAGAGTTATAAAGTCATAAAACAAGAGTATGATAGAAAAGTTAAAGAGGATTTAACGAAAATTGCAAAATGGCAAGTTACAACAAGAGCTAGACTAGTTACGACAACACATTTTCGTTTATATACAATTTGGCAGAAAAATAGTACAGGGTATCAATTGAAAAAAATAGAGGATTGTGTTGATCCATATGCAAAGATGAATCTCATACAATGGATGATTGCTTCATTCTGTACGACGGGTCGTATTAAGTACGATAAAAAACCAAAAGAGTGGGCAAGCTATGAATGGATTACTTTAAGGCAAATATAAAAGACAGAATCCATTCGTTATCAAGACCTAAATTGTAAAAACTCTTAATACATAAAGGTATATACATTTTAGATATGACTAATATGTATATACCTTTATTATTTTTTTCTTAAATTAAAACATCCGTTAGTTGAAAAAGCAACTGTCGATTTAGAATGAAAAATTGTTTAAAACAAATACATACTATACGGGTAAGAGTATAAAGCAGGGGAATTATGTATAAAGGGTTGATTAGTATTGGAGGAGAACGTAGCCCGTAGCGGGAGGCGTATCCACTCGAGGACCTCAGAAAATGGTTTTATTAAAAAATGTTGTTGATTTTCTTGTTAAACGAACGGGACAGGTTTGTTTAACAAGAAATTGTAAATTCCTTTTTTTATAAGAAACCACTGGGAGTTATTTTTTTTGTTCTTTAGTTACAATTTCAAAAATATATTAGAATGCGATTTTTGAAACAATTTTAGCAGATACATTATTGGATATAGATCTTTAATTAAAAACTTTGAACTACTCACCACTTAACGTCCTTACGGACTTTTTGAAGTGGAAGATTCCTGCGAACACCAATGTATCCACCGGTTATCTTAGCAGGCTCTACCCGTAGTCCCTACGGTGAGAACTGAAATGTCTTGTACGTTAACTCACCACGCTTCCTACTTTAGCTTGGTTTTCGCAACTTCAGCAAACGTGGGGCGAAAGAACGTTGAAGATTTTACGGTTGCAACGTTTTTCTGCAACCAACCTCATATCTTCAGTTTTCAAAGAGCAATCTGTACAAGTATATGGTAGCAAACATGTTGGCTTATGCCAACCGACATTCATCTCCCACCTAAAATTGGTGTTTTACACCTTCACATTTTTGAGGAAGGAGTCTTCTGTCGGAAAACGATAAAAACAAAGGAGGGGAACCACATGGCGCAGTTTACATTTGAGATAATTGACGGTCCAGGAACCGTTGCAGGAAAAGCTTGTTTGGCACTCGATAAGAACAGCAATCCTTATGTAGCTTATGCTGGAATTGGCCGACAACTGATGCTAGCCAATAGGGTTGCTGGTTCATGGGTTCGGGAGGAAGTGTTCAGCGCTGGTCTCGTCAGTGGCGAAGAAGCCCGAATCTGCCTCAAAATCGACTCCAAGGGTAATCCGCACATTGCCTATTTAAATGATGACGGCCATCTCACTTATGGTTTCAAGCGAGACCAACACTGGGAGTTCACGCCTATCCCGACGAGCATTTTGGACGACTCACGTGGTGTTTCAGGCTTTGATTTCAGTCTTCACTTGGGACGATTAAACCCCGAACTTCGCGATACTCCGTACTTTGCATTTCACGATTTAACCACGAGCTCACTGGGCTTTACTAGAAAAGTTGCGGGGCGATTTAAGCGAATGTTGGTAGTACCTGAAGATAACTTATGGAACATAGGTCTGTGTCCCTCAATGGTGTTTGACGGTGATTCTGAGACATGCCTCATTGCATATATCGCGGTACGCGATGAGGGCGGGCCGGTGCCTTCTACAAGCGTTCGGGTGACGAGAATTAACGACCCTACTGAAGGTATTGTCGGTTTTACGTCGATCTCTGATATCGGCCATTTCGTAGTGAATAGACCTACGTCCATAGTAGGAGGCACAGAATGGTGTGTAGCCTACGCAGACCTAACTAACGGCAAGCTAAAGGCATCAGTTCTCGACCTTAGTATAGCAGAGCCACACAAAGAAATTGTAACGGACACTGTTTTTCCGGTTGTTCCATCGGTCGCATTAGAACCTGGGTCTAGGCATGGTTATCGAATAGCCTTTGGTGACGGAAACAACCTTAAATTAGCCTCTCGCAACCGATTCGGCGTATGGGTCGTAGAAGTCGTCGATCCAGACGGCGGCGACATGCCGTCCTTGGCTTATGATAATCTCGGTAATGCCCACATCGCATATACGGTTGGGAAAACGCTGAAATACGCCATGGGGACGGGAGTTCGATTCACCTGAGTCATCCTAATGGTTTATAAAGTGTCTGATAGACTATCTTTCAAGACGCGTTTACTTTTGATGGTTGACGGCACAGACGTAGTTCTTATTTAGTTGACGGGGGCAAGAGTTGAATATGCAGCTGCCAATAATTCTTGGTGGCTTTCTCTTATTCAGCTAACGGTAGCAGAATACTTTAAGAAGGGAAAGTTTGTTGCACTTGTTCTTTTGTAAGAATTTAAATCTTTTTACATCGCCATCAACCTAAGAAAATAAATCAACCCCATACCCATCAAGCTAACCAGAATAGGTGGATCGACTTGTGAACTAGCAATTATATCTTATGTATGTTTTGAGTAAAGGTAAAAAATTTAAGTGAACAAAAAAGAGCACACATGTAAGTATGCTCTTTGACAAGAAAGGTAGATTTCTATGAAATACTATATGCTTGTCCAGTTAAAAGGTGAAAAGTTTTAATAAAATCGTTATTTTAATTAGTTCAGCCCCTTGAAGGGCGCTCCAAGGGGCTAAGATTCGAGAACCTGTAAACTCTTGTTTAATTACATGAAAACTCCCTAAGGAGAATCTATGATATTTTAACACTCAACTAACTATTTTGACAAATATATATTGATAAAAGAAACCCCGATTGTCGACGGGGCTTCTAAGGGTAAGTGCCAAGTAATGACGTACTCGACTAATTAACCATATCATGAATTTTTTGGTAAAAATACTGGTAAATGTGTCCAATTATATGGTCGTTAATTTGAACAAAAACGCTATTTCAATAAGAGTTGGTTCTCACTCGAAAGCAAGGGTTGTATAGGAAGTTCCAAAATGTTCTTTTTAGATGTATTAATAGTTAGGGAAACATAACTCTGGAAATAAAACTTGATATTCTGGGATTAATCGAAGGTCAACAGTTGTATTTGCAAAGAATTTATATTTTGTTTCTAATTCAGCTAGTGTAACTAGGTGATGCGTACCTAAGCCCTTCTGTATGCTATGTTTAGAAAGGGTTGGACCAATTTGTAATTTTCGATTTTTCATAGCTATGTTCCATGGACTGTAAAAGAATTTTAAAACGAAAGCAGGGTACATGTAAACGATAAGTGAATGATTTGACCAATGCCTTCCGGCTATATAGTTACCATGCGAATAATTGTGGATTAGTCTACCTCCGTAGTAAGGGGCAGGTGGAGTAGGATGGATTATTCTCCCATGATAACGCTGTTTGACAAGGGGAATTCCGTATCTTGGATTTGAATAACCATGAGTAGGGTCATCTACCATCAGAATAGTCCTAATAGCATACATGTTTTGCCCTAAAGTGACAAGAGATGAGAAAAAGGCTTCCTTATCAAAACAGCAAAGAAATTCAGTGGTATTTAATACCATTTTCCACCCTGTAATTTCTTTTTCTATGTTCATTACTTCTTGATCAACTAATATGGCATCAAACTCTACTACTTTTGAATCGCGGATTTCTCAATGAGGTGCAAATAATCTACATATTTCTACTGAGCGATCAGTAGAGCCTCGATTAATAAGAATACCGTGATCAAATAGTCTTGTGTGGTGCATTAGCCACCATGGGAGTAGATACTCTTCATTGTAGAAATGGGAAATTAAAGTTGTATTAATGAAAAAACCCTCCTTATAAATATGGATAAAATATTTCTTGCACTAGTATAATGTTTATCCTAGTAAATATGCATGTCGTGAGTATATTTGAGAAAAATGTTTATTTACAAATATAAAGAGCGCTTTTTAAGGCGCTCTAAAACAAGATATATTTTGAAAGAGGAATAAAAGCATTATATGCATACTGTTTTAGAATGTTGTAGTTTGAAAGTTTAATTGTAATAAAAAATAAAGCACACATATAAGTGTGCCTTTATGAACGCTTTGAATTTATATAGTGACTAGTTAGTCACTATATACCATTATTAGGGTTTTAATTCCAAAAATGGTTGTTGAGAAATAAAAATCTTATTTTGCACAACAAAGCAGTCAGCTCTAAATAGCTAACTACTTGTTGTACAAAAGAAATTAGGCCCTACAAGTTCGGATATGTAACTTTAAGTTACAGTTATAGTATGCACAAAACTCAACATGTTATGTGGGTGCAACTTAATAAAAATTTCATTTTGTGACAAATAAAAGAGCAGTTAGCACAGTCTAACTGCTTGATACAAAGGTTATAATCTAGATGCATAGATATTATATGCCGAGTTATTGATTTTATTCGAGAAAGAATAAAGAATCCTTTAAGAAACAGGAGCAGGAACGAAACAAAAGGGCAGCTAGCCAAGGCTAACTGCCGAAAGGTCCCAAGCTGCAGTCACTGTTAAAAAAGCTGCTTACGGGTAGTATGTACTGAGTTGTGAGGATTATTCGGGTGAATAAAAAGAGCACCTATTAACAGTGCTCTTCAAAGAGGAGCTAATTAAGTTAATTAAAAGAATGTAAAAAGAATACCTTTTTCATTTGAGAAGCATTGATTTTTTTGCTTCAAAATAATATATGAGCTTTAAAATGAAAAAGTGATAAAAAACAAAAGAGCAGCTAGCAAAAGCTAACTGCTCAGGTAATGGAATATGGTTCGAAATGGGTTGTCTACAGTATTGACGGAATAGTGGTTTTTATTCGTGAAGAATTACGTTTAACTTAATGCATAGCCAACGATCAAAGTTAGTGTTAAAAACACTGATAATAAAAGTGTTAGTAGAACGGTTGCTATGCTTCTAAGCATCGCAACCCAATTATTTATTTTAGAAAAACCTTTCATACCAGCAAAAAAAGTACCTATTGTTAAAACTAGTAAAAAAAATAAAGGGTGGATAGGTAGCGAATTCATAATAAACATTTTCGTTTCAGATGAGGCTATCGAACCAATTTCAAGATATAAGAGGAATAAACCAATGCAAATAAAAGAAAAAATAAAGGACCATAGATTGATGTTATGTTTCATTGCTTTCTCCTATGTAATTAAAATATTTACATTTGATTTTACTGGAAAATTAAAGAAAAAGATAGCGATTATAAATCGAAATGAATTTTTTAACAAAATAATACTTTTAATAGAAAGTGAGGAATAACAATGGGACTAGGAAACCGCGGAATGGTATTTGAAATGCTTATCAATCTAGCGGACGAAATGTCTCAAAGAGGGGGGGAGTGGCGCTTATAAACAAGCGTCCGACTCCTGTGAAGGTGTTAAAAAGTAAAGGTGGCCGTGTACTAAATGGATTCTATGAAGCTAAAAATACAGTTGACTATGAAGGTGTGTATAAGGGACGAGCTATCGCATTTGAAGCGAAGTCTACAGAGAAAGATACACGTTTTGATTTGAAGAACATTGCACAGCATCAATTGGATTACCTGGAGAAAGCGGAGAAGATGGGAGCAATATGTTTCTTCCTTATTGAGTTTAGCAAGGACAAGTCAGTATTCGTGGTACCACTATCAGTCATTCAATCTTATGTAAGGATGTCTCATCAACCTAAAGGCAAGAAGTCTATACCAAAAGCAGATTTTGATATTTATGGATATGTAGTAGAACAGACAGAGCGAGCACCAGTGGATTACTTGCAATACGTTGATGAAGCAGTAGTGTCAGTTATGTTTAATGGAATGATTCAGTTTGATCAGGATCATAAGAAAGTAGCAAATAACATTGAAACAGCAAAAGAGAAGATGGCCAACAGGAAACACAAATTATTAAAAGCTTAATGAATAATGGAACCATGCAGAGTAGATTGGTGGGGGCTACTTTACTAAGCATGTTTCCCTTATTCAATAAAGAGATAGTAAAATTTCACGTACCTTACGTGATGTTAAAAAGACAAATTCAAAAATAGGTGGGTTCCTTCATGGAGAGACAATTAACTTTATTACCAGCTATCGATAGAGAGACAGAGAAACAAGTTCAGAAAGAAGTAGTGAAAATACTAAAGGAATACCGCACGTTGAAAACTCGTTTTGAAAATGAAGTGGAGCTAAAACACGAAGGAATCAGTTTGTTTCCGGAGATTAGAGACACGAGACATATTAGCAATATCAAGTTCAAGCAGATCGGTAAGGCTTTACAGTACGTTTTAGACTATGACGAGGCAGAAACCATCAAGAAAAAGTACTTAAACGCAGATAAACCGAAAGACAGCTTTATTTACACTGAATTATCGATGAAGAAAGATCACTTCTATTATAAGAAGAAAAATGCGATTCGATTGATCGCTACATCTTTAGGGATGATTTAATAATACAAAAAAAGCCAAATTAACAGTTTGTAATTAACTATCCATTTGGCTTTTTATGTTTTATTTTTTAGGCATCCATGTATGTCCGCAATTCATGCAACCATTAACAATATTTTTTCTACCAACAAATCCACTGAATAAAGTTATCGGTGGTCCTAGAAGTATAATAAGAAGACCAACAAGTGCAGAAAGTCCAACAACTCCATCCATAGAATTTCGAGGAACTATAACATATAAAAAATTAGAAACTATTCCAATAGTTATAAGTGTACATAACAGAAGAAACAGAATAAAAAACGCCCTTTTGAAATTATAACCACGCTTATTACCGACTATTTGATCTGATTTACATTTCCTACAAACAACGCGCCGTGTTACTTTTTCTTGTTGTACCGTCATGTCTAACCATCCTTACTTTTATAAAAATATAATAGTTCAATTATATGATATTAATACCCAAACAAGATACATATATTATCAAAAAAAGAAGAAATATAATAAATTGGAATGTTTATGTTTTTCAAAACATCGACAAAATGCCGACAAAAATGGGGACTAAATAGGGGGAATTTTGATAATGAAATCAACGTTATTCTTAATGTACAAGCCCTTTGACAACCGCATATCGAAGAGGATTAGTACACCTATAAGTGAAACGTTCTGATGCGAGAATGCCTCGGTAACGTATACCGCATAGTAGGGCGGGCAAGGCGGTAAGAACCCGCGTTAAGAAGAAAAGACCAATTAAAACAAATGAAGACATATTCCAGTGTGGCGGGTGTGAGATAACTCGCATTCGTCATGCTGTTTCTAATTTGTATCTATTATCCATAATATAATCATTCACCTTTTTATGTTATGGAAATGGATATAAATATATCTATTTTCGTCCTGTATGTTGATTTCTAAGAATGGGGATGGTTTTCATGATTGAATGAAAATTATTCTGGTACTTAAAGATCGTCAAAACTTGATACTGCTCAAGTATGCGTGAATGGGCATACTATTAATGACACTTATATAAAATATCCAGATCGAAATCAAAAGTTCTGTGATAAGTGTGGAGAAAAAACAATAACAACTTGTCAAGGATGTAACACGAGCATACGTGGAGAATATCATGTACCAGGGGTAGCGTCTATCGGTTTCACATATACGCCACCAGGTTATTGTCATGAATGTGGAAAAGCGTATCCATGGACAGAGGCTGCTATAGAAGCCGCGAAAGAGTTAGCTAAAGAGGTAGAGGGGTTAACTCCAGAAGAACAAGAATTATTAAGTAAAAGTATTGATGAGATAGTAAAAAACGGACCAAAAACAGTAGTAGCTACTACTAGATTTAAAAAATTAGCTACCAAATTTGGTTCGGGAATAGGTACTGCATTCAAAGATATTCTTGTTGATGTAGTAAGTGAAGGAGTTAAAAAGAGCTTGTGGCCATAAGCTTTTAAGATTAGGCATCCATAACGGGTGCTTTTTTCTTTGTTATATAGAAATTATACATTAAACGTATTTAAATACTGTTTTAGGTATAACATGAATTGATTCTCCAATAGTACAGATAACGGATATTTTTCTATTTAGATTAGATGTTAAATGTACCGTGAAACTCTTGGAAATACAATGCTGGAAAAATATAATGATATTGATATATTACAGAAGAAGGCGCAATTGTAGGAGTAAAGGGGATATGCCCAGGTTGCATACCATATTGACCATATGAAGGATGGTGAAGTAAATGTTGCCAAGTCGAAGTTGGAGCTACAAAAATCCTCATCGGGAAAGAATTCATAATATAATCACTCCTAAAGTAGCATTCATGTAATAGGGTATGCACTTACTGAATATAGATGTGCATAATCTAGGTTTATAAACATAATAATCAACGGACAGAAAATAGGGTTACTAATCTTATGATGTGTTCATTATGGTTGTTTTATTTTACTATGTAGATAGAACAAACATGTGTATAGCAATTATCGTAGGCGCTGCCGTAATCTGGGTGGCGTCTTATTTGCTGTTAAGGAAAGATAAGGCGTGAGATAGACTTGCAAATTGAAATATTATTAGTTTGAAACATAGACTAGTAAACAAACTATTTCTACCTTTTAATCATAGAATATGATGAATTCTATTTTAGAGGAGGGAATCATATCTATGGGATGGGATAATAATTTTGGACATTCTCGAGATTGTAATAGATTTTGGGATGATTTAGTATTTTGCGGTTGCGGCCGTAGACGAAGAAGAAACGATTTTAACGACTGTCATTGTAGACGTGACTGCGATTGTGATGAGTGTCGTCGTAGACGTAATCATGACCGCGATCGCGATCGTGAGCATGAACATGGTGACCATCGAGATTGGTAAAGCCTTTTGAAAGAGTGCATATTTTAATAGCACTCTTTTTATTATTTTTTTAATCAGTACTTATTAATTAGAAGGATGCTGTTTCGATTTTATTTAACATTTTACAAAACAAACGAACACAACGAACGAAAATAAATGTCCTACTTAACTGTCTAAAATTTGATACTTTTAGATGATGCGGGGAAATGATGTGAAAAATCATTGAAATCATATCTTAAATCCATCTAAGGGTTAGTCTGAAATAGAATATATAAAACAATGATAACTTTTAAATAGTATTAGGGGATGATTGATGAAATTAGTG
Source organism: Bacillus cereus group sp. BceL220 (assembly GCF_051776965.1). NCBI lineage: Bacteria > Bacillati > Bacillota > Bacilli > Caryophanales > Bacillaceae > Bacillus > Bacillus cereus group sp. BceL220. The sequence continues at coordinate 125,366 of NZ_JBPWBC010000010.1, read as the reverse complement.
TGATATGCACGAGCTAGTATAAGAGAGCAAGATCTAGAATTGCAATCTGAAACGGTAGGAACATATAGTTGTACAAAAATATTCACTGGAAAATAGAACGAAGCGAAAAATCTTAAGGAAACATAAGGTTGTTGAAATTTTTTTGTGAATTCATTAATATGGAATTATATTTATTGTTTAATTGATTCCGTTTATTCCCACACCTTATTGTGTTGTGGTTGAATTGTAGAAGCAAGTTGCGTCTTGTTTCAATTGTGAAAGGGCTTCTTTGAGCCGATTAGTGTATATATAGCTTATTTTGCTATACACATTTTTAATCGACTTGAAGAAGTCCTTTTTGTGTTGTTTCCAAGTCTGTTTGATCGGAGAACCCTTATTACATTGGGCAAAAATTTTTTTAGGGAGATTTAATTATGATAATCAGTTGTGAAGTATCATTATTTTATTCTGCACATCCAAATGATCCTACTTAAAGTTTACGTGCATTACAAGCACTTAATCTGATAAAAGTGGATTTATTCCCTTTAACCAGTGTCAGTGTATTTTGATACAGCAATTAAGTTAGATAAGAAGAGAAGCAAAAAGTATTGGTCTACAAATCACGAGCTGTTTGCTAGAGCATTTGAAGCATACGTAGAATCGGATTTGCAAGATCAAGAACATAGAAATGATTATTTAGTTTGTAATACGTATCCTTTTGTATATCCATTAGGTGATTATACGTAATATCCTAATGTAATTATAAAAAATTTAACGGAAGTAATAGTCCCATATATAATAAACAGTATACAAGGAGTGGGGAAAAATGAATTATAACATTCAAAAAGGACAGTTTCGTTTAACAAGTGCTTATCCGAGAGGTAGCTGGTGGGAGTTTTACCGTATACCTTGTCCAATTTGTTATGATACAGGCAATTGTATGCTGCACGTGTCGCAAGATAAGGTAGCATGTACACGTGTAGAAAGTAAATGGATTTATGGAAAAAACACAGGCAATCCAAGCTACATTCACTACATAAATGGAAAAGATAAGTATCAATTGCCTGAGGTGGATGAAGTTCAGATTCATGATAAGAAAAGCAATGAGGAATTAAATGTGTTTAATCGTAAGTTAATTGAGTTTATACCATTACAAGAGCATCATCATGCACATTTATTAAAAGATAGAAAAATGAGCGAAGAACAAATACAAGTACGTCAATATCGTTCTTTCTTAAAACAACAAATTGTGTTAGAGGAGGATAATACGTATACGACTATTTGGGAGCAGCTATTTAAACAGATTGGGAATAAAAAATGCTGGCAGGGAATCCCTGGGTTCTATGAGATGAAAAAAGGTCAACTTTCTCTTCGTTTGATGTCAGGATCTCCTGGTATATTGATTCCTTTTCGGAATCAGTACAATCAAATTGTTGGATGGCAGGTTCGTGTGGATGAAGTGAAAAACTCCGTTCATGTGAAATCGGCACCTACTGGAGTTCAAGCAGAATTAATCGAACAGGCTAATGTTGTGAAGATAACTAAAAATGGTGATTGTATCTTTAAAGGCGAACTAGAAGTGAGCAAAAAGGTAGAGATTCCATTTCAAGAGGGACAAATTGTTGTAAAGATACATAAAGGGCAAAAATATCTCTGGCTCTCATCAGCAAACAAAAATCATGGAACTGGGGCAGGAGGTAGTGAAAATCCACTTCCTGTGCATGTGGCGGTACCAAGTTCTCATTTAAAACATTGGAATTCTGGTATACTTCATCAAACTAAATCAGTAATGATTACAGAGGGAGCTATGAAAGCAGATTTGGTTGCTGATTTGCTTCCAGAGAGATTTAATAAAGAGGAGCTTTCTGAAATAGGAACAACGGTTCTTGCGATTCCTGGTGTAAATGCTTGGCGAATTACTATGCCTGTATTAAAGGATATGGGTGTAGAAAATGTCTATTTAGCGTTTGATGCCGATTTAGTAGAGAATCAAAAAGTAAGAAAAGCTCTTATAGACTTTGCGACAAAGTTAAAGACAGAGGACTATAACGTAATCATAGCTGCATGGAATCCAGCACAAGGTAAGGGGCTGGATGATGCAATGCAAGCGGGATTTAAACCTGTATTTCAGAGATTGTGAAACTCATAAAGTAGGTTGGTATTTTCATAAATAGGTAGATAGAAAAAGATAGAGTTTTTAATTCTATCTTTTTCTTATATCCAATTACTACAGAGGATAAAAATTCACTAAAAGAAAGGTAGAAGAGAATATGAATACATCTATGAAAAAAAATCTAGTAAATTTACGAGTTGATTTTGCTTTCAAGCGCTTGTTTGGAGTAGAAGGAAACGAGGATATACTCATTGGTTTTCTTAATGCGGTATTACAATCTTCTTTAGATGAGGAAATTATTTCTTTGCATTTAGATGATCCACATCTTCCAAGGGAACAAAAGGATGATAAATTGTCTATTTTAGATTTGCGAGCTACCCTTAATAGTGGTATAAAATTAAATATAGAGATACAGGTTCGCGACAAAAAAGACATGATCGAGCGATCTTTGTTCTACTGGGCTGGCATGTATTATTCTCAAATGACTCAGGGAATGAAGTATACAGAATTAAGACCAACTATTTGTATTAATATAGTGGATTTCATTCTGTTTCCAGGAGAAGAGGACTTTCATAATGTCGGTGTAGTCATGAACAAAAAATCGGAGCACATAATTTCAGAGAATATGCAATTGCACTTTCTTGAGATTCCAAAAGTAATTCGAGAATGGCAAGAAGATCGAATGGATCCATGGGAGGATATATTAGCACGTTGGCTATTATTATTTCCTGCATATGAAGATGAGAAATTAACTACAATCCTGGAGGGAATCGCGATGGAAAAAGATCCAGTTTTGAAAAAGGCAATAGAGGATTGGGAGCGTTTAAGTAGTGATAAGGACTTTTTACGCTTATATGAAGCGAGAGAGAAGGCAATAAAAGATAGAATATCAGAAATAGAGACGGCAGAAGAAAAGGCAGCAAAAGAAGCTAGAATAGCAACTAAGATAGAGATGATTCACAATTTAATTAAAGTAGGTGTACCTATAGAGAAGATAGCGGAAGCCACTGAATTAAGTGTGGAAGAGGTTAATGAAATTTTAAAAAATAAAGAGTAAATATAAATAATAAAGAACAGGTAATTGTGATTACAAACAATTACCTGTTTTTTATTCGTTTTGATTGATGCCCATTTTGTGATTGCAATTATATCTTTTCTTGCTTTAGGATTTCCTCTAATTCATAAAGAAATTTATTAGTCTTTTCAACATTCTTTAAGATTGTCTCAAGATTCTCTTTTTCAATAAATTCCCTAATGGAATGGTTAAATACCATTAATCTACCGTATCTTTGTTCAATTTCTTTAAACCATGCTTCTTTTTCCAATAGTTTAAAGTTTTTATGAGTCAGTTTTTCTTTTTTTGAAGGAATGGACATAAGGAGTCCTGCCAATATATCGCCAATTAAGTCACCCATGAATAAGTCTCCTTTTTCTACATTGTACCATTCAGAAAAAACGATGTGTGATCAAAAATTCAATACGCTATGGTGAATTAGTTAACCTTGATACAGATTCAGAGAAAAATATATATTGGAACTATCCAGATACGGATCCATATATCCAATGGGTAAATAAGAATATTGTTAGAATTGGAGATCAAACTTTAGATATTTCACAGAAAGAAACCTATGATTGGCGTGATGATGATAAGCACGTTAAAGAAATGCCTAAACAATTTATTAGATAAAACAAGAAAAATTAAATTTATTCAATCTTATTTGTTTAACCATAAATAGGATTATATGAGTGAAAAGTCCCTTTAGATCTTCTAAATGGACTTTTTTAGGTTTCTAGATACGACTACTGATAAATTGATGTTATATTAAGAAGTCTCGCCACATCGTCATCAAGCTTTGAAATCGATGGTTCCCCAAAACGAAAAAACGGGCTAACTTCTCATAGTTAACTGTGGAGAGATAATAATTTTGTTTTGTGAGTCCTTCAAAATATTGAAAAAATGGAGATGGTGTTATTTGTTGTTTAAGTTGATGACTCTAAGATACCAGTTTGATTGACTTGATAGCGATGTATCCGTACTCCTAAAAACTTTACCTTTGGCATCAGGGAAATTAAATAGGGTGATAATTATTATAAGTGAATTAGGTTTCTTGTGAATTTTAAATTAAAGGTCTTATCCAAAGTTGAGAAAAATCCACATATCCAAAATATTTCATCTTAATATTCGTTAAATCTGATGAAAAAGGAATTTGACGTGTGTCATGGTATAAGGGAATCATAATAGAGGATTCTATTAGTTCTTTTTCAAGATTTTTATTTAATGAAGCCCACTCCTCAAAATGTGTATGTTTGTATTTAGAAAGGTGTTTTCTTAGTGATTTATTTGTTTTTAAAACCTTAGCCAATGGTGAATATCTAGCTGTTAAAAAATAATAAAATGATATCTCTTGATTCATCTCGAATACTTCACCATGAATAAAGAGATCAACTTGTTCATTAAGTTTTTCATCCCTAAGATAGTTTTCAAATGGAACCCATTTAACTTGAAAAGGTATATTTTCTTTTTCTAAGATATTCATTAACCATTTTGTTGTCGCTTCTGTATACTGAGTAGCTTTTATAATAAGTGGTTCTTTAAATTCGGGACGTTTTATTTTTGGAATATTGACTTGATGATCTATGTCTTTCAAACAGCTTTTAATATTTGGGATTTTTTGAGAATCATATTCATGAATATGATTCATATTGTTAGCGATAATAGAATGTAAGTAATTACGAACATCTATGTGTTGAATTGAAGAATTACGCCAAGCATTCATAATTATAACACCGAAACCTGAATTCCTTTCTACTTGAAAGGTAGAATTACATTTATGGTGTTTGGAAGATTGATAAATAGTATCAAATTCTAGGGGGACCTGAATGAATTCTACTGTATCCAGCAAAGGTCTTTCTTGAAAATAATCATGAAATGCTATCAATGATGTTTTCTCCAGATTATTCTCTCCTATATAAAAACCACCGGTTCCTATGATTTGACCGTTATTTTCTTTATAAATACTTGTATTTATCATGCATAACATTTGTAAACAATAACTACATCCCTTTGGGTAATGTATATCAATAATTAATGGTGATACAACTTCTATTTTTTCTATGGGCGCCCATAAGTCTTTATAGTATTTATGATTGCGTAATTTTGAGAGACATAGTTTCACATCAGACGCTGTTAAGATGGATCCATCATGAAATTTTATAGACTTTTTTAAATATAATCTAAGCGTAGATTGAGTTAAATCCCAACTGTGGGCTATTTCAGGGAATATGTTCCCCTTTTCATCCATATAAACAAGTCGATTTAAAACATTCGCGACAATATGTGCACTATGTACATCGGCAGCCTCGAGCGGATGTGTTGTTAAAAAGGGCTTTCTTCTAGGGATAATTAATTTATCATCTGAATTATGTATATAGCCAAATTTTGAATGAAACTTAGTCATCAAGCGTAGTTTACTGTTTGGAGACCAATTATATAGTAAATATTTACTACTTTTTTCAACAGGCTGTTGATCCATAATTTCCATTACTTGTGACTCATAGATTTGTTCTATATTTTTCAACCATTGGAGAGAGGAGGGATTTCCTCTACCTTTTCCAGAAATGAAAGTCAGCCAACCTTCATCCATCCATTTATGTAAGTAACGTACTGTTTGCTTTGTACTTAAATTTAAAAAATTTGCTAGATCTTTTATTTTTATATTTCCTGAAGAAAATGATTGCCATAGATTTAGTAAAATTTTATCCATTTTCCTAACTCCTTTTATAAGTGGACATGTTTTTCTGAAGGTGTCCATTTTTAATTTGATAAGTCTAGTTTAATATAACATTAGACAAGGGGAGGAGATACGATGAATTGGAAAGAATTTGAGCAAAATATAAAAGTACGCTTAATTACATCATTTTTTAATCGTGCTGTTACATCAGCAGTAATGCCTTTCATGGCATTGTTTTTTGCTCAAGAAATAAATAAAGTATGGGCCGGGTTATTTTTAATCTTAACGGTTATTTTAAGTTTTTTTTCAAATTTAATTGGAGGTTACATTTCAGATCGATTTCAACGAAAGAAAATCTTATTGTTAACTTCTTTTTCTAGTACTTTGATGTTTTTATTCATGACTCTAAGCTTATATCCGACAGATAAGGTGATTTGGTTATTTGCAATCGCTTATGTAGGTTTTATAATAACTAGCAGTCTTGGGCGCCCATCCATGCAAGCTATCATCATAGACTCAACTACACCGGAAAATCGAAAGGCTGTCTATACAATTGACTATTGGCTTATGAATCTTTCTATGGCAATTGGTGCAGCATTGGGTGGTTGTTTATACATTAATCATCAACAAGAGTTGTTTATACTACTGACGTGTGTTTCTGCTACAGTACCGATTGCTTATAAAATTTGGCTAGTTGCAGAAGTTAAAGGGTGCTTAGAAAAAAGGAAGGGAAATATAGTACTTGATCTAATTCAAAATTATAAAATTGCTATTCAAGATAGAGCGTTTTTAAGAGTTGTAATAGGGTCTACTTGCATATTTGCGGCAGAGTTTTCTTTAAACAGTTATATTGGTGTACGGCTTGCAGAAACATTCAATCCAATAAGCATTGGGAACTTTGAAATAGTAGGGGTGAGGATGCTAAGTATTCTTAACATACAAAATATGCTTCTAGTAGTATGTTTAACTTTTATTGTAAATAAATTTACAGATCATCTAAGTGGAAAAAAAGCGTTACTTTTAGGTCTTGTGCTCTATGGGATAGGCTATGTGGCAGTAACATCTTCAAACACTTGGTACATACTGATTGTTTTTAACTTTATTGCTACTGTTGGTGAACTTGTCTACTCACCAATTAGAAATGCAGAACAAGCTAATATGATTCCGGCTGACAAGAGAGGATCATATTCAGCCTTTGCGGGTCTATCAGATATTGGGGCGGACCTAATCGCAAGAATGACTATTATCGTCGGTGCATTCTTAATTCCTACGATGATGTCTGTTTATATTGGTATGATTTTAATAATAGGGGCATTTTTCCTATATAAGGGCCTGTTTGTTAGAACTAATAGTCAATTACAGGAAAGATTGAATAAAATTTCAATATAATATAATGCTTAAAAATGAAATATACACTATTCTTTCTATAGAATTGTAGGATAGGTGTGTAAAGAGGGATTATACAACTTTGGAGGAATAATCATGGTAAAATATATTTCGATTCTTGGTTCAACTGGCTCAATTGGTACGTCTGCATTAGATGTAGTCACTTCTCATCCGGAACATTTTAAAATTATTGGTTTAACAGCAAATCACAATATTGACCTTCTCGAACAACAAATACATACATTTCACCCTCGAATTGTAAGCGTAAGCACAAAAGAATTAGCAGATGCACTTCGGAAGCGAATTTCTACGGACACAAAAGTCACATATGGAACAGATGGATTAATTGAAGTTGCAACTCACCCTGATTCTAATCTTGTATTATCTTCAGTTGTCGGTGTCTCTGGTCTCCTTCCAACAATTGAAGCATTAAAAGCGAACAAAGATATAGCAATTGCGAACAAAGAAACATTAGTTGCGGCAGGGCATATTGTGACAGATTTAGCGAAACGAAACGGCTGCTGCTTAATCCCAGTAGACAGTGAGCACTCTGCCATTTTTCAATGTTTAAATGGGGAAAATACTCAAGAAATCCAGAGACTTATTATTACTGCTTCAGGCGGTGCATTTCGAGATAAAACGCGCGAAGAAATGGAAATCTTACAAGCTAAAGATGCCTTAAAACATCCCAACTGGTTAATGGGAGCAAAACTAACTATTGATTCGGCTACATTAATGAACAAAGGCTTTGAAATCATGGAAGCACGTTGGTTATTTGATATCCCCTATGAGAAAATTGATGTTTTAATTCATAAAGAAAGTATTATTCATTCTTTAGTTGAATTTATAGATGGCTCTATCATGGCACAGCTCGGTGCCCCTGACATGAGAATACCGATTCAATATGCATTTCATTATCCAACTAGATTACAATCGGACTATAAAAAATTAAACCTATTAGAGATAGCTAGCTTACATTTTGAAAAACCAAATTTAAAAAAATTCCCTTGCCTATATTATGCTTACGAATCTGGAAAAATTGGTGGTACAACACCTGCTGTTTTAAATGCAGCGAACGAAATTGCAAATGCGCTATATTTACAAAATAAAATTTCATTTTTTGATATTGAAAAGACAATTTATTCTACTCTTGAAGCTCATCATAGTATTGCAAATCCAGATTTGGAAACAGTTTTAGATGCCGATCATTGGGCTCGTGAATATGCAAACGAATTATTAATTAGAAAATGAAAAAAAGAGCTAGTACAGAATTCGTCTTTTTTAGCTCTCCATTCTACGTGTTCTTTTGTTTTAATACATTTACGTTCACGGAATTGTAAATTAATGTATTTAAGATATCGCATGCAGAAAGATTTATAGTAATTATTAGTTATGGTCATTGGGAAAGTCCATTTTATTAATATAAGCTATATACGGAATAAAGAAAACTAAAATAAATGGAGGTAATTATGAAAACTTTCATATATATGGTAAGACACGGGGATTCACCAAAGTTTGGAAAAGAAAAAACAAGAGGATTAACTGAAAAAGGAAAATTAGATGTTCAACGAATAACAGATGCATTACAAGGTGAGGGAATCGACGTTGTTATCTCAAGTCCATACAATCGTTCAATTCTAACTGTTCAGCAGTTAGCGAAGCAAATAGGACAAGAAGTTTTAGTATTTGAGGACTTAAAAGAGAGAATTTTTATTGCTGAAGAGGAACGAATTTCGGATAAAGAATTATTCCCTTTGATAAAAAAGTCATTCTTAGACCCCGACTTTGCTTTAATGGGAGGAGAGTCTAATGTCGACTGTCAGAAACGTGCTATAAAAGTCTTAAAAGAATTATTAAACACCTATCGAGGACAGAAAGTAGTATTAGGCACTCATGGAGCTGTAATGACTTTGATGATGAGGTATTATGACAGTAAGTATGATTTCAATTTTTTACTACAGACATCAAAACCAGATATATATAGAATGGAATTCAATGGTCAGGAATTGGTGGAAGTTAAAAGGTTGTGGGAAATTTCATAGATTGACTTTATTCAGCTGTAGCTTCCCAAAAATGACGTGTATTATAAGAAAAAGGGTTACTGCGGTAACTCTTTTTCTTATGGCATTGACAGGGATTGAGTTCAACAATCTAAAAAATTCGGTTTCTTAGCGTACAAAATTCACGTTTTGTTCTTGCTATCCCGAGATGAAATGGGAGGGAATGTTTTTTGGGCAAGATACTTTTAAAGTTATTTTTTTTCTTATGCGGTATGGTTGTTTATTCTATATTTCAGATTATTTTTGTCTTGAGTGTTTCGACAGGATTAGGGAGGGATGATATAGTCGGGTTTTCTGATAATAAGTATGTAATTGGCCGTCCACCTGTTAGTTATAATTTATATAAAAAAGATAGTGGAAAAACTATATTAGATAATGTTATTGGTTATAAAAAGGGGAAAACCAAAAGCTATGTTCGGAATGAAGTTGAATTTATAGTGATAGATGAGATAAAGGGTAGCTATGAACTGTATAAAATAGAAAATGCTTCAGAAAAGGATATAGAACGACTGAAAGAAATGAAGAAATTAGAATAATAGAGACTATCTGAAAGGTAAAGAAGCACACTTGTTATTGTTAAATCTAAAAAATGGTTTAGACTAATAACTGAGTTTTGTTTCATGAAAAGAGTCATTATTAAAATATAGTATTAGTGGGTCAGTCCCATCGCTATCAAGCTAATATTTTGAAGCACCACCAAAACAAAAATTTTACCTCTCGACAGTTATATTTGAGAATTAAGCTTATTTTTTCGTTTTGGGGTGAATCTGTTTTCTTAAGTTGATGGGCATGTATGGTGACCCCTATAAGGGGCGTTTTTTACCGTTATCGATTTCTATCAATACCTAGTGACGTTAATAACAGAATTGCCATATTTACCGATTCACCAGCAGCCAGTGATTTTAAATAATTACATGCCTTGGTCGAAAAAAATCCAAGCCACATGTGCAAACTAGCCATCTATCCGAAAAAAATTAGGATAGATGGCCATTCATCGTGTGTACCGAAAAGGTGGTCCTTTTTTTTATATTTCGGGCTTACTTTCCACTAGAAATTGAAATACTAAATTTAGACTGTTGATTACCGAATCGTTCCAATGTCCCCTCGAATTTCATTCCAACTCTTTTTAATAGTCCACAAGATTCCATGTTAAGTGACTGAGTTTCAGCGACAATAGTGGTTAAGTTTAATGCACTAAATCCATGGTTTAATACTTTCATAATCACTTCTTTTGCATAGCCTTGACCCCAAAACTCAGGTAAAAATTGATACCCAATCTCTGTATTAATCCCATCATGATACGTATCAAGGAAAACAAAACCTATAAATTCTTTACTATCTTTCAAAAATACAGTCCAGTGGAGGGAGCTATTTTTTGAATTTAATATATCATAAAATCTAATTTTATATGCTTCTTCGTCGATAATACCTCCTAAGTATTTTCTTACTAGCTCGTTTTCATATAATTTTTTAATGTTTTTATAATCATTTTCGGAAATTACGTGTAACTCACATCTCTCAGAGAATAACAAGTAAATCTCTCCCTTTGATAATTATTATTATTTTCCTGGTAATCCACCTATGAAAAATATGTGCTCTACTTACAAAATCATATAAAACATACATCCTTTCTTATTTAGTCTTCCATAACATGGTATGATGTGAAATGCTTACCAGGTCAAGGGACATTTATAAATTTTTTTGTATGCGCTAATATGTAGTGGGAAGGGAGAGTGTATGATGACAAATATTAAAAAATCGCAGAACTGGCGGGGGTCTCGGTTTCTACTGTTTCTCGTGTTTTAAATAATTATCCTTATGTAAATGAACAAAAACGAAAAGAGATATTAGCAATTATCGAAAAGTTAAATTACACGCAAAATTTGAATGCGATTCATTTAGTACGAGGAAAAACAAATGTTATTGGAGTGCTTCTTCCATTTGTAAATAATCAATATTACAGTGCAGTTATAGAAGGTATTTCAAGAGAGGCTGTAAAACATAATTACAATATGATGCTCTGCCAAACTGATAATAGCGCGGATAAAGAAATAGAGATTTTGAATATGTTAAAGATGAAAAAGTTAGACGGAATCATTATATGTTCGAAAGTCAATGTCTGCACAGGCCGAAGGGACATTATCTTGGTGCTCTCATACGGATTCCGAAGCCATCCCACAAACTCCACCAAGTCCTCTAATCTTATATGCTTGTAATCTTTCTCTGTTTTCTGTAAGTACAAGAAATACTGTTTGAGTACATAACAATAAGTCTTCCGTGTGTTGCTGCTTTTCCCTGTAACATCCAAATACTTGAGGTACTTCACCACAGGAATCACAGGAACCCCATCTGAATCTACTAATATGTATCTCTTTCCATTCTCTAGGATCACCTCTTGTACACGCATAGTTCTTCACCTCTTAACTCCTTTGTACGATCGGTCTCTCGACCTTTCTACGCCTCACGTTGTGGGCTATGTTCCCTAATATAAAATCGAACACAAGTTCTTGTATTATTGTATACATAATAGACCATACTTTCAACCTCTAATTATAGTCTGTTTAAGAATGTTTTAGGTCTTAAGGACAGTGATATTTTTCAAATTCAAATGGTATGGTACGATCCTAATAAGGAGGATAAAAAGTAATAAAGGTGTAAATAAGGGGTTGTATTTTTAAAATCGTATTGCTATAATATACACGTAATAAGATTTTACAATAAAATATAAATTTAATCAGTTCGCATATAAGAGAAGACCTCAATATGCGCCATGTCCTTAGGGGACGTGTGCGTGTATTGGGGTCTTTTTGCGTTTTGCGAGCAAAAACACCCGGAGGTGCAGGAATTATGTTGAATTGGTTGTCTGCAAAACTTATGACAACATCGGTAGGAGATTTTCTACTGGCAAAAAGTAGTTTTACGAGTGGTATTGGAAAAGGTAGTGGTGCGAATGCTCAAACCGTTCAAAATAGCATGAATACCCTTGTAAAAACATTGATTGGTTTTGGTGGTATTTGGGTAGTTGCTTGTGTTGTATTCGCAAGTATTAAACTTTCTGGTGCCCAAGGGAAGAACCCTGAGAACCGTACGCAAGCTATGATTGGTTTAGCTTGCGCAGCAATTGGAGGCTTTGTCATGATTAAGGCGTACGACATTGCTTCTTGGGTTACAACAATCTAAACATAAGAGTTTGTAGAAGCTCTCCTCTATTTGGGGAGAGCTTCTCTTATACAAGGGAGGAAACAGAATGAGAAAAGTAACCGTTCCTGTTGATATGACTTCGGAACAAAAAACACTGTTAGGTGTGCTAAGCAAACGCCAATTGATTTATCTATTGGGTAGCGGAGCATCCCTTTATTTATATGTACCATTTTTATGGCGACTATTTGCACCTATTGATGCGGTAGTAGCATTTTTTATTTGCTTAATTTTAGCACTACCAACGGTAATAGGTGTTATAGCGTTTGCGTTTATTTATAAAGAAAAACAACACATGTATCTAGATAGATTTTTACTTATCAAAATGCGTAGCCGCTCCGAAAAAGGCAAGTGGAGAAAAGGGTACGAGGCAACTACATGGGCAAAGGAGAATTTGTAAATGTTAGAAATGATATATTTTGCGGCGATAGCCATTGTAGGATTTTTCTTTTATCGAAAAATGAATGGAAAACCGCTGTTTGGTTCTAAGAAAAAAGGGAAAAAGCAAGGTGGAGTAGAGAAACACACTATTGAAAAATCTGGAAAGAAAAATAAAAAAAATACGCCTGCTGAAACAGAAATTGATGAGGATAATGTTGACTTCTTTCGTGCTTTTGTAGAAGACATTAAGGAAATCGATAATCATATGATTCGGTATCATGATGACACATTTGTCCTGGTTGCGGAAGCACATCCGGTTAACTATTACTTACTTTCCAATATGGAACAAGAAGCGATTGATATCAAAATTGAATCATGGTTAACCACATTAGAGTTTAATACGAAAGTATATATTCAAAGTAAGTTCGTAGATTTAACAGATCCTGTACGAAAAATGACAGAAACGATGAAAGGTGCGAAGGACCTTACACCAGAGACGGTTCTATATGGACAAGAAGTTATCGATAACTTAGAGTACTGGCAGCGTTCGCAACCTCGATATGAACAAAAACGTTATTTAATTTATCCATACAAGGTTGATATTAGTACGATTACTGCTGATACAGAGGAGGAGTTAGAAGAAAAGATTGTAGATAAGGCGTTTAACGAATTATATCGCCGTTATAATGCTTCTCGAAATCTACTATCGAAAGCAAAAATTAATGTAGAAATGTTAACGAAAGATAAATTAATAGAACTTTTATACGTAGCATTTAACCGTCGGAAAGCCGTAAAAGCTCGTTTCCAGGACTTAATTGAAAACGAGAATTTCTCGCTCTATTCAACAGGGGAAACAAATGAAAGAAAACTAGAGTTAATGAAGAAAGTGCTAGCAGGAGAAAAAGCAGAAAAATCAAATAACGGGGTGGCGTAAACATGAAGTTATTCGGAAAAAAGAAAAAGGAAAAGAAAAAAATAGAAGCCGAAGAGAAGGATGAATTGGAGCTAGAGGAGGAAGAGCTGGAAGAAGAGGAAGTACCGACGCAATTAGACAATCAAACAACAGTGTTTGATGTTATTGCTCCAGAAGGAATGAAAATTGACGCAGAAGATTATGGAGTTATTAAACAATCTTTAGGAAGTAATACGTTCTTCCGTCCGTTTTATATTCCACGTGATGGGTACCCGCGTATGATGCAAACCAACTGGCTGAACATGTTAACTTCGGCTGGGGAAGTGGATGTCATGATTGATATTCATAAAGAGCCAAAAGCTAAGGCAATGCGATCATTAGATATGCAGCTTACAATGTTACGTTCCAATCTTTCTTTCCAACGTACACGAGGAAACATTGACCAAGAAAAAGACTTAGATGCAAAAATTCAAGATACAAACAATTTAATGGATGAAATCCAGTTCAATGAAAATGACTCGTATATGGTGAGTACAATGGGTGTTGCTTACGCAGAATCAAAGAAAGAATTGGACGTTCTATGTGAGTATATTGAAGATGAAATGCAAGCATCTCACTTTAAGATAGCAAGTACTTGGAACCGTGTGAAAAGTGGTTTGAAAGCTACTATGCCACTAGGGGCACCAAATACGCTGCAAGATACCTATCGAAATATCGATAGACGTGCGTTATGTACATTTGCACCTTTTGTGTCAGGTTCAGGAAGATTTAATGGTGGGATACCAATAGGAAAGAACAAAATTACTGGGCAAGTAGAATTTTTAAATTCATTCGGGAATGCAGATTATCGTCCCCCAAACTATAACATTGGGGTAACAGGGATCTCAGGTTCCGGGAAAAGTTTACTTTTAAAAATGAAGCTAGCTCGTGAAACGTCACTTGCAGATACACATGCAATGATTATCGATCCAGAAGGTGAATTCGTAAAAATTACAAAACGCTTAGGTGGTATTAATTTAAACATTTCACCTGAAAGTAATATCATTATCAACCCTTGTGCAATTGCTGTAACAGAATTGCAAATTACAGATAAAGATGAAGAACTAGAAGCACTTGAACAATACGATAAGAAAGAACTCGTAGAACGTGATGGTGTAAAGTATGTAAGATTTGTACCGATTTTAGAGAAAATCAATGAAATACTCGGATTCTTTGACATTATTATTCGCGGGCAAGACTTTGATCAACCAGGATTGAATGTATTCCAGCGTACAATGCTAGAGGATGCAATTCGTGAAGTGTTTGAGAGACATGGTATTACTTCTCACCCTTCATCTTTATATACGGATGAAGTGAAGAAGGTGGATGGACAATTAATTCAGTCTCAAGTGAGAAAGCCAGAGCCAGAGTTAAAAGAAATCTACGATGTCATAGTAGAAAATCATGGAGATGATGTGAAGGCAGAAGAGTTAATCGCCGCGATTCGTCCGTTCTTACGTGATGGTTCAAAACCATTATTTGATGGACAAAGTCATTTTGGTCGTGGTGTAGAAACACAGTTAAATGAATCACGCGTTGTTAATTTCAACATTAGCCATTTAGAGGAAGGATTTTTAAAACCAATCGCTTTCCACGTTATCTTGAACTATATTTGGGAGCATTGGATTAAGAGTCCAGAACATGCTATCAAACGAAAAGTACTGTATGTGGATGAGATGTGGCAGTTTATCGATTATGAACAAACGGTTAACTTCTTAGAAAAAGTAGCACGTCGTTCACGTAAAAGAAATGCCGGTATGTGTTGGGCAAGTCAGGACTTTGTTCGTATCTTAGAAAATGTAAAAGCTCGTGGTATCTTGCAATCTACTTTCTCTTATTTCTTCTTAGAACAAAATAAGATTGATAAGAAAAAAATTCAAGAGAACTTTAACTTAACTGCTGGGGAGCTTGATATTATTCTCAACAATCCAGGAAAAGGAGAAGGGATTTTCCGTGTAGGAGATAGCTCGGTTTGGATTCAAACAGATCCATCAGATAAAGAAATGATGTTTATTGAATCGAATGAAGCGGTACTTCAAGAGCTTCTAAACAATATGAAGAAAGTACAAGGGTACGCAGGATAGTAGCGTACTTTTGTAAAGGAAGGTGAAATTATGCTTGAGAAAATAATAGATTGGGTCGGTGGCCTTGTTATCCATATGGTAAAGGCCCTCCTAGCGCCTATTTATGGATTTATGGATACTATTCCAGTTCTAGTCTTTGGTGGAGATAAATCTAATCTAGATTTTTTATATGCAAAGAATGCAGTTACGAATGTATTAGATACCGGTATGCCTGTCATGTTTAAATTTGTTGCTTTTTGTGTCCTCGTCAGTGTAGTAATTACAGCAGCAAAATATTCAGCAACGACTATGAATCCAAATAATCGCACGGCATTAATTGAATATGCAAAAGACTTAATGATTATCTCGATTTGCCTCTGGCATTTAGATTTCTTTTATAATTTTGTATTTGATCTAAATTCTTGGATTACATTGGAATTTAAAGAGGCGATAAATGGAGTAAATAACGGGAATTTCAACCCGGATCAACAAATACCTTTATTAAAGTCTGGACTGTCTGACAATAAGACGATTACAGAACTTTCAATGGAAGGCCATAAAAATGATTATATGTTTATCATATTCGGACTATTTATTGAAGCTGGATTAATGATATGGGCAAACTTTTATTATTTAATGCGTGCTGTGACACTATACGTATTAATGTTACTAGGCCCTGTAATGGTAGGAATGTGGTTGTTCCCGCAAAAGAAACAACAGACGTTATATTGGATTCGTGAGTTTATGGGAGCAGTATTAATTCAAGCGATTCACGCAATTACCCTATGGTTAGTCATTACACTTATTGGAGGTGCACAAAATCCTATCATAAAATTAGTATTGCTTACCATGTTTATCCCAGTTGGTGAAATTGTGAAAAGTTTTATTGGCCTTAGCACCAATGCATCCGCTGGTATTCATAGAGCGGGTACGATGATGGGTATGGGTGCTTTAGCAAGTGTGGCTGGTTTGGTTAAAGGTGTTCGTGACGACTACCGTAGTGCAAAAGATAAAGGGAAAGAAAAGAAAGATGGAGAGAAAGATAATAAAGAAGATGCGGATAACCCGAAAAATGCATTAGGAGCAAATTTAGGGACAGATGTTGGTACAACATCTCGTGCAGCTCGTATGTTAAAAGCAGGTCAAATTGGAAGTTCAATTGGTAAAGCAGCGACAGGACTTGCAGGTATGGCAGCGGGAGCTGGTCTTGGACCGGGAGCGATGGTAGCAGGCTCGCAAGTTGGAAGTGCATTAGGTAGTGCTCCTGGTGCAGTGGCTGGCAGAAGTGTTGCTGCAGTTGGCGAAGGGGCTGTAGCCTTAGGAAAACATATTGGTTCGAGTATAAAGAAGGGTGCGGACACGTATTCAAATCTAAATGGCGAATCGTATCCGGAACTAACCGATGAAGATATCGCACAGGATTTAGCTACAAAAGATTTTGAAAATTGGAAAGCGGATAATCCTGATTCTGCAGTTGCGAGTCGCTTAAAACAAGCATTCCCTGGTGCGTCCGATGCAGATATTGCTAAAAAAGTAGCGAAAACAAATAGTGATCAAATGTCTCGTTTCTCAAATCAGCGGAAACAAGATTTACAAAATATGAAGAAAACCGCTACACCATATGGAAATGCTAGAGATTTAGTTAACGCTGCAACGAATGCATTCCAAAAGGGGTATGAGGCAGACCATAAAGATACGTTTATGAGTCAGTTACCAGAAAATATGTCAGCGGAAGAGAAAGAGAAACATTGGAACGACCATCTGAACACAAAAGTACAAGGATTTAGAAACCACGCAGAACAGGTGGCAACAAAAGCAGGAGCCATGCCAGTTGATGCGAAGGACAAACAAGGAAACAATCTGTTTGATAAGTCCTATGTGAATAAAGATGCGTTTGCTTCTCGACTTGCATTAGGAAAAGTCGGAAAAGCAGTCGAGGATGTAAAAGGAGAAACGTTAGAAAGTGGCCATCAAAATATGGGACAAGTCGGTGCTCTTGTCGGTGCTTCTACTGCTGCATTTAAGAAAGCATATAGTGCAGACCATAAGGCAGGATTCATGAAACAATTCCCTGCAGATATGCCGCAGCAAGAAAAAGAAGCCGCATGGAATAAACATTTAGGTCAAAAAGTACAAGGATTTCAAAATCATGCACAACAAGCGGCGGAATCAGCTGGTATTGTACAGCAAAAAGATGGTACAAACTATGCGAATAAAGAAGCTTTCGCTTCTCATTTATCACAACAGTTACAAAAAGATCCTGACTTAAATGCGATGGGTATATCCAGTGCGGCAGGCATTCAGCAGGCAGTCAACGTTGTGAAAACGCACGGTTTGACAAATGGAACAGGAAGTCAGCAAGCAAAACAAGTAAGTAATGTTGGGAACCTGGTACAAGCTTCTACAGAATCCTTTAAACAAGGATATGCAGCTGAGAACAAGGCAAGCTTTATGAAAAACTTGTCTCCAACTATGTATCCAAAGCAAAAATTAGAAGCGTGGCAGTCACACCTGAATGAAAAAGGAAATGAATTTAAAGCAGTCGCACAACAAGCGGCGGTACAAGCAGGAGCGATGCCCGTACAGGCAAAAGATACGAGTGGTAAGAGTCTACATAATCAATCGTATATTAATAAAGATGCCTTTGCTTCGCAATTAACGAAAGGATTACAAAGCCATGCAAGTCTTGGAACGGTGAGTCAACAAGTAGGTTCTGGAATTACTAGTGCGATTCAAGGTGTTCGTTCACATGGCGTTGCAACAGGTGGCGCAATCAATAAAGCTGTATATGCAGCGACACAAACGCAAGCCAGTATCGCACGTGCAGGAGATCTTTCCGTTGGGGAAATTGAACGCTCTTATGCAGATGCATCAACAAGTGTAGCAAATATTGCACAAAGTGCTGGTAAAATGTCTATCCCAACATCTGCAGTGGGACGTATGACACAGCAGAGTTCAAAACTTGGTATGAGTGTAATGGAAGGTGCGAAACACCTTATGCTTGCGGATCGCATTGATACGGTATCAAATGCATACTTTAGTGCCGCGAGTGCTGTTCAACAATCCGGAGGGAATGCAGTACAAAGAGTAATAAGTGGGACCAATGCTGCTGTTAATACATCATTAGGTGGGAATGCAGCAGAGCGTCACTATAATGTGACAAAAGGCTTAAGTTACGCCGCAGATGTGATTGGTGGTGCGGGTGCTTATCAAGCAACTGCACGTATGGTAAGTAAACATAATCCGTATAACAGTGCAGTTCGTACAGAAGCAAAAGAGATTCAGGAAATTCAACAGATGGTACCGACAACAACAGATCATACAGGCGCGCAATCGGTTGTAAAAGGTGCAGTACGTCTTGTGACGACAAATAATAAATCTTGGATTGAAGCAAAAGACGCTAGTGGTATGACGCAAGTTGTATCTCGTTATGGTAGTGGAGATAGCAGTATACGATCTGGACAAGTTGTATATCAGGACTTAAATATTTCAGATGGACAATTAACGCAGTACCGTAATGGTACGAAAGCATCTCCGGCTTATATACAAGATTCAAGTGGTGGCAAAATCAATATCAATCGCTCGATCAATGTAAATCCAAATCAATTAGTAGGAAACCAAAATCAAAGACCGTTACAACAGAAACCGGTATTTAATGAACCACCACTTACGGTCAATCACAAGGTAGACAATGGTCACTTCTATATGTCTGATTTAGACCAAGGTGGTTATAAAAATGTACAAATGGTGGTAGAAAGAGATCGTAGTTATATGGTTGCGACAACAACAGACGGTACAGTGTCACGTATTTCGCCGTTTGGAAAAGGAGATACGCGCTTACAAGCAAACCAAAGGATTGAAAGAGCTTGTGAAGTGAAAGACAGTAGTATTAAGCCAAGAGAAGAAACTTTAGTAACACATACACAGGATGAAGTTGTTCGTACAGAGACGCATCTGAATTTATCAGAACATGACCCACAAAATCTGATTCCATTTGCACCAAATCCTCGCTTAGCACAGCGAAGAGGAAGAAATTCTCAAAATGGAAAATATGGTGTGATAAGTCTATGAGTCAAAATCCTAACGATCCAAATGAACAGAAAAAAAGTAATCCTTTAAAAGATGTAGCTTCCCACTTTATTAAGAAAAAAGGAATGCAAGCGCGTGGGAAGATGGCAAAATTGGCAGGGAAAGCAGGAAAGGCGGCAGCGAAAGCTGCTGCCAAAATGCTAAAAGCAGGTATACTAAAAATTGTGGGTGCCGTTATAGCAGCGGTTGGAGTACCTGCCGCTTTAATTATGGGAGTAATTATTGCTGTGTGTGTGATTTTAGTCTCTTTTGTACCTTTTACCGATGATGAAGGTAAGACAGAGGAACAAGTAAAAAAATATATGGAAGTCTCAATGGCTTTGAATGTGGATTGGAAAGAGGTCGTCGCCTTTGACATGGCACGATATGATAATGATTTAACTGGTAAAGATCCGCATGATGCTATATCATATTTCTTGGATATCCAATATGAAGAATATACGGAAAATGAGGTATGCGAGGCGGGACCGAATGGTCCTTGTGAAAAAAAGAAAAAAGAGATGCAAAAAACAAAATCTGAAAGTTACTCCGGACCAGATGTAAAAAAGATATTAGGAGATACAGATTTTAAGAAAAAAATAGATGAGATTAATGCGAGTGGAAGTAAAAAAGTGACAACATCTTCTCATGGGCTAGAGAAAGCGATGGAACTCGCAAAGTTTAGTAAAAGTCAAAAAGAGCGTGCTCGTGAGATATTAGAAGCGGGGATGTTAGAAGGAATGTATGGACATCTTGCTCCTACTACTGGTGGATTTATTGGTGGTATGTGTGTAGGTAATGTGAGTCCTGGTGGAGAGCCTGTTAACCTTAATGCAAAAGTTACAGGATACCTTCCTAAAATTAAAGAAATGGCAGAAAAACATGGTGTTGCTCAATATGTTGGTATTCTCGCAGCCCAAATGATGCAGGAATCAGGTGGAGCAGGAAATGACCCGATGCAGGCTTCAGAGGGGCAATATGGAGACATGAGCTCATCTTGTATAGGTGTAAAGGGAAATGCTCGTGTAGGGTGTATTAAAGATCCCAATATTTCTATAGAAGCAGGTGTACGGGAATTTAAAGATGTACTAGGAAAGGCCAATGGTGACATTGCACTCGCTTTGCAGTCTTACAACTTTGGCGAAGGTTTTATTAGTTACGCTTTAGCAAAGGGTGGCTATTCAGAAGAAACAGCTATTGAGTTCTCAAGAAGTAAGAATCATTTAAATCCAGATGGTTGTAAGGATCCGAATAACTTCAGGACAAAGGTTAATGCGTGCTATGGGGATTACACTTACGTTTCTAAAGTTTTGAAATATTACAAAGATTTGGGATGTGTTGCGGATGTATCTGGAGAATGGATTTCTGATAAAGGTTGGAAATGGCCAACGAAAAGCGGGCGTATTACAGGTACATTTGATGAAATTCATGCTAGCAAACCGCATAATGCTGTAGATATTGGGGCCATGACCGCTGGAAAACCAGGAGACCCCGTATGGTCGATGGAAGCTGGTATGGTTACGGATAAAACGGGAAATGTAAACAACGGTGGTTTAGGGGTCTATGTTGACCATGGAAATGGCGTTGTATCTCGTTACTTACATTTGAGTAAAATCTTAGTTGCACCAGGAACTATGGTAACAAAAGGACAGATTATAGGGGAAATGGGTGGTTCTAACTATGTTGGTGGTGTTCTTAATATGTTTGGATACGCTGTCCATTTAGATTTCCAAATTCGTATAAACGACCAACCAACGGATCCAATGAAATTCTTTAAGAAAAATGATGATCCAGGGTTATCATCAGGTGGCTCTCCTACAATGACAAATGCTAAACGACAAAAGGTACTGGAAGAAGCGAAAAAATGGCTTGGACAAGGGAAAGTGAGCTACGTATCCGGTGCTAGAAATCCAGCTGCAGGTAGTGCCGATTGTTCGGGATTTACACAATACGTGTTTAAAACCAGTATAAGTGTCCAACTAGGAGATTGGACAGGTGCTCAAATTGGACAGGGAAAACAGGTACCCGATATCGGTCGTGCACAGCCAGGGGACTTAATTTTCTATGAAAATCCGAACCATGTATCTATTTATTTAGGAAATCAGAAAATGATTCATATTGGTGATAATAAGGGTGTACAAATTACAGGTCTAAACTATACGGCGAGAGGACAACATATGACGCAAATCCGTAATGTTATAGACTGATTTGGGATGTGAAGAAATGAAGAAAGTCATGAATGTGTTAGCGAATCTGCCTCGTAAGTACTTAGTTATATTGGGAATTATAGTGTTAGTAGTAGGTGTTGCTACCTATAATACGATTCATCGTTACATGATGAAATCTCAAGTACAAGAGGAAGAGCAAGTAAATCAAGATGAAATCGAGATACTTGGAGATAAGCCAAAGGGATTTGATACAAAAGAAGAAGAATATATCGCAAAGACAAAAACAGTAGAGGATTTACTACGAAAAATTTCAAATAGTAGTTATGATGTCCCGTATTTGTTTACAAAGGCTGGATTTGGTATTGAACCAATGAAAATGACAAGTAATGAGCGTATGCTGGCTACAGAAGCTGTACAACGATACTTCCTAAATGGGGATCAGTTTTACAATGCGCGAATTACCAAAATTGACCGTGGGAAAAAAGTAGATACGTTTCATATTGAAGTTTTAATTCAACAGGTAAACTTCTTAGAACCACGACAATTTAAAGTGCAGGTAAATAAATATGCACAAATTGTAACACCAATTGCACAAATTCCACATGGACAAGAAGAAGTACCTGTGGATTAAGAAGGAAATGAGGGTTGTGGAAGAAAAAACACAACCCTTTTATAAAAAAAATAAAGAGTACCTAAAATTATTTATTAAATATTCATAATTTTCCAATACAATAAAAACATGGTTAAATGAAATTTGCATATAACGCTAAAATGAGATAGATATGGGGGAATACAAATGAGGATGTTAATTGGAACAGCTGCGAATTTTGTTTCGGGGTATTATATAGGACGAAATTCTGGATTATTAGGAACGTTGCTAGGCTGGGCTTTTCTGTTGGGTGGTGGCTATCTGTTAATAGAGAATTGGGATAGTATCACAGTATGGATGCATAGTTTAAATATTGTACAAGGACTAGATGGTTACGAAGATATGAGCAATGGCTTTATTTTTATCTGCTTGGTAGTAAGTGGCTTTATTCTCATCTTGTTGTCCCCGATTTTCATTATTTTATTAATAGTTTGTTTCGTGTTAATGAATATTGTTGCTTGTACACTTGTGTTATTAACATCACCAAGTACATACATAAAGAAGAAAGATAAGGAGAGTGAATGGGAATGAGTACAATTCTAGTTTTAGGTGGATCAAATGGAAGAATATTAGAGAAGTTGGCCAAAAAAAGAGACTGCCACGTTATTTTCCATGATGGGAAAAATCACGGAGGCGTAAAGAAAACATTTCGAAGTGTTATAAAAAAATGTGATGTTATTGTCATTCAAAAAGGTGCATGTGGCCATGTATCTATTGATGTAGCAAAAGAGTACGCAAAGAAGTATGATATCCCACTATTATTTAATCCGGGATTTGGTGGAACGGGTGCGCTTGAAATGGGATTAAAGCATTTGAAGGCTGCATGAGGTTTGATACATATCTATGGAATTATAATTGTTAAATTAATATATATAATATTAAAGAAAGTGGAGAAAGATAGTGTTTAAAGATATATATGTATTATTTCCACCAGAAGGGAAAGAAAGCATCGAATTTCAATTCATTTTAGAAATGAAAGAAATATTCTTACCTTATGTACGGATATTTTTGGGGTAAGTAAAAAAGAGCGCACACTTATAAAAGTTTTTTTACTTATTGTTACTGCGATCAGCAGTAGCGAAAACATAATGAAAGTGGAGGATGGGATTAAGAATATGAGTAGTGGTATTAGATATAAATCGGGTTTCGTCATTTTGATTTATTTTGTTATGACACAATTTGTGGGGATAATAGGTGTACTATTGCTAGCGAAGACAGGTTGGTATGATATTCAGGGAAACCAGCAGCACGCAATTCAACAACTTCTTGTGCACTGGGAACTAATTGGGTTTTCACTTATGCTGATAATCATTTTTCTTATATATAATAAAGAAATAATAAATGATCCAAAGTTATCGATTAAATTATCAAGAAATTCATTCATATGGATTTTAGTTGGGATCATATTCGTATTTTTTGCGCAGATGGTTGGTAGTATATTAGATAAAAGTGTATTTCAGCTAACTACGCAATCAGCAAATACGTCTAATACAGTCGCTGCTGCAGCAATATCTCGTGTGGCACTTATTTCAATTGTTCTTCTTGCACCATTAGTAGAAGAGTTTGTTTTTCGTTATGCGGCCATAAACATTTTAATATCTAAATTTAAGCAAACTTGGAGCATACTAATAAGCGCATTGTTCTTTTCTATCATGCATTTTGATTTTCCATTTATATTTGGATATTTTTTAATTGGACTTGTACTTGCTGTAGTATATGTGCGTACCAATAGGTTACTAGTATCATTTGTTGTCCATGCTAGTATGAACTTAATTGTTGTTATACTCCAGATTTCTTGATGAAAAAGCAGCGGATTCGCGCAACTTACTAGTGATTTAGTTTTTTTATGTTTATGAATTTAAAATTATGGTAGACTTAATAAGACTATATTTGAAAATGTGGGTTCAAGTTGCTGTATTGACTGAATTGCACCAAAAAAACAAATTCCATTACACGGGAATTTGTTTTTTTGGTGTGTGTTTTGTTAGCATAATTATTGACAGCCTAAAGGAGAGTTGTTTCTTTGTAGTTTAGTATAACTCAAATAAAAAGAAAGTTCAAAATAAAATGATAAATATTTACATATTTTTAAAATTTCACTCAAAAATGTGAGGATATGGTTTATAATGGTGGTGAAACACTCTCCTATGTTTCTAGTGATTATATCTTTTATATGTTTTGGTGCAAAATCTGTTGATGGATTTTGCACTTTTTTATTTATTGATTAATAGGATTAGTTTAATTATTTGGAAGGGGGAAATTAGTATGTTTGGTAATAAAGAAAATGAAATTAAAGAATACCTTATACAAGAAGGTTATGAGATTAAAGAATATTTAAGAAAAAATGGAGATTAGTACTATTTTAAAGTACATACTTTTTGGTTTGGAAAACATTTAGTAAAAGTAAAAGATGGAGTATTTGGTTTTAGAATAGAAAAAGCGTAAATCCCATAATAAAAATACTGTAACTAGCAAAATTAAAGTTTACTTTCATTTCTTTCATCTTTAACCCAATTAGTTCTATAAGGGGTCTTGCAAACAAAACGCGGATTTCGTACGCTAAGGAATTATTCGGTGTCTTTTTTTAATATATCAATTAATAAAATGAGCTATATAAATAATTTGTTATATTTCCGTGTACCCTAGCTGATATAATGTATAAGGCAATTATTGGTTAATGAATAGCGTACATATATTAGGGAGGTACATAAGTCATGGAGTTAATAGTTTCTTCATTTGTATTAGTGGTAGTATTCTTTATTCTTTCGATAGTTTTAAGTGGTAAAGGTCAGCGAATAGCAAAAGAAGTTTTAAAAGAGCTTATTAATGGTCCTGAGGGGAAAATGTTGGTAGGTTTTTTTGGAACTTTAGCAGTTATAGGAGTAATTTTTGTCATTTGGCTTTTATTGAACTAAGCATTCCGGTTACTCAGGCTGATACAAGGTGCAAGAAAATTACTGGATATATTAAAGGTACATATATATTAGGAGGTACATAAGCCATGTTAGAGGCAATTACAGCATTTTTCTTACTAATTCTCCATTCCATTGTTTATCTCTTTTCAAGTGGAGAAACAAAGCAAATAGCAAAAAAACATATAAAAGAAATTCTCAATAGTCCGGATGGAGTAATAATATTAATCGTTGCTGCGGCACTTTTAATCGGGGGGATATATTTATTATCATTATGATTTCAAATACCTTAGCTTAAATCGTATAAAGAAATTAATAGTATACATATAGTAGGGAGTCATAAATAATGATATTTATAATTGTGCTATTTTTCATATTTATAATCTCTATTATTCTTTCATTATTTTCAAAAGGTGAAACTCAGCAAGAAGCAAAAGAAGTTGTAAATGACATTGTTACCGGTCCTAATGGGAAAACACTCTTAATCGTTGCTGTGGTATTTGTAATCGGAGGGGTATTTATTGTTGGTAGTATTGTAAATAATGGCTATGAACCAAATACACATCCAAGTATACGAGACGATCGTAATCCTTTAGGATGTGCTCATTATGGTGGCGAATGGGACACTGGCGGTTTTTTTGGAGAAGCCAAATGTGTTTATAATAAAACTGATGAATCGGATAATAAATAATATACATAAAGAAAAGGCTCCCATATAAGGGTGCCTTTTCTAATAGTTTTTTAGCAGAAGCAAGCAGCTCCAACTATGATTAATAAAATAAATAATACGACTAATATGGTGACCCCTGGTAATTTGGGCTTTTATAGGTTGTTTACTTAATTATGTATGGACAATTCTCTAAATATGTTAGTTTTAAATATACTCTTAAGATAACAGAGCAAAATTGGAATTGATCAATTTTGTATTTAGAGAGGTGATAATTTATGCCAGGATATACAAGTCAGGAGGATGTTATTGATTTTAAAATTTGTAATGAATGTTCACTAGCTAATACTCCATTTTATACTTATCCAGGAGTTCCTTTATTGGGAAAAATAAAACAAAGTACAGGATGTGGGGCTGCACATCATGGAGCACTTGATTTGGAGGTTCCAAATATTAAAATAGGTACTCCTGTATATGCTGCAGAAGCAGGGTATATTAATGTGTTATCATCTGGTAATGAACCATGTGGATGTAAAAACGAGTGTAATAAGGGTAATTTAGTTTCGATAAGAAGTTTTAGTGATAAATTTATTACTCAATATGTCCATGTAACTCCGCTTCCTGGTCTTAAATTAAAGGATCAGGTAAATGTAGGTCAACAAATTGGTACAGTTGATCAGTCAGGTAGTTCTTGTAATCCTCATGTTCATATGGCTAGGTATACTCCTACTGGCATTCCTACTTGTAATTGGCAATTAGGTGTAACGGCTCATACTGTTCCATCTCATCTTTATCCTTATCCTCATTTCCATCCTACTCATCCTAGCGTGCCAACCAATCCAGGGGGAGTAACAGCTCATCCTTATTTGCCCCCTGCAGGGCCAGGTGGTTATCATCCTAGAGTTTATCTGATTCCTTTTCCGTATTTATATTGGTAAAGAATTTATATATGTAGTTATAATACATTTTTTGTTCTCTGCACATGGTGTAGGGATTTTTTTTATAAAGAAAGAGCACCTTTACAAGTGCTCTTAAAATAATGCTGTAATATATTCAGGGTTTTTAATTGCTATAACGATAAATGCAAATAGCAGTACCATAAAAACCAGTTGAATATATTGTCTAGTTTGATTAGGAATTATACTTCGAATCCAGTCTGAGAAAATCGTAAGTCCAACACATAACGCGATAAAAATCATTAAAATAATCCCTGCAATCCCTGCAATCTCAGGAACTCCTTGGAATGGATTAGGTATATTTATTTGGAAATCCATATTACTTTCCTTTCTAATAAAAATCATTTTATATTAATAATACATTATATGTTTTATAAAGAAAAGAAAACCAAATGCGCCTTCCTCCGACTTGAACCGCCATATTTTAATAATGTGTATTGGACTCCCATCCTAATATTATTATTTAACTTGGTAAATACTACAGGTGTATATGGAAATATGTATACATTTATAGTATTGGAGAGATGAATTATGTCTAATATTTGTACAAAGCTACCTGCTAATGTTAAAGAAATTATTTCAAAGAAGTGTCGTGTTGTGAATATATGTGCCTTTATATCTCCTAGGGTAGATATTGGAGAGGAAAAGATTTGTAAACAGGTGGAAGAAGCTAATAGGATATGGTGTGACTGTGGTATCTTCTTTAATCTTACAAAGATTAAAAAGCTTGAAGATATAGTTGATAATGTGGCTCATTATGATTTTTTACTTGATGACATTTTAGACGCAAATGATTTAAGAGATAGTTTATATGATAGTCCTACGATACCTCCTAAATATCCAGAAGCAGAGGCATTATTTAAAACCTTGTTGCACGGAAGGGCCACATGTAACCCTTCACTATGTTAGAGGCACAGGATTCAAAAGTGGTCAAGATGGCTTTGGAATAGGTGATAGTAATATACCTAAATATTTTGTTATGATGCATGCAAATACAAGTGGTAAACTTCTTGCTCATGAATTAGGACATACTTTAGGATTAGGACATGAAGAAAGTGATACTACTAATATTATGTATCCTAAAGTTACTCAAACCAACATAACCGATGATCAATGCCAAATAATTAATAGAAGTAAATTAATACAACAAGAATTTCTGCCTGTTGCTTTTATCCCAGAATTCCCCAAAAGATTTGAAGTTGAAATTCTAAGTATGGGTGTTCATGAAGTGGATGACGGTGTTGAACTTGACAATGATCTTGAAATAAGATGGTACTTTAATATTAACGGTACTGAATTACAATGGGAACATCATCAAATTGAAGATGGTCCAATTCCTTATCACATAGGTGTTAGAACTATTGTTTCTATAAACAATCCTTCTGATGTAATTACAATCAGTATAACCGGGAAGGAATTCGATAAATTATCACCTGATGATAAGTTACCAGAGTTTTCGAAAACATTTAACCAAAACAGTACATGGGGGACTAATCCTCAAGGTGTTTTAAGTACCTCAATTATAGAAAACCCAGAAATTAAATGTGAAATATTTTATAAAATAACAGCACTTCCATCAGAAGAAGTACCAATACAAGGATTTTGTCCAAGAGCAGTGATTTAAAAGTTGTAAGAAGAACTAAAAACTTCATAGGTTTGTAATTCTTCTTACGCATTAGAAAACGCCAAGGTACTTATGAGGGGAGTTGGACTGGAGAAAATATTCCTTGTAAGTAAGTATTAAGTATCATCTGCAATTTTAAGTTGTAACTATTTATAAATTAAAGGAGGAGAAACACAACTGTTTCTCTTTTTTTATGCATAAAGAAAAGACACCCAAATAAGAGTGTCTTTTCTCATAGTTTTTTAGCAGAAGCAAGAAGCTCCAACAATAATTAATAATATAAACAATACAACTAATAAAGCAAATCCTCCTGCAAAGCCACAGCCGCCACCGCAGCTACCACCAAAGCCCATAATAATTCCTCCTTTAAATAGTAGGAGAAAAATAAGGAGTCACTCATGTATCTTAATGGATTCAAATTACTTTATGTTTTTATGGATTAAATGAGCATGGTCTTTTGAAAATAAAAAAAAGACGCCATAAAGCGCCTCCCATTTGGGTAAATAAGAAGTAAGGTTTCCATTTTAATTGAAAAAAATAGAACAGGTGCTTAGATTTTATCACGATTTTTTGCTGAATGAACATGCATTATTACATATCATCATAAATTCCTCTATTTTCCATTTGATAAAGTATATTACCAATATTACCAAAATTTAAATAAATATTTCTACAAATTCAAAATATTTACAAAAATCTCAAAAGTGATACATTTAAGGTGCAAGTTATAAAAACTATTTGAGGGGGATTTATTATGTTCAAGAAATTAGTAGTTGGAACATTAGCGGCTGGTATTGCATTGACTGGAGGAATTGGTGCTGCATCAGCACATTCAGAGACTTATGAACGTTGTTATAAACCGTTAGAAGACATTACATATAAAAATGGTATATACTACAAACAGGAATTTAATACCGAAAATGTATTCAGAAATGCATACACTGATAATGAAGGTATCACATGGTATTTTAAAAAATATGAAATTTCAAGGTACTGCGGAGGATATTTTGCCTATTATGAAGGTAGAAAATACTAAAAAGCCTCAATATTTGAGGCTTTTTTGTTTATTTATAATTAATTTTCATAAAGAAAAGACACCTTAAGGTGCCTTCCTCCGTCTTGGACTATCCTGTATTAATGTCGTATCTATTAATAAATTAAATTATAAAAATAATTTGTTATACTTCTATGTACCCTAGCTGATATAATGTATAAGGCAATTATTGGTTAATTAAAGGTACATATATATTAGGAGGTACATAAGTAATGATAGATATAATATTCTCATTCTTCATAGTGGTTACTTATTTCATTATTTATCTCTTTTCAAGTGGAGAAAAGAAACAACAAGCAAAAGAAAATCTAAAAAAAGTTATTACAGGTGCGGATGGTAAACTCCTATTAGTTACTGTTATGGGAATTCTAATCATGGTAATCTGGTTATATTTTTATGGTTTAGGTTTATGAATATAAACTAAAATCATATCCAAGTATATGAGATAATGGTTCACCTGGGAAGTATGCGTATTATGGTGGAGAATAGGACACTGGTGGTCTTTTTGGAGAAGCTAAATGTGTTATGAAACTGATGAATCGGATAATAGGTAGTATATAAAGGTCTTATCTTTTTTATAGGAAGATAAGGCTTTTTTATGCATAAAGAAAAGACACCACAAGGTGCCTTTCTCTGACTTGAACCACTTTAATTTTAATAACACCATTTTACAACTACAAATATATCTTTAATCTTTCATATAATATTTTAACATTTTTTTCAGTTAATTGCATGTAACTGGTAAAAAATAGTCTATTTCTTGTAAACTCCTTTTCTCCATACCCACTCAATAGGACCATAACGGAAATATTTACTCCAAATCTTGCTGAATATGATTTGTACAAAAATAATTACAAGCCCAAAGATACATAGTTGCCAGTAATATACGTGTGAGATATCTTTAAAGCACCACGAAAGAATGACAAGCATAATTATGCTTTGAGTGATGTAATTCGTTAAAGCATACTGGCCAACGTTCATAAAGGGGTGCAGGCATTCTATATATTTTTTATTCTCACAAACTCTCAGTAGAGTACAAATATAGAATATAGCTAGCATTTTCCCTCCAAATAAAATCCATAGTTGTATATCCTGAGAGTAATAGACATTCGTTTTTATAAAGTAGTAGAGAATAGGACAAGAGAGAAGGCATGAGATACATAACGAACTCCACTGTAAAAATCTAATTTTCTTTATTAATTCCGGTACCCTTTTAAAAATATTTTTCTTACCAGCCCATAACCCTATTAAAAATAAGCCTATATATTCAGGAATTCCTATTAGTAGTTGCTGGAATTCCTGAGTCATTAGAAAGAAAAGACGTGCTTTTACTTGATGAGAATAATGTATAAATAGATTTACAGTGTGATTGGTAGTGTTACCTGTAAACATATATTGATAGTAATTTGGTACTTCAGTAATAGAAGAACTTGCTCGTAAAAATACAATAATATGTAATACATAACTAACCGTTAGGAAACTACAACCAGCTATAAAAATAAGCTTAGTAGATCGCTTATAAAAGAACAATAGAATAAATCCAGCTATAGCATACGCATGTAGAATATCTCCATACCATAGAAAGGTGAAATGGAGTAAACCGAAGACTAGTAAAATACATAGTCTCCGGGTAAATAGCTTATACATATGATATCCTTTTGCTTCTGTATTTTTCATAAAGATATAAAATCCTACTCCAAATAAGAATGCGAAAATAGTGTAGAACTTTGCTTGTATAAACAAATCTACTAAAAAACGAATCGTTTTATTTGTACCGGTGTAACCTGCCTGATTAAAGGGATCTAGTCCCGTCATAGTGGGTAGATTCGCAAATAGGATACATAGTATGGCGATACCTCTTATTATGTCTAACGAATGAATCCGGACGTTTTGTTGCATGTTAATTCTCCTTTCTTACAAAGAAAAACGAGCACTATACTAGCTAGCGCTCGAATTACGTCTTGCAAAGAATCCATCATATGTAGCAGCTGAAACAGCTCCTTCTAAACGCTCAACTTCTTCACCTCTGTTATAAGCTACAACAACTGGAGTACCTGGAATGTCGAACTCTTGAAAGGCACTTTGATTTTCTGGTGTAGAGATATCAATACGATAAATGGTTCTATCATGCTTTTTTGACATACGATTGATATCTGGTGCAGCTTTTTTACAAAAATGACAGGTAGGTTGATAGTAATACGCAATGAACTCTTCATGGGATTGTATTTTTTCCTTTAATTCTTCTTTTGAAATATCTTTTATATTTTCAGGTAATCCTTTTACATCTGCAGCAGATACAATTGTTTTTTCTGGTGTTATAGTTTCTGTTTTGACCGATTCATTCTTAGTTAAAGTAAAGATCGCGATACATACAACGCATAAAGTTGTGATAACTGCTCCAATTTTGTAGACTTTTTTCATAGTAAATTCCTCCTTAAAGTAAAAAAAAGGACAAACCTCGCCCGAGTTAACAGGGCGTAAGGTTTGTCCTTCACGCTACGTACAATAGAGTATAAACAATGGAAACAAATTTTCTATCTCTATAATACCATAAGATTTATATAGAATGCTATAGGAATTTTAAAAGAGTAGCAAAGTAACACATTAGTTTATGTAATTTCACGTACCGGAGTGTTTTTAAAAATTTATAAACACTACAATAAGGGGGTTCTCTGTGTTGTATCCAACTGATAGGGACACTATTCCCCTCCAATAAGCATAAAATCATTCAACAAACATATCTCAAAAAGTGTGTGTACTTATGAAGTTTGTCTTAAGTACATTTTCATACCTTTTGAAGTAGTTTATGCTGTGAAAAGTATACTTTGTCTAAAGGTGTACCTTTTGCAACGATTTTAAAGAGGTATCGTAGTTTCTTTTCATCATTAGATATTTGAAAATAAAAATTATTCATAAATATAAGTTTTTACAGATATCCCCTTCTTAGTTTACATTCTAAATTTTGTATTCGAGTTTCATATTTGAAAAGATTTTCTCAATATGGATATTATGGTTATTTTTATTGTGAATATTCTAAATAAAAAGTTATTAATCTATAATTATTGTGTATCATCAGGATTAGAAAAATAGATAAAAAAATAAGTAGAGGAAGGTTGTGTAATATGGAATTAAAGGTGAACGATATCGAAATTGTGAGCAATGAAAAGGGATATTCTCATGATTCTAGTATTGGGTATTCGAATCCAAACTGGATGAATAAAATGCCAGGCACTCTAAAAATAAGTGAGCTGTCTATACCTGGAACCCATAATTCCATGTCACGATATGGTGGTGGTGGCCTGTATCCAGATGACTATATTAAAACGCAAACAATGGATGTAAACACACAATTAAATTCTGGTGTTCGATATTTGGATATTCGTTTACGTAAAGAATCGAACACTCTCTTAAAGGCTTATCATGGATCTGTTAATCAAAATGCAATTTTTAGTAATGATATTTTAGATAAAATCACTGCATTTTTAAGAACAAATCCAGGAGAGACAATATTTATGCGCGTGAAAAATGAGTGTAATGGTCCTGGTACAGGAAAATGTACAGACGCTAGCACAACAAAAACGTGGGCGCAAGTTTTTGAAGATAACTATTATAACAACGCTAGCTATAGTAATTATTTTTGGAAAGGCGCATCCAATAATCCGACGCTAAATGAAGTGAAAGGAAAAATTGTAGTAATGTCAGATTTTCCGACAGACGGAAAAAGATTTGGTATTCCTTATAATACTCTAAATAAGCAAGACCAATTTGATATAGATGATAGCGCAGATGCCATGTATGCGAAATGGACCGCCGTAGGAAATCATTTGAAAGCTGCTAATGTAAGTGACAAGCAGTCTATCTATTTAAATTATTTAAGTGGTAACGGAGCATGGAGATTTATTTCAATGGGAGCTGCACCTTATTTTGTAGCAAGTGGGTATCGAGGTAGTGGTACAAATGAAAGTATGAAAATGATTACGGAACATAGAACAGATAAATGGCCCGACTATCCACGTGGATACTATGGTCAGGTGTTTTATGGTGGAACAAATCTATTAACGACTCAATATATCCAACAGTGGCCTATTCGTCATACCGGAATTATTGCAGCTGATTTCCCTGGAAAGGGCTTAATTGATCGTGTTATTCGCTTGAATGAAAGGCACAATAGTGGAGATGTTCTCTACATAACGCCAAAGGGATCTTCAGGCTTACGTGTTGGCTTCGGTGGGGATGCATATTTACGTAATAGTTATGTGGTGTATCGAAACGGTACCTATATTGGTCACGTCGATAGTGGAAGTCCTTATTATAGTTATTGGGATAAAACGGATGTGGGACACGATCTTAGATTTGAAGGTTTGGCTCTATTTACGGGTGATAAGATTGACGTTTATGTAAAGAATGGTGGCAGTTCAACACTAATTAAAAGTCAAACGCTAACTGTAGATGAACAGGAAGGTGAAGAAGTAAGAATACCTGATGGCAAATATAGCATTGTCTCTGCTTTAAACAATAGCAGTGAAGTAGCTATGCAGACATCACTTTCAAATAATAGGTACAATGTAGTTTTATGGGGGCATACGAACAGGGAACTGAATGGACAATGGAATTTGGTATATGATTCCAATAAAAAAGCATATCAACTTAAAAGTGCATGGAAAATAGATGAAGCATTAACTTGGACGCAAGATTCAATCAACGTGTACACTTCACCGTCTATGGGGACATATGATGGAGCCTATTGGGTATTAAAACGAGCTGGGAATGGATACCTGTATTTAGAAAACAAGGCCAGTAAAACGGTATTAGACGTAACTGGTGGAGGAACTGCAAATGGCACGAACATTAATGTGTGGGGACAGGTCCAAGGGGCACAAAACCAAAAATTTAAGTTGATTCATCGTAATGAAAAATTAGAAGGACAAATTGATTCTTTATACAGACCACAACCTGGTCAAAAGAATAGATCCAGTGGTAATTTCTCATTAGGGCATCTTGCTGACGGCACAAGAGTTCAAGTTTCGATAGAAGGGGCTGGTGCATCAGCACTTAACTTCAGAGTAATGCGTGATAAATCAGGTGATACAGACCCTACAATTTGGTCAAATGTTAGACATGGTTCTATCGTAACGATTGCTTCAGGTGCAAATAAAAATAACCTGTATATCGCTAATCCAGGTGGTTATTCAGGGAATGGGACTTTTAAAGTGAAATTCCAAACTTTACAAAATTAACAAAAAAAGAAATGAGCAAACACTGCTCATTTCTTTTTTAGGTTCTGGTGAGTGGCTGCCAAGCTTTACGAACAAGAAATAGGCCTAGTGGCAGGGTTCCTGCTCTAGTCCGTAGTAACGTTTCCATAATAAGTAGACTAGGTGGGGATATAATACATTCGTTTATTTTAAATCGTGTATCTTCCTATATAAATAATGTCTCCTTCCTCTAGATTACCTAAAATGTTTTGAAGTTCAAGTCTATCTTGGATAGCAACTGATACTTTTTCTTGATATATGATATCTACTCCGATTTCTTCCATCTGCTGTAATTGCCGCTTTGGATTTTGATCTACAGAACTTACTCGTACATACCCTATTTTTCTCATATTTCATACTCCTATTTTGAAACAAGTCATATGGGACACTCCGAGATAGCATTATACCAGACTTATAGAAATATCTTAATAGAGTAGACTCTATTGGGATAAAGATGTATTGCACATAATTACCCCTAATAATTAATTGAATATTATGAATTTTAGTGAAAAAAATCTATACCTCTCATATCATAGATATATTTCTCTTCGGATTCATATATGATTTTTATTATCAAATATTAACAATGGAGGTAATTATATGAATTTATAAATAGAAAGTTTATATATATATAATTTCATAAATTAGAGAGGGTGTATTGTAATGGTAAAACGAGATATTTCTCCAAGAGATCTTGGAGGTAAAGAAGATTCCCCATTTTTACTTTCTAAAGAGGAATGGATTACGATTCAAAAATATACAGGTGATGGAGCATATGTACCCGTGAATGAAGCCGAAATGCGTAAAACTTTAGCACTTTCAGCCTCAGACGAGATGCCCGATTTTAATGAATTATATTCTGTTTATACAAATGTTAAAAATCACTGTCAAAACTGGACAGATAACACATATAGAGAAGTTCTTGGAGTTGCTAATGAAATTGTAAATTATGCAAGGAGAGCAAAAGTTTACTACAGGCCATTACTCGATTATTTACCAGCTATTATAGATGGCGATACTGAAGCTTTAGAAATGTTTAAGAAAATTTGTGAGAGGTTAGCAAAGGAAGCAGCTGAATTTCGTGATCATGCCGGTGCATTGGCGACCATGATTGGAATATTTGCAACTGATACGGCAAATGATTATCAGAGTTTAACAGAAGTTAAAGGTAAATATGATAAGTTGTACGGAGAACATAGTGAAGAAGTAAAACAGCTTAGAGCTTCGGTAGAGCGACTGCGACAAGATTTAGAGAAGTATATGGATGAGTATGAGGACTATCAATCTCAATCATGGTTATCGCTGTTACTTGGTCCTGTTTTTGGATTTGCATTAAAAGGAATTCTCGACAGTACAAAAGGTAAAGCATTAAAAGCGAGAATAGATGCTACAAAACAACAAATCGAGGCATCTGGTAAAATAATACAAAGGAATGTTTACCTGATGTCTTTACTCGATAAAACTGATACAGGCACGGATAAAATCCAAGAACAAATGGCTGCTGCGTTACCTATCATACAGAAAATTCATGGTATTTGGAATTCCCTTCATAGTGATCTTGATGAACTATCTCAAATTGTTATGGAAGATATTCGTGATGATCCAGAATTTGCTGATCTTGGAGTTGAATTGGCTATTATGCAGTGGGAAGCTGTTGGGAAACAAGCGGATGACTTCCGAGTTAATGCAGATGTTGGGTTTGTTGTTGAACAATACACAGCTTAAGTATGAAATATTCATGTCACCTATAATATAAACAGCTCTAATATAGGAATAAATACAGTTCGGACTATAAATCTAGAGACAAAAGAAGAATAAAAAGGATAAATTTTCATTTATTCCATACATTCTTTCTTTTGTCTCTCGTTTTTTAAATGGAGGGATTCATAATGGTCAGTAGTATTGATTATAAAGCTTTGTATGAGGAATTATTAACAAATCAACCAATTCCAGGAACGTCTTACTTAAAGGCAACAAGAACAAAATATGAGATTCGTGATTTATTCGTTGACTTAGGCGAAGTATTTAAGTCTATTGAGGACAGTGAATTCACGCCAAGTATGGTTTCAATTTTTGCGGATGTAGTCCGAATTCCTAACAGATTCAGCTGTACTTTAAAAGATATGCAATTAGTTATTCGAGCAAGAAGAGTGGAAATACAATCAGAAGGAACCGCAGAGATTTTACTAGACTATAAGAATGGAGGCAAGTTAGCTCAGTTGACGATATATGGTATTGAACTTTCTGGAGTTTTACATGCAACTCCAATTTATAATCAAAGTTCTCCACCTCCTTATTCTATAGAACTCAAAAATAAAGGTGTAAGATTGTCCGATAAGGATGGAATGTTTACTGCAGAAGAAATTACACACGTAGTCCCAACAACACAACTTCCAAAACTTTTTACTTCAGTTTTCCAAGTAGCATGTCTATTTTTTGAATCAAGACCGGATATTGCAGCCAATCAGTTAAATTGGTTAAAGATATTTACTACTCAATATGACGGGCTAACTTCATTGTGTGTACAAAGCACTTCATTGTTGGCCATTTTAACTGCTAATCGTGGTGATAATACGTTTGTGCCCCTTTTAGATAAAGAACTATACAGAGATGAAATTAATGCTTTTTTGGGGGCCGCGCAGCAATTTGAGGAGCAATATCATCGTTACTTAGATAAAAAATTGTCAATTGATGATCGTAAAAATGCAGCTTTACTCATGCTAAAACATGAACAAGATACCCTATTATTTAAAGAAACATTAATTAATCAAGCAAAAAACAATTTGAAAAATTCTCGAGATGCAATTGAGACATCTTTACGTCAATTTGACAAACAGCAACATGTCTTAACATTATCTAAAATTGAGTTCGAGTATGGACTTAAGAAATATGAATATGAACAACAGATGAGATTAGCTTTTAAAATGGTAAGTACTGTACTAAATTTCGCACAATCTATGGGTTCCATAATTGCTTCAGGAGGAGCTTCTGCCCCTGGAGAGATAATAGGGATAATTAATGCTTTAACGGAAATTATAGAAGCTGGTGGTGAGCTATCAGCATTGGCTCAAGCATTAAAAGAAAATATGGAGAAACTAAATGAACTCGTTGAATTAATTAACAAGGTATATGCATTAGCAGAAGATATATCAGAGGCATCAGAAGATATGCAATTCACAGATGATCTATTTGAAAAAATTAAAGATACGGAATGGGATATTCCTCAAGAAGATTTAACTGGTAAAGCAACTTGGGACATATTTAAGTTAAAGACAGCTGCTGCTTTAGACGATGCAATTAAGAAAGAAATTGAAGGTGCTAGGGCATATCTACTAGAGTTAGACATTTTAGCTGTTTATGGGCAAACACTTGCTTCAAATCAAGTAGCTGTCATTCGTTGTGGTCAAGAACTATTCCGTCTGTTAATTGAAAAACATATCCATCAAGCGGACCTTGCAAGATTAGAAGAGTATATTAGAAATCTAGAGGGACAAGAATCTGAAAATGAAGAAATGGAACAAAAGTTGTATCAACGTTATATAGACATGAAGCAAATTTTATTTGTGGCATTAGCAAATTACAAACATGCTTATAAATATTGGGCTCTCCGAGACTCAGATGTAAACCCAAATATCTTAAAAGATGTATCCGAACTAAAAGTGGATGTGACTACAATACAAACGGATTGTATGCAGGCTTTAAAACAATTTAATCCACCTCCTCAACTCTTTCAAAATAGAATAGTAGAAATTACAGATTCAAAAATTCTAGATTCACTAAAGAAACAAAGAGAAGCTTCGTGGGAAATCAACTTAAACGACACTCTTTTTGAAAATGAGTATCGTGTTCGCCTCAAATTAATGCGAATTTGGTTAGATGGAATTGATACTACTTCTAAAGTGCAAATACGGATTACGAATTCAGGACACTATTATGATAATTATATGGAGAAAAAGTTTCAATTTAATTCGGAATCCTTTAATCGAGGATTTAGTTATCAAGGAGCTACAATTATTACTGATGGAATCATTGCGGACGAATTTGCTTACGATTACTTTATTCCAAACCCTTACACAACTTGGACGATTAAAGTTCAGGATGGGCCAGACCTTTCTAATGTGACAAAAATCAGAATGGAATTAGCAGGTTCTCTTGTTACTAATTATAAGAAAAATAATTCTGTTTTAAATCATTTAATAGAATCACTCTAAAATGGAATGAATAATATAACTGGAAAATATCTAGAGGAGTGTTTATATGAATCATTTAGCCTTTTCTCCACGTGAATTAGGAGGGAAAGATTCTCCTTTTCTCCTTACAATAGAAGAATGGCTTACGTTTACTAATTATTTAAAAAAATGGATTTCAGACCCCACTAGTATTGATCAAGTAAGGGACATACACGGCGAGAGGTACAAAAAAAATTGGGATAAACTCATCACAACTTCTGCATTTCGTAGAGTAGTTGAAGAAGCACTTGCAACTAAGTTAATCGTTAGAGAAAAATGTAAGTTTTGGAACAATGAGGGACGCAAAGATATACTTATTCTTTCTCAAAACATTGTATCCTTTGCAGATATGATTACTATTAAATATTATATTGATCTGAATCAGATAATCTCGGAAGCTCAAGATGGTAAATTATCTCCAAATACTAAATCTAAATTTATAAATATTTGTGAGGATTTATCTAATCACGCACAGACATTTTATCAACAGTCTCAAGCTATGGCAACATCCCTTTCCGAATTTTATTCAGAGATTCAAAAACATGAAGGCACAGTACAGAACTGGTCGCATCTGATGTCACAATTCGCACTGCACACCTCAGATGATTTTACTGTTGCACAGAACACAGTTGTCAATTTAGTAGCTCCAGTCATGCAATTGGTTCGGTATAACGAGTACGTTTTACCTGTTATTCGGAAAGTTCATAGAATATGGGGATCT
Organism: Bacillus cereus group sp. BceL220; assembly: GCF_051776965.1. Classification (NCBI taxonomy): domain Bacteria; kingdom Bacillati; phylum Bacillota; class Bacilli; order Caryophanales; family Bacillaceae; genus Bacillus; species Bacillus cereus group sp. BceL220. Next base: position 85,200 of record NZ_JBPWBC010000010.1, on the reverse strand, counting down.
ATATCTTATGATTTAAAAGAACTGGCAGACAATATTGAGGATATCGAAAATCTAGAAGCGTTCATTGCTGCTTTAGAGCTAGAATTGGCCTTTGAAGATTGGAAAGCAATTCGGGATGAAGCGGAAAATTTTTATAAAAATGCAGAGAACTCTTCTTGAAGAAAAACATTTATAAATGGAGAAAAAGTTTCAATTTAATTCGGAATCCTTTAATCGAGGATTTAGTTATCAAGGAACTACCATTATTACTGATGGAATCATTGCGGACGAATTTGTTTACGATTACTTTATTCCAAACCCTTACACAACTAGGACAATTAAAGTTCAGGATGGGCCAGACCTTTCTAACGTGACAAAAATCAGAATGGAATTAGCAGGTTCTCTTGTTACTAATTATAAGAAAAAATCCCTAATTTAATTAAACATGTACAGATAAATTTTTAAAATAAAATGATCCATTAATCAAAAAATGAATAGTGAGGGGTTTTATATGAATTATGCTGCAGCCTTTTCAACACATGAATTGGGAGGGAAAAGCTCTCCATTTCTCCTCTCAGTAGAAGAATGGAGAAATTTTTCTAATTATATGAAAAGATGCATCTCACTACCAACTACTCAAAGCATTCTACAGGAGAGAATATCTAATATAAATAACGGACAATTAACACAAAGTTGGTTTAACCTCATAGAAAGAGATACTGCATATTCTACATTGGTATTAACAGGTACAGAAATGACTACTAGGGTAAAAGAAGCCTCTGGATTTTGGGGCACTGGAGGACGTGCAGCAATAATTGCTCTCGCTCAAAATATTATAGCTTATGCAAATCTGATTTGTATTAAACACCGTGATGATCTTAATCAAGTTCTATTGGAAGCACATAATGGAAATATGTCTCCAAGTACTAAAACTAAGTTTATAAATGTATGTAAGGATTTATCTGAACACGCCCTAAAATATCATCTAGAGTCTCAAACGATGCTGACATATCTATCTGATTTTTATACAGTAATTGGAACTTGTAAAGATACACATCAAAGTTGCCTAAATCTGATTCCACGTATAGCAATAAGAGATCATCTTGAATATGCCGTTGTACATAATACGGGAACTTTTTTATTAGGTGCAATTAGCAGTGTAATTCCTTCTGAAACAAAGATTTTACCTGTAATTCGAAAAATCCATCTAATATGGAGTGCTATCTCTTATGATTTAAAAGAATTAGGGGAGAACATGAGTGAGGATTTAGTTAGTCTTCCTGATATTATTGCTGCACTAGAGCTTGAATTAGCATTTGAAAATTGGAGTGTAATTCGTGAGGAAGCTGAAGAATTTCACAAAAATGCAGAGAACTTTTCTTGAAGAAAAGCATTTATAAGTAGATATTGATTGTTACCATATAGGGGTCACCATATCATTTTAAGAAAATTGTACGCTAAGGAATTTATAAAGGTTGTTGAGATTTAATAAACGTTTATAAATATTTTGTAATATCTTTATAAACGCAACAAACCTTGATTTTATAAGGATTAAAGTTATGTCCTTAAAAGTATATCTTTATAAACATGAGGTTTTTGAAACGAGAAAATGTGTACCTTAAGTGAATTTGAAAGTAAACTAATGGGTAAAAGTTTACATTCGGTTTTGGAATCATTTATAACTAATTTTGTAATAAATTTCTCAATATTGATATACTTGTTAATTATGGTTTTAATATTCAAAATTAACAAAAAATAAATTATAATAAAAATATGATGGTTATCCTTTTGTTTACTCCTTGTGCCAAAGATAAGATCGTGTTCGCCGATCTTATCTTTTTTTATTTTTGGATTTTTGATACAAAAAAATGAATCCTTATCTTAAGGATTCAAGTTATGTCCTTAAAGGTATACCTTTTGGAACTGTAAAACATCTAAGGGTTTTCTGAAGGGAATTTTATAGATTTCTAGATAGATTGACTATTGATAAGTGAAGTTATGTAAACATGACGTGTATATAATATACAAGGGGAATTTGCAGAAAAATATAAGTAAAGGTATACAAAATATGTCTTGCCATCCTACCGTGGTATGAATTCCCCTTTAGAAAGATACTACTATTGTTGGATGTTATTATAATTTTATTTGAATAAACTATAGATATCAAACTAACATAGGAGGAGAAACGAATATGTCTAACAAGTCTAAAGTTCACGGTTTAAAAGAGAATCAGCAGGAAGAAATTGACGCCATTCAACAAACGATCACTGAGATTGAGGTTGCATTTAATCAACATGATGCGGATGAATTAGATCGTCACTTTACTTCAGACGCTACATGGGTAAATGTGCTTGGTGAACGGCTATCAGGTTGGAAGCAAATCAATGAAGTACACAAGACTATCTTGGCAGGACCACTTCGCAACTCATATGCTTCCTATACAGTTGAAAGCATTAACTTTGTGCGCTCGGATGTAGCTATTACACATATTAGGCAATACCCGACAACCTCTAAAGGGACAATAATAGAAAACGGGCAAGGCAGCCTTGCTATTTATGTGATGGTCAAAGAACTCGGAACGTGGCAGGTCGCTGCTGGACAGAATACATTTGTCCATAATTAAATACAAAATATATCTAGAGCGTTATCTTTTTCTTCTTTGTTGATTCCAATGTAATTTTTTGTGCATGGATTTTTGACCTCTTTATTTATACTGTTTTGAATGTATAATTTTTTTGTTGATTTTGAGGATATCAAGAATTTCGGGGAGAAGTAAATATTTAAAAGGAACTGAATGGAAACTGAAAATATAAAGTTTCCATTGGAACTTATAATTGAAATCCAACATATGATGCCATGAGCATTTACAACATAGTTTTAGTCAGGGCAATAAGAAAAACCACAGCAATTGTTGTGGTTTTTCTTATTGATGAAACCGTAAGTAAACTTCTATTCAAAAGTTTACTTTCATGTTTTAGGTCTAAGGAAAGGGAAATTAGAAGGGTTAGCTCCTCGGCTTGCTTCACCCAGCCATCACCTCACATCTAAAAACAAGGAATTATAAAATATTAATTGAATATATTTTTTGATACCGACTAAAATTTAGGAATGGAAAGAGGGCAATCTGATGCATTACATAACTGCATGCTTGAAAATTATTAGTGATAAAGACCTTAATGAAATAATAGAGGAGTTCAAAAAACTTGAAAAAGAAACTATTAAAGAAGAAGGATGTATTCAATTTCATGTGTACCCTCTTGAACCCTCAGAACGAAAATTAATGCTGTGGGAGATTTGGGAAAACGAAGAAGCTCTTAATGTTCATTTCACCAAACCACACACTCAAAATACTCTAAAACAAGAATTAGCAGAAATAGAATGGGTAATTAGAAGTAATGTGAATTAACAAGATTGGTTGTTCTTGTAGTTTTGATAAAATATAAATATGATGATTTTAAAAAATCTCTCGGATTGCCTGAGAGATTTTTTTATGTTTAGGTGCTTTGGTATATGTAGAAAAATATAAAGTGGTTAGAAGGGTGTTTGCTATTTTCATACATTTGTAAAACTCGTTTTCACTAAATGAACATTAAACATGTTTTAAAAGTTGTACCTTTTGGAAGTGTTTTTTTAGATGTTCATATGTAAAAAGTAAAACTAAGTTTAGGTATTTATATAATTTGTAAAACACGCCGTTGAATATCCAAATAAAAGCCCAGCAATATCATGCATACGTACCGATATTACTGGGCTTTATGAGTTTAACATTTTGTATCTTTTGTAAAACTCATCCGAAAATTTATTTGATAAACCTTTATATTTTTAAGTAATTAATTATATCCTTTAAACATTAACTTATACTTAATCATTTGTTAAAAAACATTAAATTTATTCAGCATTTTATTTTTGTTAGGATAAGTATATAACTTTTTCGGGTACCCAAAACGAGTTATAACTTAGCAATTAATCAAAATAACTAAAAATCTATTTAACTTTATATTCGCATTTTAAAATTTAATTACTTTAAAAATAATTGTTATCTCTATAGAAACCAAACAGTTAGTGCCCATTTACATGGTAATTAATAAGTTGAAAAAAAGTCTCTGTAATTTCTGCAAAACCATTTTTTATAGGGGAAGCAAACCATAATGAGATTTTTTCTTGATTCTCATCACCTTTGATAGGAATTTTTATTATTTCATTAAAAAAGTTTCTGTATTTATCCTCAAATGTGAAATCTAACGCTATAGAATTGGCTAAATCGTTTTTAACAGCATAAATGATGGAACTTGTATTATTTGTTAGAAAAAGAATATTGCTATTTTCGCCTGTCTTGGTTTCTATATGTCTCACATAATTAAGGATATATTCATCTTGATATAACACTAAAGGTTCTTTGATAAGCATTTTACAATCTATCTGATCATATGATGATAATATTGCATGTCTGTTCATTGCAATATGAAATTTCCCTTCACATATTTTCCTAATATTATAAGGAAAACTTTGTTTTTTTATATTATCAGAATCAATTATAAGTGCGAAATCAATTTGTTCCATTTGTAAAGCTGAAAAAATTTGTTGAGTTTTCTCTTGCACTATCTCCATTTCTATAAAGGGAAATTCACTTTTCAACTTATTAATTGCTTCAACCAGTGGCGGGATAACGCCTGGTACAACAGCAATTTTTATGTGTAATTTGGGATAAACTCTTTTATCTTTTGTATATTCCAAGATTTCATTAATTTTTTCTAAAGCATCATAAGCATTCTTTATAATATGTAATCCTTCTACCGTTGGATATGTACCATCTTTAGTTCTATTAAAAAGGGATGTATTCAACTCTTTTTCTAACTTTTTAATACCTTGACACACAGCAGACGGGGTGAGGTTTAATTTTTTCGCTACACGCGAAAGCTTTCTTTCTTCGGAGAGGGTTACGATTAATTTTAATTGTTCTATATTCATATGGGATCATCCTTTGTCAATTAGTTTACATACATTAAATTAATTTTAAGTTCCTCTGTATTTAACGTATGTTCTCTAACTTTATTGAAACCATACATAGATATATATATGTATGTATCTATCTTAACATTATTTATATATAAAATGGAGGTAACAAATATGTGTTCTAATAATAATAAAAACAATACTATGGGTACTTTAATAAATCCTTCCTTATCAACTAATGATATTAAACACCCTTTAGCCAATAATCCAATCACATCAGAACAAAACATTGATTATAAAGATTATTTAACTTCATCCTCTGAATCATATTTGAGCCCGCAAGATGGGGTGAATATTGGAATTGATATTATTGCGGGAATATTAAAATTTTTAGGTATTCCGTTCACAGGAGCGATAGCTGAATACTACAAATGGGTAGTTAGTAAATTATGGCCATCAAGTAATTCAAATGAAATTTGGGAAACTTTTATGAAAAAAATGGAAAGTCTCATTGATAGAAAAATAGCTGAACATATAAAAAAAGATGCCATATCAAAGTTAAAGGGATTGCAAGAAGGATTAGAAAGTTACATGAATGCACTCGAATCTTGGCAAAGAAATACTCGAGATTTTCAAACTAAATTATTAGTAAAAGATAGATTTGTGGCATTAGATATGATTTTTAAGACCACCATACCTCAATTTGCAGTAAAAGATGGTGAAGTATTATTGTTACCGATATACGCCCAAGCTGCAAACCTTCATTTGTATTTAATAAAAGATGCTCAGATTTTTGGGGAAGATTGGGGAATGAAACAAAAGGAAATTAATTTATTCCATGAAGAACAATTAAAAGCAACAGGAAAATATATTAATCATTGTTTGGAATGGTATACTCGTGAACTAAGTAGGTTAAGTGAGGATAAAACTGCTAAAGGATGGTTAACTTACCATCGTTTTCGTAGAGAAATGACACTAATTTTATTAGATCTAATTTCAGTGTTTCCTTATTATGACATACGTACATATCCAATTCCGACGGCTGTTCAACTTACCAGGGACTTATATTCCAGTCCAAATGGATATAATCCAGCAGAAGGCTCCTCATGGAGTCGTCCTTGGAGCAATGTTGTCACAACATCATTATTTGATAGACTTGAAAAAGATTTTATTCGTCCACCACATTTATTTGAGCTATTAAAGTCAATAGAAATTGCAACCATTAAGCAGAAACTACCCCTTAATGATAAGGAGTATATCAATCATTGGTCTGGCCATTCTTTAACATGCACAAATATAAATGGATCTACAACCAATAAATATGATTATGGTTTTATCAATAGTTCTGACAAAGATAAGATGGATTTACATGATAATGATGCTGTATGGACCTTTTTTGATGCAGCATGTTTATCAAATGCCTATGGGTCTATTTATGGAATTCCAATAGGCAATTTCTATACGGGAAAAGGCAATGGATTCCTTAGTAACTATGTTTATTTGAAAGGACATACAACCTCTTCAAATTCAATAGAACGCTATAATTCATTCGATGAAATACCCCGGGAAAATGGAGGTGTATTTAGTCATAGATTATCTCATATAACTTTCAGTTCTTTTTCACCAGCTAATGGTATATATTTCAGATTCCCTGTTTTTACATGGACGCATATGAGCGCAAATCTTAACAATGCAATTTCCTCAGATAAAATTACACAAATACCACTTGTAAAGGCGTATACTAAAGATTCTGGCACTACAGTTATACGTGGTAATGGGTTTACCGGAGGAGATCTACTTAGTAGAAAGACTCCTGGCGTAGTGGCTCAATTGGAAGTGAATGTGAATTCGTCGTTATCACAACGATATAAAGTAAGAGTACGTTATTGCTCTACTACAAACATGCGAATTTATATAAAAGTTTCAGGGCAACGTATATATGCAACTACTGTTAATAAAACTAGAGTGAAAAATCAGCCAGTTAAATATGAATCATATAATTTGGGAACAATTGAAACCTCTTTTACATTTTCAAAAAAAGTTGATAACGTAACAGTGGGTGTAGATACTTTCAAATCTAACGAGGAAGTTTATATAGATAAAGTTGAATTTATTCCAGTAAAGTAAAAGCCTAATTATCAATTTACAAGTCATAATTAGGTTCATGTTAAAAAATATGTAAAATTTCAAACTCTTATGTACATGTTATAATATAAGTACAAATAAAATTTCCAGTCTATAACTTATACCTTTTGGGACAAAAAAAGCAATTCATATATTGGATGTTTCTAGGAATGTTTAATGGTATTATTAATTATATATAATTGAATAAGTATATTATGGGAAAATGGATTGGTTTTGGATAAAGTTTATATTTGAGGACAACGGAACAGGTCAAAACGTGTTCCAAGGGGATAGTATTGCGCTAAAAATGGAGTTCCAAGCCAATCAAACAGATGGACAAGAAAGATAAATTAAGAGCATATGTTTTTTAATAATTTGTAAGACTGATTACTATATATCTATACCCAAAGCCATTGATATCAGTATTTGTGCTTGGGGGATAAGTTACTAGTAAGATGAGGATACTAGAATAAAAGAGAAAGCTTTGCATAATATGCAAAGCTTTTGTCTTTATTTACTCACAAAATATCCAATTGTATAGATAATCCATAAGTGGGCCGGATAGAAAATATAAAACATATATTTTGTGAATGCATTATTTACACCACGTTCTCCATTGTATAAAAAGAAGAATGGCAACGCAAATACCATCATCCATTGATTACCGTAACCAAACAGACCCATATCTGTAAAGAGTTCTTCAATCATAAGTAACGTCGGAACTTCTGATAATGAGAGTAATACATATGTGATAATTAACCACATTTTCTTCTCTCTAAAGAAATAGAAAATTAGAGTCATTGTCACTCCAAAAATATTTGCCTCTGTAAACATTCCTAATAACGCTACAATAATTATAGCTGGAATTCCTAGTAGATAATTTTTTGTGCACTTTATATAATCAATCACACATAATAACACTATTCCAAACCCAAGCGACAAGAAAATATTATTGTGGAGTTCACCTTCTCTTGGGAACATATACTGAATTAGTGCTGAACCCGCAAACATAATCTCTGCCCATATAAACACACGCGTAGCATACTTTTTACGATTTCGTGTATAGAAAAATCCTTCCACTACAAAATAGAAGAAAATTGGTGCCACAATACGTCCTGGATGATGCATCCACATTGGCATACCTGGAATGTAAGTATACACGTGGTCAATGACCATAAGGACCATTGCAAAAATCTTTAATTGAAAAGCATTTAACCTCATAAAAATATAAAACCTCCACTTTATATATTACTCAAATACAATTAGTCCTCTAGGAAAACTATATTGTTTCTTACATCAACGATATACTTATATAAAGTTTCTATAGTAAGAGCATCTCTTATTTATCCAAGGGGTTCTTTTTCATGAAAAGAACCCCTTGAAAAGTATAATTTCAGGTATACTTTCTATGTTATTTTTAGATCAAGCACCTATATTATTAGAAACATGCATTTTTAATTCATAAGTTTTTTCAAATAACTTCGTCGAATGATGAAAAAGCTTATAACAAATAGCAATAAAAATATTCCTACACCTATTGCTGTGACTCCATAAAGTGCAGATGAAAAATGGTTACGCATTGCAAGCATTATTCCACATAGAAGAATAGATGCAAGTGTAAACGGGACAAAAATTAAAGTTGCCAACTCCTTAGTCACAACAGCAACTAATTCTTTCACAGAAAAGCCAAGCTTTCGGATTCCTGTATATTTTTCTTTTTCTTCTTCAAATGACGTTTGCAGATAGAAATAAAGAATACTCATTGCCGCGCTCAAGAAGATAAGGCTCAACATGAAACCGATAAAGAATAGAAGACTCACTGTAGTTTTTTCAATCTCGTAAAAATTAATTTTAGAAGAAATTAGGCGCTCATTTGGTATTGTTGAAATTTTGGAAAGAATCGTTTCGGACAAGTCGAGCTTTTCTGTCCAATTATCAATTTCATAAGCAAATACTTTAAATACAGGATAGTTAATAGTTTCATAAACAGTATCTGGGACGATATAGTACATCTTTTGGAAACCTGAAGTTAAAATATTTCGTTTCTCAAGGCCCGCATATTTAAGTTTTCCTAACGGGTAGTCACGAATAATTTCTATACTTGGAAGAGCATAGTTATTTCCTGCTGCAACATAGTATTCATCATCCTTTAGTGAAATTGCCTTATGAAAACCAAGAGCATTATAATTTGAAACCGACATAAAGCCAATATTATGATTTTTATCTGTTTTAAATGCAGAATAATATGCATCGTATTTACCTTGTTTTGCTAATGCATTTTCAATAAATGAAATATCTTTCTTTTCAACTTCAGGTGTATTACCTGAGAGTGAGATATATTCAAAGCTGTACGGATCTATTGATTCTGCTCTCGTATTTATATTGTAATAGGAACTGTACAGTACATTTGTACATACAAATACACCTAGCAACAAGACTGTTAATAAATAGATAAGATGGGAATGTGAGCGACCTTTGGCCTTTATGTTCGAAACGTAAAGCATATTTGTTTTTTTGTAATACGACGGTCGTTTTTGTAAAACATGAATCGATACAAACATTCCCTGCGTGATAATAAAATATATGGCTAATAGCGAACTAACAAATAGTAAAATGTAATGGATGGTTCCAGATGATTCAACCCAATTCATTTCTAATATGAGCGATAGTGCTAAGAATACGCTGGTAATTACTGATAGTAACAACTTCCATGGTGCAGGCACAATTAACTTTTCCTGTGTTACATCTGCTTTTAACAGATGTACAGCTTCTTCTTTGTTAATAAAACGTGTTATAAATTTAGAAACGATACAGAATAAAATTGCAAATAAAATAATAGTTAATGCGATAGCTTGTATTGGTATATACATACCAAAGCTATTCACTTGTAACACCCTTTTGGTGACCATTAAAAACAACGGGGCGATTACAAGACCAAGCACAATCGCTTTTATAATTGCTACACTAGCAATAAGCATATTTTCTTTGAACACCATCTTACGCACTTGCTTCATAGATGCTCCAGTAATCATAAAAATGCCAAGACTTTTTGTTTTCTTTTTCAAAAACGAAAACATCGAATAAATGATGAAAACGAATGAAAAAATATACACAATAAAGCTCGTAAGTATCATTACAAGGCTAAGTGTGCTTCCTGTTTGAATGCTCGCTAACATAGGATGAAATGCTACAATCGAAAATAAGAAAAATATCAAAATGGAAAATACACTGCTTAAAAAATAAGAAATATATGTCCATTTATCGCGCAAAATGTTTTGAAGGACAATATGATTAAAACTCATGCTGTCCACCACCTAAAAATGTAAGTGTGTCCATAATTTCTTGATAAAACTTCTGTTTATTATTGCCTCGATGCACCTCATTATAAAGAATACCGTCTTTTATAAAGATTACGCGATGTGCAAAACTAGCAACATAGGCATCATGTGTCACCATTAAAATAGCTGTGTTAAAGGTCTTGTTAATTGACTCAAACAATGTCATAACATCATTTACCGCTTTAGAATCTAGGTTTCCAGTTGGTTCATCAGCTAATAATAACCCTGGTTCATGAATAACAGCTCGAGCAATTGCTACACGCTGTTTCTGTCCACCTGAAATTTCAAATGTACGTTTCTTTAAAACTTCTTTAATACCTAAAAAAATTGCAACTTTCTCTAAACGTTTGCTCATCTCCTTATCATCTACAGAATCAAGTACCAAAGGTAATAAAATATTTTCCTCTACTGTTAAGGTATGAACAAGGTTAAAGTCTTGAAAGACAAACCCTAATTCTTTTCGACGAAACTTCGCTAGTTCATTATCATTTAATTCATAAGGATTTTTTGAATTAATTGTAACTGAGCCATTAGTTGGGCTATCGATTGTTGAAATGCAGTTAAGAAAAGTTGTTTTTCCACTACCAGAAGGCCCCATTACCGCAACAAACTCACTCTTGTTTAAATTAAAATCAATACCTTTCAATGCTTGATAGGAAATTTCTCCTGTATATACTTTTTGAAGCTCTTTTACATTTAAAATGGTGTCTGACATCAGTACCTCACTCCTTTGTATCTTTCAGTATTTGATTATAGATGGGCCTTTTACTTCTTAATATCTTTCAATGTGACAGCAATATGACAAAATTGTCACATTCAAAACGGCTACCTTATTTGGTAGCCGTTTCTATACTTCTTGAGAAATCTATTGTAAATGTTGTTTCATTATCTTTAGAATGTAGGTGGTATGGATGATTAAATGTAGTAAGGATACTTTTTACTAAATAAAGACCGATACCAGTTGCTTCTCCTTTTGTACGTCCTTTCGTTCCCGTGTAAAATAATTCAAAAACACGTTTTATTTCACTTTCAGGTATTGTTTCTCCTTTATTTTTAATAAATAACTGTCCATTTTCATAATGGATCATAATAGAAGAGTATTTTTCGCCATATTTAACAGCATTACTTAATAACTGGTAAACCACAACCTTTAACCATTTACGATCTGAATAAAGCAATATATCCTCCGTTATAGTGCTTTTTGGAAAGATTTCTTCCTCAATAAAATAATCCCTTAAATCATTAATAACTTCCTGCACGATATGTTTTAACTGAATTGGTTCTATTTTTAAATCTGCTAATAATTTAGTAGAGCGACTATACGTTAGTAACTGATTTAAAGAGAAGTTCAGTTTATCACATTCAACTTTTACTTTTTGCCATTCTGCAAGGGAATTTGGTTCCTTAAACTGATTGGATTGTATAAGCAGTTGAATGACAGAAAGTGGCGTTTTCATTTGATGAACTGCATTAGAAATCATTAATTGCTGATCATGTAAAGAACTCTTATACTCCTCTTCTTTTGATAGAAATAAGGATTGAATATATTGCAATTGAGTTGCGTATGCTTTCTCGTATGGAGCAATTGGCTGATAAATCATGAAATTGTCCGTATGGATGTTCTTGTTCTCAATATGTATATACATTTTTTTACGACGTAAATAACGACAAAAAAGTAGTACAATTAATAGAGAGAAGGCTAGAAATATAAAATAGGTATAATGATTTTCAAAACCATCTAATCGATGAATCACAATTGGTAAGCTAATAAATGTAATAATATAAAGGATAATAAAGCTCAAATGGTCTTTTAAAAATAACTTCATGTGAGTCTCTCCGTTAATTGGTAGCCAATTCCTCTAATAGTTGTAATTTCTAAAGTCGAATTAATGGCTTCTAACTTCTTACGTAGTCTTGCAATATTTACTGTTAAGGTATTTTCCTCGACAAATTCTTCCTCATCCCAAATGGCTGTAAGTAGTTGCTGTCTTGTTACAACATTAGGATACGCTTCAAAGAACATTGTACATAGCTGGAGTTCTTTTACCGTTAATGGCTCCTCCTGATTAGGTGTGCATAATCGTACAGTGTCTAAGTTTAAAATTGTATTTCCTATTTTTAAAATTTTCGCCTGTATATTTCTTGCATATTCGCCATATATACGACGAATTTGTCCATTAATTTTTGCAAGTACTACTCCTAATAAAAAAGGTTTGGTAATGAAATCATCCGCACCATTTTCAATGCCATACACTTGATCTGCTTCATTTATACGAGCAGATAGCATCACAATAGGACAATTGGATAGCTGTCTTATCTTACGAGACCAATAATAACCATCAAAGGCAGGAAGAGTAATGTCCATTATGACAAGGTGGGGTTGAAAATCTTGAAAAACTTCTAATATTCTTTGAAAATCTTCTACAATGAGGCAATGATAGCCATATTTTTCAAGGTGGTTTTTTAGCGTACCTGCAATATTCATTTCATCTTCAACAATCAATAATTTATACATTTAATCCTCCGGTTTCTTTATTAACTTTATCCTACTATCTTAATTTTAAACCATTATTATCTACGGTCAAAAAATTTACAGCTAATCAATTTTCAGTTAACAATCTTTTTATATCATTAGCCTTATTAGTTTACTATACAGAAATCGGCTTTTTCTTTATAAAATTTTGCTTAGCATACGAACTTCGCGTTGTGTTGATGATACCTAAATAAGAAAAACCAAAAGAACTTGTAGGAATCCTACAAGTTCTTTTTTTAGATAATGTATAAAAGGTGAAACAAACTATCTCATAATTTGAATCAGAGCAAACACTATAACCACGGGTTGATTTTATTATATACCAAATCTTAACGTATGCACTTTTAATATTTGAAAATTATGTGAATTTAAAATAGGAGAATAAATAACTGTCTTAACCCCTGAAAATCCTAATTTAATATTTCGAACAAAACATTTTAAATCAATATCTATATCGTAATAATTTATAAAAAATACAAGTATAAGTAAATAGAGAAGAATGGTGCATTCTTATTAGAAACTTAATTAGGTTTTGCTGAGTACTTAAATAGAGAGCAAGACTCTCTTTTTAAGAGTTGCTATATTTTACAATAAAAAAATAAAATCCCTTTTAAAAAAAGCGTTTCAAAAGGGATTTTTGTCAAACATACTTATGTGCATTATAAACAGTTAAATTGTTTCAAGAAGGGGTAACCTCCAGCATTTTGGTAAAAAAACCCGCTAAGAGTATACAAAGTTTTATGCAAAAAATAGGGAGACATAGGGAACAATAAGTAAGCCAAAAGTCGCTCTAAAATAGGAATGTATAAAAAGATGTATAGAGTCATAGAAAAAGAAAAAGGCGAATCCCTTCTAAGAGTAAGAGGACACTTTTTTCTTCGCTACCGATAATGAGACGTTATGTTAATTGAACATGTATAGGATATACACTCTTCCTTATTCAACTAAATGGCAGTTTAGTTCCACAAGAAACAGGAATGTTTGTGTTTTTTGTTGAATTTAAGAATTCAAAGATAAAAATTTGAGGTGGATATTGTGTCGCAAGTTGCACTTTTAACGGTCACTCACGACCCCAAGGGAATAAACATTGAGCTTTTTCAACAATTACAAGAGGATCTTGAGGGTATTTATGGGGAACTTTTCATTACCATTAGCGATTTGTCGTCAATTGAATTAGTTAAAGAGATGGAAAGAAGTCAATTTAATGTGAAGATAATTCCGAAGAAGGGAGCGGCTCAGGCACGAAGAGAAGTTGTGAAATTTGGTCTTACAGGTCAATGTCAGTATTTCCATTATTGTGACTTTGACCGTTTGTTAACTTGGAGTAAGAATCATTTAGATGAATTAAAGAATATGGTGTCAGATATGCCGAATTACGATTACCTTATTTTAGGACGTACTGAACGTGCAATGAACACACACCCATTGGAATGGATTGAAACGGAAAAGATAACAAACAAAATCTGTTCTTTAGAGCTAGGTAAGGAAGTTGATATAACAGCAGGTTCTTGTTCTTTTTCAAGGGAATGTGCGAATAATATCAATAATTTTTCGAAAGAAAAGATGACAGATGCAGAGTGGGTAATGATAATTCATAGAATTGCTAAGTTGAATGTGGAGTACGCTCAAGTTGAAGGGTTAGAGTACCACGAAGATACTAACGGAATTACGAGGATTATAAGTGATTCTGAAAAGTGGTTAAGAAGGCTTCAACTTAGTTTAATTATTAGTGAAACCGCATTTAAAATAGGTAAATAAATGCTTTTTAATGTGAGTTTGTGAAAAAATATACTTAAACAAAAGGGTGCTTTAATTAAGCAAGAAACTAAAAACTTTTAACTTCCGCTTTCGAAAATTATGTAAACAAGCTGCCTACATGGGCAGCTTATTGTATTTTTGGCTTAGCGTGGGTTTTTTTTATGCTGCCGGTATCCCTTATATACTGAGGGATTCTCAAGAATCAATACTACTATTTTCATAATTTTAATTTTAAATTACAGAATATTATAATATTATTTTATCAAATTTAATAGGTTAACAATATTTGTAAAAAATGATATGTTTTTATTGTACTATTTTTTCTGAAAATTAAATAGTCAAACCAAATAGGGAAGGGGTTAATTTTATGTTTAAATCAAAATTCAAAAAAACAATTGGGGTACTAGGTTTAACATCAGCATTATTTATTTCTGCAATGCCTGCAAGTGCTGATTCGGGGGAGATTTGGGTTAGAAATAAATACCCAAATGCATATGATATTGTTTTTGATGCTAAGAACAAAACAGTTATGGTCTATGAGAGGGACGAAAATGGTAACACTATCCCAACTTTTGAAAGATGTACTATGGTAGGGAGTCAATGTTTTGTGCCTAAATAATATACTATTTTGTAATACTATTATATTTGTTCAAGGGGATCAACAACAAAATACGAATTTCGTACGCTAAGCAAAATTCTATTTATTAATCCATAATATTGGTTTATTAAATTAATGCAGTATTTTATAAAATTTGATCATGTTTTTGTGTAAATTTAAAAATATTAAGGAGGATTTTTATTATGAAGAAAACGTTAGTTATTTCTGCACTCACTTTAGCCTTAACAAGTATAGGAGCAAGCTCATCATTTGCAAGCACTGAGAATATAAGCGGTACACCGGAGAAAATTTCACAAAACAAAGCGGTAAAAGCAGTAAATAAAAGTAAAAAAAAGGACCCCAATTTGATGGTTAGCGAGTCGTTTTCCTTAAAAGATGGCGAAGTGACAACACCAACACTTAACCATAAAAAAGGTGCAGAGATGAGAATTAGCATCCAGAATAACTCTACTGGTGATGTAAAATGGTATCTAAAAAATTCAAAGGACAGAGTGGTGAGCCAGGGGTATATAAAGAAGGGCGAAATAGGTAAGGAAACAGTTTACCGTGAAAAAGGTAAGTATAAAATCAGAGTTGTTAGTGAAAGTAAGGGAACGGGAAAAATTCATATAGGCGCTCGTACTATGGAATAGTATAAATAAGAAATGAAAAAATCACTCCTGGCTATCGCAAGCACAGAAGTGGTTTTCAAAAGAAATAATAGCTTATAATAACCGTCACCCTGACGGTAGCAGTTACTTGAAGAGATGTTACCAGCATCTCTTCTTTTATTATAAACACAAGGTATTCCTGTAATACTTCTACAGGAGGTACAGCCACATTGCTATCAAGATAATAAAATCCTTTCTATCTAAAATGTAAGAAGGATAACGCAAAAAGGGATAAAACTATAATTGGGGGGCCGCTGAATAAGCAGACCTTTTCATTTGAATCCTGCAAAAAATTTTGTATCTATAATTCCAAAAGCGACTTTACAAGGGAATGGATTTTTTCCTTCTGAAGCAGCATGCATACAAGAAAGCACCCAATATGCCAGTTCTAACGGTAAGCGGTATATTTGAAGACTACCATCATTGTTTTTTACTGTTACAATCGGTGCATTTACCCTGGTTGTAGAAAAACCATCCGTTGTTATCATTGGTACTGCATCATTAGCTTGAAAACCAGCACTTAATACCTCGTAAATCACTCCGTCTTTCTCATTAATAATCATAGGTATATTTAGAAAGGGATAGCTATTAATATTATTATGAATAATTGCTCCTGCGGCGTTCTTTCTTATCTGATTCCCTTGCATTTTTACACTCCTTTAAATGATCTAAACTTGATAACATCAATTTATGCTATTTAACATCTATTATATTAGAGAAATGCAGTTTCATCTTGTTATAAAAAGCATCTGTACATACAACAGCGCTATTTGAAGGGTCAATATCAACAACAGTCATATAACTAGAGAGCAAATAGCCATCCTCATAATATGTGATCATTATTTCTTCTTCAGATACTAAGGAACATAATAACATATTTTCAATTCGTTCTTTTTCTTCAGCTGTTAAAATCGGACGGGTAACTTTGTGTTGTTCCCTAATGATTTCACGTATCCCATCAAATTGGGGTGTTAATGCGGCGAACGGAGCCCATTTCACCATTCCGCGCCCCTTTGGCATATTAGCGTTGCTCATTTTTTGTGTCCTCCTATCAGTGTGTTTCTATATCTAGCTGTGGCGCTATGCGTGTAGGAAATTCCCCGCAATATGCTGTTCTTTCCAAACCTTGTGCGTATTTCATCCATTACTTTTGTTAATTTTACTTCTTGTTCTCGCTGCGTTATGTTATCAAAAAGAGAAATTTGTTCCTCTCCTTCTTGGATTAGATTCGTTAGAGAAATACTTATGCTGCGAATGGGTTCTCCAGTATATTGTTGATGTAAAAAGTATGTACAGATCTTATAAATATCCATCGTTAGGTTAGTTGGACGACTTAAAGTATGTGTTTTTCTAATACCACCGTTATAACTCTTGCTATAACCGACTGAAAAATGAACGGTTTGAGCAAATTTATTTTGTCTTCTAAGCCGATAACAAACTTCTTCAATATGTTCCAGTAAAATAATCGAAAATTCTTCTATTGTGTAATCGCGCATGAGTATTTGGCTTTTCCCAACAGAAGTTGTGGCAGGAACATATTTTTCTGAAATGCGACTAAAGTCAATTCCGTAGCTATGTAAGTGTAATTCTTCTCCAATCTTACCGAAGCTCTGTTTTAAGTATTTAAGAGGGTAATTGGCTAAATCTCCTATAGAATGTATTCCTTTTCGATTCAACTTTTCTTTCGTTTTGTAAGAAATGCCCCAAAATGTATGAAGCGGTCGTATGCTCCATAATTTTGTTGGGACATCTTCATATTTCCAATAAGCAATGCCGTTTTGATTCTTCTTTGCTTCAATATCTAAAGCTACTTTGCTCATTAAAGGGTTAGGGCCAATTCCTATTGTGCATTCGATCCGTGTTTTCGCATATATTTCACGTTTAAATTTCAACGCAAACTCATAGGGATCGTTAGCAAATAAATGAATACTATCCGTAATATCCATGAAGAACTCATCGATGGAATATTGGTGAAAATCCTCAATAGGAACGTACTGTAAAGCTAACTTTGTTATGTAATTAGAACATTTAATGTATGTTCCCATAATTGGATTTACAACAAGAATGTCTTTTCTGCGAGGAATCTCGTATAATCTGGCCATCTTCTTTACACCCAATGCTTTTAATGGTGGAGTGGCAGCCAATACAATTGAGCCGCTCCTGTTCACATCACCAACTACAGCTAATTTTGTATGCATTGGGTCTAATCCTATTTTAATGCAACTCACTGAAGCATAAAAGCTTCTTAAATCAACACACAAGATGATTCTATTCGGTAGGATTGAATAGTCATACACTGTGATTCCCCCTTAAATATAATAAGAACATAGGTTCGCTAACATTATACACGAACCTATGTTCTTTTATGAAGAGGTTTTACAAATATAATTTGAATATAAATATTTTGTTAAGCAGAATATTTAACAAAAAGTTTGAATCCCCAAAAACGAAACATATGAAAATTTCCTTATAGGGGGGGTACAGCCGAGATACGTATAAAAATAGGTCATAGCCTTACTTTTATTTCCAGATGTAATTTATGGAGCTTATAAATTATCGTTTCATCTATTAGGGGTCACCATACATGCCCATCAAGCTAAGGGTGGGTCTTTCATGAACTTCCGTTCTTGTTGCCTACATGCTTGATAATTTGTTTATTTGTTCTTAAAAATACACATACCAAATAAACCTTGATAAGGTGTATTTTTAAATTTTATGCAGTTTTCTGCTTTAGATTGGATACAGTACACTGATAAACGACACCTAAAATATCAAAGACTGTCTTTTTCTCATATCGATGCGATTTCCGTCCGTTTTTCTGTAAGAGGTCAAACAGACGAAGGAAAATTTTTGATACTTCTTGGGTGTCTTTTTGTATAGATTCATACACTAGTTGCAGATAATCTTGAATCATATAAATTGCTTTATATTCACTTAATTCTTTTTGTTTTTTCTGTAGTAACAGCTGTCGCATTTTGAACATAGTGGAAGAACAAAGAAAAATAGCGATTAACTGTCCATAAAGATGACATTCTAGACGCTCTCGCTTAATATTGTGACAATGATTGATACCAAAAAGAGATTTCCATGTTTTAAATACAATCTCTATTTGCCAACGTAGAGAGTAAATCTCGTGAACATGTTCCATCGGAACAATTTCCCATGGGATGTTGGTAATATAAACATTGATTTCTGTTAAACGTTTACTTTTTTCAGAGTATGTAACCCCTTTTTTCTTTTCAACATAAGTTTGCTGTTTCCTACGTTTATGAACTTGAGCTGATGTGAGTCTGTATATTACAACTCGTGAGGGTAATTTTTGTTGTCCAACATAGGCATTTCGGATTTCATAAGTATCTCCTGGTTTTATCTGATGCATGATATGTTCAAGGTCAAGTAAAGCATATAAAGATTGCTTTTTTACTGACCCATCCCGAAAGAATTCTGGAGATTCATTTTTAACATATACTCTATTATTTAATTTCAACCGCGAAACATAGAATACCCCTCGCTGATCCATCTGGTCTAAATCTTTTAGAGAAAAGTATCCTAAATCTCGAATACATAAATCTCCTGGTCGTAAGGTATCCAAATATTCTGTACCAAAGGTTTTATCATTATTTTTACCTGGTTCCATTTGAAAATTGAGGAATTTCCCACTATGTAAATCATACTCTAGTTGAATCTTAATACCAGCTGTCTGTGCACATCCTCCTAAACCAGGATAAATAGAAGCTAAATGGTTGGGTACTTGAAAAATAGTAGCATCTAAAATACGTATACGTTGAAAATAAGAAATGTATTGGTTTGAGATTTGAGAAGAATCATTTAGTTTACTTTGGATTAAAAGGGAAAATACACGCTGTAGAAATAAAACAGCACAACGGTTAAAACGTTGATTAAGTCCTTCTGGACTCATAAGTGTAGCTGTATTTGCATAAAGCTGACTACATAATCGAGTCAGAGAATCGCTTGCTACGTGTTGACTAATCCAGATACATAAAGCAGTCAAATCTTGTGCACCATACTTGCTTTTACGTTTTACAAAACCTGCCTCTTGTGCAAGTTGTTGAAGAATATGTGGGGATAGATATCGCTATAGTTCTTCAGCGAATAAATGAAACTCATCCTGAATCGATAGATTCATACAAAAATGCCATCCTTTCTGTATATTTCTACAAAAAGAATAGCTTTTTTTGTTTATATGGATACAAATTTATTTTAGCTTGATAGCGATGGGGGGAGAACTCCAAGACCATCATTTCGATGGTTTATTTTTATGTACAGAACATCAAATAGATTTCGGCGATTCAGTGTGAAATGTTTAAAACGACCAAAAACTTGGAAGTAAGCAAATTATCAATTGGAATTCCACAGATTTCTTTTGGAGTGGTTTCAGCTGAAGTTACAAAATGAAAAACGAGAAAGTTCGCAAAAAATACAATAATCAAATTATTATGGAAATATTGATAGTGTGAAGCTTATAATTGAACTGGGTGATTAAAAGTGACTATACAAAATGAAAAGATAATTGATATCTGTGATAACCGCAGACTATTAAATAAATATTCACGTAACAGTATTCCTAGCGTAATCTTCATAGCAGGGTTAGGCGATAGCTATGAGACATGGAAAAAAGTCCAAGACCGAATATCGCAAAAAACATCAACCTTTTCCTATAACAGGTCTGGTATTGGCAGGAGTCAAGTCGCATCCGTCCCGACGACTTGCTATGATCTAGTCGAGGAGCTCAACGAATTGTTGCTAGCGCTTGAAGTGGAGAAGCCCTATATATTAGTGGGGCATTCTTTTGGTGGTTTGGTCGCTAGATTATATGCCAGCCTTTATCCACTGAACATCTGTGGTATGGTTTTGGTTGACGCTGCACCGGAATATAAAGAACTTGCCTATGAAAAGGTTCTACCCGAAAATCTGCTTGCAAGAAATAGGGAATATTACGAGAATCCTATGTTGAATAATGAGAAGATTGATAAAATACAAAGTTATAAGCAAATCGTTGATCATTCAAAGCAAAGTAACCTCCCTCTTGCAATTATTACAAGAGGTTTACCTGACAATGTTGAAGAGGGATGGCCATCTCAAGAAATATTGGAAATTGAGCAAAGACTCCAAGCAGAATTCCAATGGCTATCAACGTCAAGCAAGTACCGGATTGCTAGTCAAAGTGGACATTATATTCATCATGATGAGCCAGAAGTTGTTATAGAGGAGATTATGTTAATGTTGAAGGAGATGGGGAAATGAGCGATACAAGGATTAAATTGATGCTGGATTTACAAAGAATTGAGAAGGATGAGTATCAGTTACGCGAAGGTGAGCAGCATCAAGATTTCTTACCTTTGTTACTTCAATATATTGGCGATCCTCAGCCAGAATTACGGGATAACTTGATTTATTCGATGTTTTATATGTGGATTAAGGAAGAGAATAGATTCAGTGAAGAGGAGTTACGAAGCCTCTTAACTGTTCTGACTGATGAGAACCATTTGTTCTATAGTATTGGTAGCGAGGATGATCAGTCAGTTTTTACAAGGACGTTCTCTGCCTTACCTATCGCTTTGATTGTGCAACGCCACAGACAGAATCCATTTTTTAATCAAGCGGAAATTGAGCAATTAATGCATGCGATGCTACGTTATTATAAAGAGGAGAAGGATCTGCGAGGTTACCTTTCAGTAGGAGGCTGGGCTCACAGCGCGTCTCATGGTGCGGATGTTTTTGTTGAGCTAGTGCAGTGCGAGGAGAGCAGCGTCGCAATGCTGCGTGAGGTTCTTGTCGCTATTTCTGGCATGCTTCATAATGGTAGACACATTTTTAGCGATGAGGATGATGAGCGGTTGGTAAACATCGTGGATACGATGATTGACAAAGAGTTACTTCCACATCAAGAATTCGCTGATTGGATTAGCGGCTTAGCGCAATGCTGCAATTTGCCGAGAAGTCGCAGTCAGGTGATTGCTCGCGTGAACAGCAAGAATTTTTTACGCAGTCTCTATTTCAGAAGGGGACAAGATAGCCGAGGGAATGAGCTTAACACGGTCATACTTGGTACTGAGGCAATATTGAACAAGTTTTCTTTCAGTTAAAGGGTTAGAGGGGTCGTCCCCATCGCTATCAACTTAAGAAACACATTCTTCCCCAAAACGATAAAATTAAACTTTTGTACTATAAAAAATGTAGAATTTCCGTTTAGGGGATACTTTAAAATCTTAGCTTGATGGGCATGTATGGTGACCCCTACAAGCTGAAATAAAGAATTAACTTTAAAAGTAGTTACCTAACAAAATATAGATTTGAATCATCTTTCTCAATGTCTAAAATAACTTAATGTGGTAAAATAATATTGGATGGGATTCCAATACATATTATTAAAATTAAAGTGGTTCAAGTCGGAGGAAGGCACCTAAGGGTGTCTTTTCTTTATTTTTAAAAGGACCTGCTCAATTAATGCCTAAAAACATAAGGTATATTAAATCCGTTAAATACATGCGTACACCCTTGTTTTCTCCTCTTATTAAAGGAGGTTCTATTGTTATGGGCTATGGTGGTAGTTGCGGCGAAGGCTGCGGTTTCGCTGGAGGATTTGCTTTAATCGTTGTACTCTTTATACTGTTAATAATTGTTGGAGCTTCTTGCTTATGCTAAAAAACTATCGGAAAAGGCACTCTCCTATGGGTGTCTTTTCTTTTTCTCAATATAAGAGTTATAAATGCATGCTATAATTTTAATAGAAATTCCCTTTTGTGCAATGAGATAGAAATACCCAACCAACAACCCACTGTTACGGAAATTCAGTGGGCTTTTCTTTTGTTTTTACATTTGTTATAATTTCCTTAAAGGTATTTCAATGTTTCTGTACGTATATAATAAAAGAAGAGATGCGTCAACATCTCTTCAAGTAACTGCTACCGCAAGGTGAGTGGTTGCGACTAAATACTACTTTTTAGATTTAGAAGACTTCCCACGCTTGCGAGGCTGACGGGTGGTCTTCTTCTTTTTGTTTTTAGAAGTAATCTTCTTAACTACGAAAACCACAAGTTCTCGTACAATCGTCTTAATTACCTCTAATACTATTTGAAGAAATAGATCCATTGGCTACACCTCCTTTCCCCATCAAATGAGAAAAGGACAGTCGTAACCACCCACCCTACAATATACAGTTGTTCTTATTCTATCATACTAGTACAATCTCACCAATATAAAATAACCCACCTATTTCCGTAGGTGAGTTTCATGTGATTTTGCACTTGTGCTCAATTGATTATAACAGAAACCCCTGATTATCGTTATATCTCTACACCAAAAATTTCACGTACTATATCCGATGTGTAAAACCAAATTCTGCAATAGGGCCTATTCTACCAGTCCCCACCATAATAAAAATCCCCTAAATAGGAGGTTCGCTAAATTAATATACAAGTAGGGGTACCGCCACATTGCTATCAATCTAAGAAAGGTAAATGCCCCCAGAACGAAATTTTGTGCTAACTTGTAGCAAAAAAGCTCATTTTTTCGTTTTGGGGTAATTCTGAATTCTTAAGTTGATGGATGTGTGGCGAGACCCCATTACTATCAACTTAAGAATTGATAGTAATGAGGTATTTAATTTCTTATCTTGATGAGTATGGGATACTGCCAGCATTTCTTCTATCTTCTATATTCTTGTTGTAGGGTGTTATAAAATTCTTAAGTTAATAGGCCTTGAGTGGCATACATAGCAGAATTAACGAGTAAATGTAATAATCTCATCAACAGCTTTGATATAAACACCTGCCTCACGGAATGATTGACTAATTTTTTTGGCATTCTCTTTGTAAATCGAATGCTGCAACACTTCATTAACGGCATGTTTTAAATCCTCGGCCGATAATTGCTGGATATTTAACATAAATCCTGCGCCAAGTTCGTATACTCGCTCAGCAATCGTATGCTGATCATTTATAAAGGGGAGCATAACTAGAGGTACTTCAAAACCTTAGCTTGATGGCGATGGGTTCACCATATCAAAACAAGAAAATTGTGCGTATAGACATATTTTTCAACCGCTTCCTGTACGTTAAGGGACTCGTTATTTTTTTACAGTTTTTTATTATGAAATTCTAAATAACTAATTATAATAGGTGAAAAAAACGATCAATAGCTGGGGTACGGAAAGGATTCGAATTTACATTCTTTCTCAATACATATTATGGATAAATAAAGTAAAATATGGGTTGGGGTTATGTCTCATGTTGTGTTAATCCTAACAATAACTAAGGGTACATAATATGCTTTCATACCTTTGAATAATTTTGTTATAGAAGGGATGGAGATTTAAATGGCTCAAATTGTTGGTATTGATAGATACCTTTGTACTGGGGCTTTAATCTATATGCGTGAGGGCTTTTCCCTAAGTCTTGTCAGGAAGTAAGGAACAGTAAGCAAACACTTATACAATATGAATAGAGGAGAGGAATGCCTTATGAAAATACGTAGTCAAATTACTTGTGCAAGTCTGGCCCTTTTAATAGCTGGAAGTTCCCTGTTATATACAACACCAACCTCAATTGTAAAAGCAGAGCCCACTCAAAATGTATCTAGTTCGTTACAAACAAATACTCAACGAGATCGTACTTCTGTCAAGCAAGCAATGCGGGATACATTGCAACTTGGATACCCGGGGATACTTGCTAAAACTTCTGAGGGTGGAAAAACGTGGGGGTATGCCGCTGGAATAGCGGATCTGAGAACCAAGAAACCAATGAAAACAGATTTTCGCTTTCGCATTGGGAGTGTGACGAAGACGTTCACCGCAACAGTTGTACTTCAATTAGTTGGAGAGAATCGCCTGAAGCTAGACGACTACATCGAAAAATGGTTGCCTGGTGTCATTCAAGGAAATGGATATGATGGTAACAAGATTACTATCCGGGAGATATTGAACCATACAAGTGGTATCGCTGAATACTCAAGGTCAAAAGACGTTGATTTTACGGATACAAAAAAATCGTATACGGCTGAAGAGTTAGTGAAGATGGGGATTTCTCTTCCCCCAGACTTTGCTCCAGGAAAGGGCTGGTCTTATTCAAACACAGGATACGTATTACTGGGTATGCTTATTGAAAAAGTAACTGGAAACAGCTATGCGGAAGAGGTTGAAAATCGAATTATTGAACCACTTGAATTGTCGAATACATTCCTACCAGGCAACTCAAGTGTTATTCCAGGCACTAACCATGCCCGTGGATATGTCCAACCAGACGGAGCAAGTGAGCTAAAAGACGTTACTTATTATAACCCAAGTGCAGGTAGCTCTGCTGGAGATATGATTTCTACTGCTGACGACTTAAACAAATTTTTCTCTTACTTGCTCGGTGGCAAATTACTGAAAGAACAGCAACTAAAACAAATGCTTACTACAGTTCCTACAGGAAAAGAAGGAATCGATGGATATGGTCTTGGAATCTATGAAACTAAGCTTCCAAGCGGTGTCTCGATATGGGGACACTCAGGTGGCATTCTAGGGTTTACAACTCTAGTTGGAGGTAAACTTGGAGGCAAGCATACGTTGGTCGTCAATTGGAATAGTTTGGGTAGAACTGGCAGTCCTAATCCTTTTAAAAATATTTTACTTGCTGAATTTAGCAAGTAGGAAAAAAGGAAAAATTTATCGTAGTTTTCATAGTTAAAAATATACTTTTCTGTTTCAAAAGCCCCAACTTATTTTCAAGAAAAATAAGTTGGGGCTTTTTTTGTTTTGGTGGCGTTTATTCTTCTTAAATTGATGGCAATGTGGCTGTACCCCATGCCCATCAAGCTAACAAAATAAAATACCCCCTAAAATGAAAAAACGCGATCTATTCTTTCTGTAGAAACATAAGAATAGATCACATTTTTTATGTCTAAATTTGTATCTGATAAATTACATTATTTTCTCGAGATATTTAAAGCTTTTTATCATAATAGATCTTACGAGATTTTGCTAGAGATTTCGTTTTGTATAACGAACCAATAAATATCGATTCCATACGCATTTGTATTTTAGATTCAAACGCATTTCAGTCTTATAGGTTTCCTGCAAAAAAGAATGGAATTTAATCTATCTATAGTGATTTTTAAAATATTGTAAAATAGAACAGTATACATTTATATAATGTTCTATTTAGTTTAAACGTAATGTATATTATACTTATAATAAATAGATATGTGATATAACACTATGGCATAAAGAATATGTAAAAAGAGAATATGAAATGTTTATACGTTTGTAATAGCTAGGAGTTACACTTTCATATTAAATGTAGCACAAAAGAAAGAGGAAAATGAGAGATGAAAATCAGTTCAAGCATAAATAATAGGCTTTACCCTTTAAATAATACAGTTTTAAATAATACAGCTCCAAGTACTACAACTTCACGTATAGTGAACAATAATCAAAAACATATTCCTGAAAATAAGACTAGGGATAATCAACTTTCTGAAAAAAATATAGAACAACATATTAATAACAAATATAATTCAATTAGCTCACAGGGTCTCTCTATATTTGAATTTCTTAAAATGTTATTGGATAAAGGTGTACCTATGTCGATAATAACAGAAATATTAGTGGGAATGTTAGAGGGGCATAGTAAGAAGAGTGAAGAATCGGAGAAAGAATCAGAGAAAGAATTAGTAAAAGAATTAGATAAAGGATCAGAGAAAGAGTTAGTAAAAGAATTAGATAAAGGATCAGAGAAAGAATTAGTAAAAGAATTAGATAAAGGATTAGAGAAAGAATTAGTAAAAGGATTAGGTAATATTCAGAAATAATAACAATTTTTAGGTTTGTATTTTATCAAGTATTCAAAATCCTTTTTGAAAATCGACTTTTCTTTTGGATTTTTTTCTCAATCCCCCTTTAAAGTGTAAAAATACGCTATTCTTTCTGTAGAATCATAGGTGGTCTGACCCCATTTGGTGAGACAAAGAAAAAACACCTAGATAACATGTTTCCTATAAGCTATAGGTGACATATTATCTAATCTTCTCTGAATCCGTTCATTATTATAGTAGTGGATGTATTCATCCACAGTTTGTATTATACTATCATTATTCGATTGTTTTATATTTTGCGCATAGAATCCTTCGGATTTCAAATGAGAATGAAAGGATTCTATGAGGGCATTATCATGGCAGTTTCCTGTACGAGACATGCTTGTGATAATGCCTTTTTCTTTGGCATATGTTTGAAATTGTTTTGATGTATACACCTTTCCTTGATCCGAATGTAAAATCGTATCAATCACATTTCGCTTTCTTAAAGCCTCTTTTAGAGTATCTAATACAAGAGAAACATCCTGTGTCTCAGCTATTTTATAACTTACAATTTCATTGTTAAACCCATCTATAATAGATGAAAAATAAAGAGTCTTATTACCGAACATCAAATACGTGATATCAGTGAACCATTTTTCATTAGGCTTGGTAGCTTTAAATTTCCGCTGTATTCTATTTTTAGCTACCACTGGTTCATGACCGAGCACAAATATCTTTTTCTTTTTTCTAACCCGAGATAATACGTTGTATTTTCTCATGATACGTAATACTTTTTTATGATTCATTACGATGTTAAATTGATCACGTAGGCAAGCTGTAACCCGACGATATCCATACCGATATTTATGATGTTGACATATTTCTATTACGGTTTTTTCTTCATGATTATTTATTGTTTTCTCCTGCTTTTTCCACCGATAATAAGTAGCACGTGAAATATTAAATATGGAACACAGTTCTGCAATTGTAAAAATTGATTGCCATTCCTTTATCATTTTCATTATTTCTTCTTTTCCTCCCACCTCCTTAAGATTTCTTGGCACTTTTCCAGCAATATAATCTTTGCCTTTAAATAACGTATTTCTAATTCTTTTTGTTCAAGTTCTGTTCACCTTTTTAAGCCTTTTCCATGTGTAGATTGTCTTCCGATAGATTGTTCAAACCGATAGGTTTCGCCTTCACGATACCATTTCATCCAAGTTTTAATTTGAGCCACATGTCTAATTCCTAAGGCATCCATAATTTCTTTATTTTTAAATCCTTGGTGTTTCATTTCAACTACTTTCCACTTTATTTCGGCGGGATAATGCGCCTTTTTCCCCATACGAAAAACACCTCCATTAAAATCATAACTGATACTTACGATTTAGAGAGGTGTTTTTTATCGTCTCATTCTCAGGGTTCACTCCAATAGGAAAGGATGGCGTGTTTTTATGTCTATTTCTGTATCTGACGAACTACAACTATTTGCACAGGAGATTCAGAGTCTTTTATCTCCAAATACCCTACAGAATCTAGCTAGAGATGTTGGGTTTGTACAGCGAACAAGTAAGTATCAAGCGCAAGATTTAATAGCTTTATGCGTATGGATAAGCCAAAGTGTAGCAAAAACTTCCTTAACCCAGCTATGTAGCCGTTTAGAAGCATCAACAGAAGTACTCATCAGTCCTGAAGGACTGAATCAACGGTTTAACGCCGCAGCCGTGCAGTTCCTACAACAAATATTAGCTAAACTTTTGAACCAAAAATTATCTTCATCTAGGTTGTTTTCTTCTCCCTATACTTCTATTTTCAAGAGCATTCGCATCTTAGATTCAACTGCATTTCAACTTCCAGATGTATTTTCATCAGTTTATCCAGGTGCAGGAGGTTGTAGCCATAAGGCTGGTATAAAAATTCAACTTGAATATGACCTTTTAAGTGGACAGTTCCTCCACATTCATACAGGACCAGGTAAACAACATGATCGAACCTACGGTTCTTTGTGCGTCCCGACTTTGAAAGCGAATGATTTGTGTATCCGGGATTTAGGCTATTTTCACCTCAAAGATCTTCAACATATACACGATAACAAAGCTTACTATATCTCTCGTATTAAATCCAATACACGGATTTATCAGAAAAATCCTAACCCAGATTACTTCCAAGATGGACGAATAAAGAAGAGTACGCAATACATTCAGTTAGATATGGAGAATTTGATGAATTCCCTTCACTCAGGACAAACCTATGAAATAACAGATGCTTTGTAGAGATGAGTGACAAAGTACCAACTCGTGTCATCGTCCATCGACTTACAGAAGAACAACAAAAAAAACGTCTACGAGCTCAAGCTGTTCGAGAGAAAAAGAAAGGAATGATATATTCTCCTCGTAGTAAACGGCTCAGTGGTATAAATGTGTATATGACAAACGTCCCTATAGATATTGTCCCAATGGGACAGGTACATGACTGGTATTCTTTGCGTTGGCAAATCGAAATTTTATTTAAAACGTGGAAGTCATTCTTTCAAATTCATCATTGTAAAAAGATAAAACTAGAACAATTAGAGTGCCATTTATATGGTCAATTGATTGCCATTCTACTCTGTTCTTCTATCATGTTTCAAATGCGCCAATTGCTCCTCATGAAGAAAAAATGAGAGCTTAGTGAGTATAAAGCCATATATATGATTAAAGACTATTTTATTCTTCTATTCCAAACTATACAAAAAAACACTGAAGATCTATCAAAGGTGTTACTTCGCTTGTTCAATCTCCTACAGCAAAACGGGCGGAAATCTCATCGATATGAGAAAAAAACGGTCTTTGATATATTAGGTGTCGTTTACAATTGTACCCTGTCTGATAATCAAGCCGCTTAATTCAAAAAAATGAAACCCGTTAGGGTTTATTTCGTATGCAAATCTTTAAATTCCCTACATGTATCCTCTAGAAAAAAAGAAATAACCTCTACTATAAGTGACGTTGTATGAGCTTAGCTTGATAGCGATGTGGCTGTACCCCTATAAAGAGAAAAAAAGGAAAACTTTGAACGCCAAGCAAACGGATATTAAGAACAAATTTGAATTTTGTTAAAAATTAAAATGGAATTAATAATATAATTCCATTTTAATATTTGAGGTATTTAGTAATTTAAAAAAGTCTCTTCAAGAGATTTGAAAAGACTTTCCATTGAAATCATCAATATTACAAGAATTAACTTATAGTTGATTTTTCGTCTAGACTAGTATTCTCA
This sequence comes from Bacillus cereus group sp. BceL220, assembly GCF_051776965.1. Lineage (NCBI taxonomy): Bacteria > Bacillati > Bacillota > Bacilli > Caryophanales > Bacillaceae > Bacillus > Bacillus cereus group sp. BceL220. Next base: position 55,191 of record NZ_JBPWBC010000010.1, on the reverse strand, counting down.
AAATGTGAGATTGTTCTCTAGGATGGATAAGCCGTAGCAGAAAAAACAATGGGTTCAGTAATGTTAGCGGACCTAAAAGGGGAGATAATGGGATCAACTTGTGCTGTCAATTGATAAATATTGTTACCTAATAGAGGACTGGTATCTACATGTAACATATTAGATATGCATCCTAGTTGATCCGCATCAACGACTACAACACCATCGTGACCTTCTCAAATGATTGGTCCGCCGATACCCCTACGAATTCTCCAAAATACGAGAACATTGGAGTAACGAGTATTCCAGTTTACAAGACCACGTAATTCAATCAAAGCATTTTGAGGAATGTTGATAGCTATAGTTGTAATTGATGTTTCTACATTGCCGACTGTTAGTGGGGGCGGGTCCATAAATATGGATATTGGTTCAGAAAAAGAATAGGCCAATAACCCAATTGGTCCAGTGAAGCCGGTAGGCCCAGTATTACCTGTCGGTCCTGTGGGTATTGTAAATGTTAGAGTAGGTGGTAATATAGGTCTAATAAAATTTGGATCTAATGCAGCTTCATGTACAAATTCATACGAATTAAATGAATTTTCTTTTGACATAATTCGCCCCTAGTATATTAACCCTTTACAAATAGATGGTAAGTGGGAATGGAATATGAAAATTATAGGTTAATAAAAGATGAACTATTAGCGTTAAGAACAAAATTTAATAAAATCGTTATTTCATAGTGAAGCAAAAAGAGTACATAGCGAATATGTACTCTTGGAAAAAGGAAGTGTATATAAGTGATGAAACACTATACTTCAACATATGTTTGTCTAGTTAAAAGGTGAAAAAATTTTAATAAAATCGTTATTTGAAAGAAAGGGAGAATGAGAAATGAAGTTGCAAGACAAAAAAGGAGATAAATCACTTTGGGAGAGAGCGGACCATTGATGGTGTTGGTAAAATTCTTCTGGTTAAAGAGAGTTATATAAGTAAAACTTTGAACGGCAAGCAAGCCGATATTAATAAAATTTAAATTTTATGGGGAAATAAACATTTGCTTAATTAATGGAGTAACTTCACCTTCTAGTATTTGATATGTATTGAGACCATGAAAGTCTCCCCAAAATTTTTGAAGAGACTTTTCATTCGTATGATTAGTGATATAGGAAAGAGAAATAATAAGTTTGTTTTATTCAGTTGGAGATGGGAATCTTGCCGCTTCAAAATGCACAAACGCAATATCTTTCAAGGTATTAAGAGAAACTGGTAGATTAAATGCGAAAATTTCAACAGTATTTCCGCCAAATAAACTAAGAATAGCAGAAACCGTAATTGTATTAACAAGTGGTGCGTCTATCGGAACCGACTCTGTTTCTACAGCTACAGCATTGCCATTCACCCAAATTTTTAGATTTGTCCCATTAGTAGTTGCTCCAGATTGAGTAATAGATATAGTAGCTTGAACAAGATAAACTCCTCTTTGAGCTGGTACGAATGTAGAAGTAGCAGGATTATATTCATTATTTAAATCAAATAGTTCTTGTGGAAATAAAACTTTTGTAAATGTTGTACCTATAGTTTGTGATTGATTAATAGTGGCCCTAAATGCTGATTGTATAATTGTCCCAGTATTACCGGTAGGCCCAGTGTCACCGGTAGGTCCAGTGTCACCGGTAGGTCCGGTGTCACCAGTAGGTCCAATATCACCGGTAGGTCCAGTGTCACCGGTAGGTCCAGTGTCACCGGTAGGTCCAGTATCACCAATAGGTCCAGTGTTACCGGTAGGCCCAGTAGGTATTGTGAATGTTGGTGTAGGTGGTAATGTGGGTCCTTTTTTCTTATTTTAATCTATAAGCATATGTTGGTTGCAACTATTAATTTACGTTAGTGAAGATTCTCTTAATGTATTAAATATATTGTTTAAAGCTTAAGGACAACCTAAATATGACAATTGACCTTGTATAGTAGATTGCTGTGCCTCTAATTCGTTAATTCGTTCGTTAATTGCATTTTTTGCTTCTTGAGATGTTGCGTGATTCCATTGGTAGTATAACCCGATAAGTTTGGTACTATTTTCTTCGTATGTTGTCCTTAAACGATCGCATAGCGTTTCAGATGACAATGACATAGTCGTAGGCATAGGTAATTATTTGCATAAGAGTGTTGGTATTCATAAGGATATGGATTTACATAAGAGTATTGATATTCATTTACATAAGGGTATCGATTTAGTTGATACAAATGAAATTCCTCCTTATTCATTTTTATTTGTATGGTATGTGTCCATCGATGGATTAGTGCTAAGGGATGATAAGTACAAACGTGATCCATTTTATCAGAGGAAAAAGTGCAATTGAGCTGATAACTATGGATTTGGGAATAACATGAACTTGGTTTTAAAGTAACAGAAATGGAATTCTAGAATTTTGTGGTGTTGATATAGATAGGTTCAAATGAAGTTTTTCTGCTTTACATGTTATATTGTTTCACTGACCTACTTTTTGATAGGACTAATTTTAATTCTATTAAAATTAGTAACAGATTGTCCAAACTTTACTAATCTATCTTACATAGCATGTAGTAATAAATTAAAAGGAGGAATTTAGTATGTCTTATTACTACTGTAATCATTGTAAGGATTACAAAAAGAAATATCATGATTGTCATAGAAGCAGTAAGGGTTATGAAAAATGTGATAAAAAGCATGAGGAAAAACCTTGGGTTAATGTAAAAGTAAATTGTTGTTCTGATGATTATCAATATAATCTTGTAAGAGCATCTGCTTTTAGAGCTGTGAGCACAGTAAATCAAAATTTACCAGCAAATACATTTGTTAAGGTCTTATTTCAAAATGAACAATTTGATTTAGCGAATGAGTATAATCCAGCTACATCAATTTTTATTCCAAAGACAAGAGGTGTTTATTCTGTTATTGGGACTATTGCGTTCATTCCTAATAATCTAAACACAAATTATAGAGCGCGGGTAGAAATTCGAGTTAATGGAAATCCGGCAATTGCAATAGATAATGATTTTTTTGGTCCAATAAACTTTGCTAATGTTGTTGCTGTTTCATCAATTATTCAGTTAAATGCAGGGGATATAGTCGAGATTTTTGCACAAAGTAGCGTAGCTGGAGTTATTTCTAATGTGGAAAATAGTACGCATTTTGAAGCTGCAAGATTTCCATCTCCAAACGCATAAGTGATATGAAATTTTTTTCTGTAATTTTATATATAGAAAGTCCATAATGTATATTTGACTTGCATTTATGCAAGTCTTTTTTCGATAAAAAATGTTTATCGTGACACAAGTTGGTTACATTCTTTGGAGAATCTAAATTATTTATATGAATTTTGCATGAAGTGTACTTAGAAATAATATGTCTATAAATAAAGGGGTATCATCCAATATATGTTTTGGTTGATACTTTTTTGTTTTATGAACAAAAAGGCTATTAAAAAAAGGGTGTTAAAAATATCAAATCCTTTTCACTATATGCATTTATTTCACTGTCTCATTTAATTCTTTTCATACAGTGATTTGCATTTCTTCACCTGTTTATGAGTTACGTCCTGCACGTGCAGATCATTCACACCCTTCAAATGTACTGAATCCGAGTATCTGTACTTTTTCTTTATTAGCTAACGCATTTATTATCGTATCTAATACAGCCTGTGTTGCTGCAACTGCCTCTTTTTGTGTAAGTTCTGTTTTTTCCGCTATTACTTTTGTTAATTCTGTCTTATTCATTTTTAGCACATCTTCATATGTAATTAGGTGACTATTACAAGGTGTCTATTCTTATGATGCAATTAATAATATACATAGAAAAATTCCTAGCAAGAGCTAGGGGACAATTTCTATATGGTAGTAAGAAAGAAAATTGTGTTCATCACACAATTTGTATTTTTACAGTTTGATTGTATACAACGAAAATTACCTAATCTAGATAATCTACTTATTTCTACATAAAGGCTACTTTCAATACAATCAGTCAAATTATTACTAGTAAACCCTTTTTAGATATATAATTGTACTATTAAATGTAGTTGATACTAAACAAACATAATTTAATCTGCTTGTTCAAAGGAGATTAATAGCTAGAAATATAAAAATTTATAAAAAATAAAAAGGGTGGATAAAATGAAATCAACAGGTGTTACACGAAGAGTAGATGAATTAGGGCGAATTGTTATTCCGAAAGAGTTAAGAAGAACGTTAGGAATTGTAGAAAAAGATCCTATAGAAATATTTGTAGAAGATGAAAAGATCATTTTACAAAAATACAAATCTTATGATGCTTGTGCAATAACAGGTGATATTTCAGAAAAAAATATATCATTAGCAAATGGTCAAATCGTTCTTAGTCCTGAAGGTGCTAAACTGTTAATTAAGGAAATCCAACAGCAATTAGTTAAGTAAGACCATTCCTCTTAATACATAAAATCAAAGAAAAAGACATCTATATTGTATAGGTGTCTTTTTCTTTGATTTGAACCAATATAATTTTACTAACACTACTTTTACAATTGGAAATATATCAGCAATCTTTCATATCTCCTTCATTTTAGCACATTAAAATCTATTATTATATATATTTAAATATTAATTAAAGAAACATACATAATTTCTTTCCAAAAAACGAAAATATTATCGTGTCTGTTTCTTGCGCAAATTAGGCTATGATAAACAAAGCTAACGGTAGTTAGTAGGTTCTGATGTTTTAGCTGCTACAATACAGATGAAAAAATTAGGTGTAAAGTAGGGCAGTCGAATATCCGAACTAACAAAAATACCATCTGCGCTAGTTGGAAATACGTAGATGGATACATACGTTATTTACATTACCATATCCCAAATAATTGTACAGTATCTTGTTAATAGAGATATTGTTTTAATATTTTTAATCCCATTTCTAATTCATCTAATGAGTTTGTAGAAGAAAGAGCAATCCGTAAATACTTATTTAGAGTAGTCGGTCCACTAATAAAGCGATCAGAATGAAAAATTTGAACACCAAACTATTTTAAATCAGTTTCTAATCTTAAAGAATCAAATTGAGTCAGAATAGGGAGCCAACGATAAAAGCTCAGAGGGCGTCCAACAGGCATTATACAAGGAAAATACTTTGAATAGAGTTCATTTGCAGTTTGGGCTAGGTGCTTCTTTTGATCAACTATATCATCAGCCTTCTCCGAAAGGATTACCTCTGTTATAACCTCGGCATCAACTGAAGACGTTTTAACATTGATATTAAAAATATCTTGTAAAATATCTTTGCATAGTGACTCTCCGAAGACCATATAAGCAACTCTTAAACCTGAACAAATGCACTTTGGAGTTCCACAAATCTAAACACTTTGTTCTAGAAGTATATTGGACATAGGTTGTTGATAATCAAAAATAATACCCGTGGTCAAAAATGCATGTATATCATCTTCAATCAAAATTAAATGATGTTTTCGAATTATCACTGCTAATTCTTTCTTACGAAAATTTGCAATCATAATTGTAGTAGGATTAGAACAGGAGGACATTAGAAATATACCATGGATGTCCAGTTGGCTACACTGTTTACCAAGTTCGTCTGGAAGCATTCCAAATTCATCTCCTTGAATAGGAACTAATTGTATATGTAGCATTTTTGCTAAATCGATAAAGGTTGAATACATATATAAGCCAGTTGCAATGCAGTTTCCGGGCTTAAACAAAGCGGTTAATGTAATTGCTAAAGTATTTTGTGCACTAGAAACCATTTCCATATGTTCTTACGCTACATTAATAACGAAAGAGTTCATCCAATTCAGAACAGCCATTTTTTGATGAGGAAGACCAGTTGGGTCATGGTAGTTGAGTAATTGCTCTATGTAATTTTTATCTCCTATCTTTTGAATAACTTCTGTTACTATACTATTGGTTTGTTCAAAAGAGTTCACTTGTAGTTCGAGTTACAAATTTATTTCTTTTTCTGATCAACTTCTTCAATTGCAGCTTTTAAAAATTTTGCAATATAATCCAATAGAAACGCATTATTTACACTATCATAATAGGTTTATATATCTATACTAAACATTCAGTATATATATTCTCAATTCAATTGCTATTATTCCTGTGTTAAGTTATTAGTGAAAAATAGATTTTAACAATTAATTAATATTACAAGACATAAGGAATTGTATCACTTTAGTAATATGGATATGAATAGAATGGAGGAATAATTTTGTATAAGGTATCACAATTTAATGTACCTTTCAAAAAAGATAATATTAATTTTCTATATAATAGCCATACAGGAGCGTTTGTTAAAATTTCTGATGAATATAAGGATACTATAAAAAAAATTAGCAAAAGAGACTATAATGAGATTCCTAATTTACATTTAGAAGAATTAACTAGGGCTGGTTTTATAGTAGAAACTTCTTTAGATGAATACGGTGTTTACCATTATTTAACTAATAAAAGCCGTTTTGGAAGTGAATATTTAGGTTTAACCATAGCAACTACATTACAATGCAATTTTCGATGTCCATATTGTTATGAAAATCATGTAGATGAATATATTGAGGGACAAAAAGAAGAAGATTTGAAAAAATTCATTCAAAATAACTTAAGAAATAAGACTGAATTTTCTGTTACGTGGTATGGTGGTGAACCATTATTAAAAAAAGATCTTATAGATAGAATGTCAAAGTATATATTAACAATATGCAAAGAAAAAAATATTCAATTTAGAGCTAAAATGGTTTCAAATGGATATTTACTTAATAGAAAAATTGCAGAACATTTGGTCCAAGAGAATAACGTTAAATATGTACAAATCACATTGGACGGTGGCCCAGAGACGCATGATGTGACTAGAATCTTAAGAAATAAGCAAGGTTCTTTCAATAAAATTTTAAATAATATTAAAGAAATACAAGATATTATACAAGTCGGAATTCGTGTAAATGTTTCAAAAGAAAACGTTGCAGATGTGTATAAGCTTTTTCCTATTCTAATGAATCAAGGATTAAACAACAAAGTTTCCGTGTATTTTGCTCCAGTAGGGGCATACAATGACGTTTGTCAATCTATTAGTGAATCCTGTCTAGTAACAAGGGAGTTTGCAAAATGGGAGACAGATTTGATTGAATACGCTGATAAGATTGGCTTCAATATGGGAAATCTTTATCCTAAAAATCGTGGTGGTTGGGTTTGTCAAGCTGTAGATAATAACTCTTTTGTTGTGGATGCCTACGGTGATTTATTTAAATGCTGGCATGAAGTTGGAAATAAAAAATTAAGAGTAGGGAATTTAGCAGAAGGCATTACTTCGTTACAAACCTTAACAAAATGGATGAATTGGGAATTGCCAAACAAATGCAAGACATGTCATATTATGCCTCTTTGTAAAGGAAGATGCCCTGAACTGAGTTTAGAAAAACAAGATTTTGAATGTGATCAATTAAAATATAATATTAAAGATCGATTATATAGATATTACATAAAAAATCCTATCGATAAACAAAAAGTACCGGAAAGTGAGGTTATTAAACAATCTAGTTAATAAGAGAGTTGAAATATACTTTCAGTGAAAGGAGGTGAATATAATGGAGTACATTGTAAAGCCAATTACATTAAATCCTAAGGATAACAGTGATCGATTAGAGTGTGGTATTAAGTTTAATTAAAACTTAATGATAACAGAAATCGATAAGAGTAGGGTTTTAACAAAAGGATATGTCGTTTCCATCATATATGGTAAGATATATCCTTTTGTGTATTTTTCTTTTCTTAGCTACAAAGGGATGTGGTACAACCCTTTGTTAAAGTTTTTTTAGTAATTTACTTTGCATAAACATATTTATGTTCAATTAATATTATAGGGTATATAAAAAGACACTATAATATACATAGTGTCTTTTTATATGTTGACTAGTTCTGAAAGAAAATGTAGTGATTAATCTTAATTTGTTGGATGCTTCTTGGTTAATTCTATTATAACATTAACATAGAAGAATTTAAATGCATTTATGCATATATATAATTTTATTGTATTTTAGACGCATCTGAATTTCTTTCTTTCGATTTCCAAAAATTCCAGTTTCTTTATTTTTATATCTATACTATAATTTAACTGCTAAATCGTAAAAAAGGAGTTCTAATAGATATGGAGATGAGAAACTTACAAAAACTAATTGAAGACAAGAAAGTAGAATTAATTAAACTTGTAAATAAATATGGATTTAGACATCAGCAGGTGCTAAGTTTAAGTCAAGATATAGATAAGTTATTGAACTACCCCCACTTTCACTTCGTTTAGAAGTGAGGGATTTCTAAGTAAAGAGTTCTATCGAACTCTAATTGATTAGGCTAACCCCGCAGTCCTTGCGGTTAGAAGCCTTATCGCTTCATTCTTTAGATTGATACTTGCGTTAATATCCCTATCATGGTGTGTACGACAAGAAGGACAGTCCCATTCACGTAGGTTTAGATTTTTAACGTCTTTATTTTGATATCCACAACACGAACATAATTGGCTGGAAGCAAATGTTTTCGATACGACAATGACTTGTTTGCCATACCATTTTGCTTTGTATTCCAACATGGATCGAAATTGCGACCAAGACACCTCACTAATTGCTTTTGCTAACTTATGATTCTTTAACATATTTGATACTTGCAAATCCTCTATACCGATAACATCGTGGTTTTTGATGATTTCAGTTGAAATTTTGTCCAAGTAATCTTTTCTAGTATTTGATATGTATTCATGAATTCTAGCTACCTTTACTCGTTGTTTATTCCAGCGAAAAGATCCTTTCATTCTTCTAGAAAGCACACGCTGCGCTTTCGCCAATTTATCTTCTAATAATCGGAAAAACTTCGGATTTTCATAGTGTGTTCCATCTGACAAAATAGCGAAATCTTTTAGTCCTACATCTATTCCAATGTAAGAATGTGTTTTCGGAAGTTCTTGTACTTCTGTTTCAACTAATAGTGACACAAAATATCTACCAGAAGGGTTCCGTCTAACTGTAGCATTGACAATACGCCCCTCTACTTCGCGACTTTTGGCAAATCGAACAAGGCCTAGTTTTGGCAACTTTATTTTGTTCCCTACAACGGCAATGTTTTCATTTGTTTGTTTTGTGGTATAAGATTGTACGTTGTTCTTCTTAGATTTAAAGCGCGGTGCGCTGTTTTGTTTTTTGAAAAAGCGTGTATACGCATCCGCAAGGTTGCGAACAGACGACTGAATCGCAATACTATCCACTTCTTTTAGCCAAACAAACTCTTTCTTCATGGCAGGAAGTTTGGCAGAGCATGTACCATATGTTAAACCTTTCCCAGTTTCTTTATATGCGTGATCCCATAGGGATAGGAAATGATTGAATACAAAGCGAGAACAACCTATCGTTTTGTTGAGTAGAATTGCTTGTCCTTGGTTTGGATAGATACGAAACTTATAGGCTTTATTAATTATCATTTGATTCACCTCCATTTCGGTATATGACTATTATATACCGAACATACATTTGATGGATAGTGAAGTAACACTTTATGTATGTCGAACAATTAAGATGGCTTCTTGCCATCCCTTGTTCGAAGCCAATTCATCTCCCACCTACTCACTTCGCGTTCCTTGAGGAAGGAGTCTTCTTGGCTAAAATGATAAAATTTTTTATTATTTTACTTGGGATGGACATTAAGGTTTTCATTAGTAAGTACATTAATATTTTTTTGTTTTTCTACAGGTTTTCTACTTAATAAGATCACTACAATTATGATACATATGGCCCCAATGATTTGGAAAAATAAGAAAGGAATATGCAAAATAACTACAGATGAAACGATTGAAGCAAGTGGTTCAGTACAGCCTAATAAAGTAGTTTCCTTAGGCGAAATGTATCTAATACTGTCTAAAAATAGATAGAAAGCAATTAATGTTCCAAAAATAACTACAAAGGCAATAAGGTATAGCGTATTTAGATCAATGTTCTCAATTGATTTTAAAAATATTATTTCTTTTTTAGAAAAATAATGAACTATTGTAACGCCTATTCCGCCAATAATCATACCCCAACCAACTAAAACTGCGGAAGACCATTTATCTAATAAAGTTTTAGAATAAAGAGTATAAAAAGCTAAAGATAATCCAGATAAAACTCCCCAAACAATTGCAGGGATTGATACAGTTAGGTTATTTATTGAACCATTGGTTAATAATAAGAAAGTACCCAAGGTTGCAAAAGTTATTGCTAAAACATCTATTTTAGTAGGTAAAGCTCTAAATTTGATAATCAGATAAAAAGTAATAAAAATTGGAGCTAAATATTGTAAAATTGTTGCGACTGCAGCATTCCCTTCACTAATAGATGCAAAATAAGTGTATTGTACCCCTAGCATACCAAAAATCCCAAAAATAATGAGTTTAGTAGCATCATATTTATTTTTCCAAATTGCAACAATCTCGAGTTTATTTTTACTAAAAAGTGAAATAAGTAACAATGTAACCCCAGAGATCAGTAAGCGGATTGTAACCAACCATTCTGTGGTAATACCATTATACTGGAATAGTTGTTGAGCGACGGTTCCCGATAGCCCCCATAAGCTAGCACCTATTACAACCATAATCATACCTTTAATACGATTCTTATTAACTTTATTCAAATAAAACACCTCCATTAAATTTCAGAAAAGAATTTCAAATATATATTGAATGCAATATATTGCGTGCTTTAAAAATGATGACTTTAAAATAAAACTCACTAGATATATTTATTGGATTTTATCATAATGATAAATTGTTATATAAGTTAAATTTACTTATTAAATATAAAATTACTCAAATGAGTATTTTTACCGAAATAATTCTTCTTCATCAACTGTGTGGAGGGTGATAGAAAAGCAGTAGGTGGTAGATGAATTTCGGTTTGGCATAGCCAAAATTTTTTGATGAACTAGTTATATGAAGTTCTTTGATAACTTGGTATAGGAGGATGCAGGAAGAAAACAGAGCGTAAAAACCAACCCATTCGGTTCCTGCATAAAATATCAACCGTACCAAAAGAGCGTCCAAACGTTGGACATCTAGGGGTGGAACACCCCGAAGTAACGCTCAAGGAGACGAAAGGTTACTTTCGTCGTGGAACTGAGAAGCTCCACATCAAACTTTGCTGGGTGGTGAGTGGTTCACATAATTAATTATAAATTCTTAGAAGTTAATATATTTTGAACATCTTTCATTGGACGCAACCAGTTATTAGACATAGTATTTTCTAGTAATGATGAGTCACCAATTTCTAATGCTTTGATAATATTAGTGTGTTCATCTATAGATCGACTATCATGAATTACGTTTTGAAAGAAAATATACTCAAGACGCAGGGCATGAAGATGTAAGTTTTCTAAAAATGGTTCAATGTATTTATTCTTTGAAATTTCAACAATTAGGTTGTGGAATTTTAGATCTAGTATTAATGCATTTCTAGTATCCATTTTCTCAATAGCTTGTTTAAATTCTTTATTTATTAACGTAAGTGCTTTAATATCAGATGTTTTAATATTATTAATAGCTTGTTTTCCCGCAAGGGTATGTATGCTTGCAATAGTTTCATAAATTAATGGTACATCTGCTACGTTGATTGGAGAAATTTTAGTTTTTTGTCCTGGAACCATTTCGACGAGTCCAGAAAGTTCTAGAATTTGAAGTGCTTCTCTTACGGGTGTTCTACTTACCCCTAAAGCTTGTGCTAGTTCAGTATCATTAATTTTCTCATTAGGTCTTAAAACACCTTCAATGATCCAATCTTGTAGTTGATTTAAAACAATAGTTTTTGCTGAAAATCTCGTTTGTTTATTAAGGTTTTTAGGTATAGGCAGGATAATACACTTCCTTTCTTTTTATAATGTCTAAAATTTCGAACAAAACGGAAAAGTAAAAGGTATTAAAACTGTTTTTATTTAAGTTTTGTTTGTTGCCCATTAACCAGTGATAAGGTTCTTTTAATTGGTGGATTAAGTTGGGTTAATAATACAAAAACTCCAATTAGACAAAAAGCACCTATTAATTCAGAAGCTGTATATGAAATATTAAAAAATAATACGGAAATTAAAATTGCTGTCAATGGTTCAATACAGGAATATAAGCAAATATCTTTAGGAGTAATATAATTTGTACCTTTTACATAAAAAATTGATGTAAGAATAGTTCCAAAAACAATAATAAATAGTAATAATAAAGTGTGGATTGAGAGAGTTTTAACAGTAGAAAGCAGGATAAACTCACTTGTCGAAAGCGTATTTAAAATTAATAATGCAATGCCTCCAATTACCATCCCCCATCCTAATACTATACGTAATGACCATCTTTTACATAGATCATCTAATTGATTTATGTAAAATGCAAACGACATGCCAGATAATATTCCCCAAAGTATAGATAGTATAGAAACATTTAGTTGGTAAATTGAGTTTTTTGTGAAGAAAAGATAAATTCCAATTATGAAAATTAAATATGAAAACAACTCTTTTTTATTAGGAGAATTAACATTTATCAGAATTAAGTATATACCTAAAAAGACCGGAGCTGAATAAAGTAGTAAAGTTGCAACGGCAACATTTCCCTCTTTAATTGATGAAAAATATGTATAGTGAGTGCCCAGTACACCAATTGTGCCAAACAGAATGATTTTATTAGCGTCTTGGACTGACTTCCAAATATTTAGTATATCAAGACGTCTATTGCCAAAGCACGAGATAAATAAAATTAGAATTCCAGATATCAATAATTTTACTGCAACAATTGATTCAACGGAGAGATTACTCTGGACAAAAATTTGTTGACCTAGAGCTCCAGAGGTACTTCCCAATAAAGCCCCTAGTACTATTAAACAAAAACCAGTTACTTTACAGTGTATATTTTTTTTCATTATATCCCTCCAAAAGAATTTATACAATATGCAATATATCACGTATTGTATAAATTCAGGTAATAAATATTGTTTTTTATTCTATTTATCAAGAAAAATGAAAGGGAATACAGATATAATGATGAAAAATTCGGAAAATTATTGTTTTTAATAATTCTTTAGCTTACAATAAAGTTAAATTTAAATTATGTTAGATGGTGATCGAATGGATAGAGAATATTCTATAGTTATAGAACATTCTCCTGCTTATGAACTTATTATCAGCTTGTACAACTATATAAATAATGACAAGATGAAGGAAGTTCATTTGAAAGGAAACTGGTTAGAAGAGACTAAATTACGGTTACCTCAAAGGTTTATCAATGAGTTACAAGATGAAAGATGGGAGGTATTACATCGGATAGTGTTATTAATTTCTCAATGTGAAAAAAAATCTTCCATTCCAGAATTTTTAAATTGGTTTGAAAATCTGTCAGCGGGAGAGATTTATGAAAGATTAGCTCCTTGGGTAGAATCTATATCTAATGACCTAAGTGTGATTAGGGATAGAAGTGTAGATATTTTATACAAATGGAACGAATATTATTTTAAAAGTATAGATCCTACCATTCAAATGCAATTAAAACAGGATGCAATTTCTTTGAATGAAAAATTAAGTGTTAGTAGACCGATAGATATTATAGAAACTGCTACTAATGGATTAAGAATTGAACAGCAGGATAACTTGAGAAAAGTTATTTTGGTACCACAATATCACTGTAGCCCTAGTACCGTATTGGATTATTTTGATGGAATTGCTACATGCCTATATCCCATCAATAAAACTTTCTATGAAGATGGAACAAAAGAGTTAGTTAAGGTTATGCAATGTTTGGGAGATGAGACTAGATTAAATATTTTAATATTTTTATCTCGAGGTCCGCGTTCTTTAATTGAAATTCATAAACACATGAATTTAGCTAAGAGTACGGTGCATCACCACATTACAAAATTAAAACGTGAAGGAATTATAAGAAGTCATTTTATTGGAAGTTCTATTCCCGCATTTTATAGCTTGAGAAAAGAAGCTATTTCTAAAATTAATAATAAATTTGTGGCAATTTTTGAGGGGGAAGAAAATTTTCATGAATAAATTTAAAGCTTATATACGAGAATATCATCCAATTGTGCACGTATTAGTATTTGGTACTGTCTTAATTTCTTTAACAAGTTCAATGAGTATGCCATTTTTGGCAATCCATCTAAGTAACTCTTCAGAGTTAAATTTTGCAACGATTGGATTCATTATTGGGATAGGCCCACTAGCGGGTACATTTTGTGGGCTTTTAGGGGGCGTATTATCAGATTTTATAGGTAGAAAAAAATTAATGATTTTTTCTTTAATTGGATTAAGTATTGCTTTTTTAGGATTTATTTCTACATTTAATCCGGTTTTATTAGTACTTTTTAGTATTATCAGGGGACTTTCAAATGCATTCTTTGGAACTATTTCAAAAGCTTTAATGGCTGATTTAACCTCAGATGACAAAAGGTACAGAATGTTTGCGAATCGTTATCTGGCATTTAATTTAGGATTATCAATTGGTCCAATGTTGGGAGCTTTCTTTGGAATTGGTGGTAGTACAATAGCATTTGTATTAACAGCAATTATTTATATTTTTTATGCAATAATACTATTTATTATGTTGAAAGTTACTAATTATAATGAGCAAAGGGATGTTTCTACGAATGATGAAAAAGTTAGTATGTCTCTTATATGGAATGCAGTACGTAGCGACGTTCCGTTAATGTTTTTTGTTATTGGTGGTATTTTATTAACAACAGTCCATGGGCAGATGTCAGTTACACTTTCGCAATATTTAAAAGAAAATATTTTAGATGGAATTAAATTATTTGCAATATTGATGAGTGTTAATGGGCTTACGGTGCTTATGATTCAGATACCACTAACCAGATGGGCAGAACGTTTTAGCTTATTTCAAAGAATTGCATTTGGCTGTATTTTGTTTGCTGTAGGAGAAGTAGGCTTTGCATTCTCAACATTGTGGGTTGCTTTCATAATTTCAATGTTTGTATTTACAGTAGGAGAGATATTAGTAATCCCGGCTGAGTATGCTCAAGTTGATGAAATTACGCCATCTGGATTAAGAGGGACATATTATGGCGCGCAAAGTTTGGGGGAATTTGGGAATTTTGTAGGCCCATGGTTTGGTGGAATTCTTTTAGCAGTGTACGGTGGAACAACAATGTTCTTATTTATGGCCTTAATCTCAATTCTTGGTATTTATTTCTTTTACAGAGGAAAACAAATTTACAATAAAAAAGAAAAAAAAGATACACATTTAGGTCAGATAATGTAGAACTAATACCATAACCACATTGGTTATGGTATTTTATTTTGATAATTCTGAATAATATTTATAAAAGTTCTCTTTTATTGAAAGTATTGTCAAAAAATTGAACTTAAGATAGCATGAGAAATACCAAATGGAGAAGGGGGAAGTTCGAAATTCAGATTATTCATTATGATTAGTAATTTCAGATTATTTTATAAAGAATACATAATTTTCCCTTTAGATTATTTATAAAGGTAGGTGCTTTATATACAATACAAGCCACAAAAAAATAATAGGGCAAAGATCGCTAGAGTTTATAAACCTTTTCCAAAAATTAAAAGAGCTATGAATTTAGGAAAGGTTATTTTTTATGGATCAATTAGAGCGTGTAATCAAAATGTTTATCGGAAATTACGAGAGCATTTCATTTCTTTGGAAAAGGAATATGTTATTTCAGGACTTAGTGAAGAAGTAATTATTTATAAGGATAATAGAGGGATTCCACACATTGAGGCCAGAAACTTTAATGATGTATATAAAGCACAAGGTTTTATAACTACTACAGATAGATTATGGCAAATGGATATGAGTAGACGTTTAGTAAATGGAAGATTATCTGAGATATTAGGTCCAGATTTAATAAACAATGATAAACTTTTTCGTTCATTTTCACTATTTAGATCTGCTCAAAAATCTATTAGTCTTTATTCAGAAGAAACCTTGGAATGGATGCAAAGTTATTGTGATGGAGTAAATACGTATATAGAACACGCAAAAAAACTGAATAGATTACCAGTAGAATTTACAATTTTAGATTACGAACCTGAACCTTGGTCAATTCTAGATATGTTAAGTATAGGGAGATTATTATCCTATAGTTTAAGTCATAATTTTACAAATGAAATTTTTCGATTTGAATTGCAAAAGAAAATTGATGATGAATTATTTGAGGAAATAAAACCAAATTATCCTTCGGATGGACCCATTACTATTCCTGATTATATGATGGGTGAGAATGTAAAGATAAAACAACAAACATCAGAAAAAACAATAAATAATTTAGATTTCTTTTCTGATCATTTAGCAGAATTATTGAATTTATCAAGCGAAGTAACTAAGGGTTCAAATGGATGGGTTATATCTGGTAAGCATACAAAATCAGGAAAACCAATACTGGCCAATGACCCACATATTGAAATGCAAGCACCATCTACTTGGTATCAAACGCATTTAAAAGTAAACAATGAAACAGAAAATATGGATGTAATAGGTGTAACATTACCTGGTGTATGTGGGATCATACTTGGCCATAATGACAAAATAGCATGGGGAGTAACAAATAATCGTGCAGATGTCCAAGATTTGTTTATAGAAAAAAGAAATCCTAGTAATCCTAATCAATTTCAATATAAAGGGAAATGGGAAGAAGCTGAAGTTATAGAAGAAGTAATTAAAGTTAAGGGCCAAGCAGATGTTGCGTTTCCGGTTGTTGTTACACGCCATGGACCTATTATTTCAGATGTTATTGGTAATAACCAACAAATAAAGTTAAAGGAAAATCTAGCCTTACAATGGAATGCAAATTATCCTACATGTGATTTAGAAGCTCTATTAGATATTAATCGTTCGAAAAACTGGGAAGAATTTCGTAATTCTTTGCGTAAATATAGTACACCGGTTTTAAATTTTTTATTTGCTTCAGAAGATGGAACCATTGCCTATCGAGTAGGTGGTAAAATACCGATACGTAATAAAGGGAATGGTTTATTACCGGTACCAGGATGCGATGATGAATTTGAATGGAAAGGATTTATACCTTTTGAAGAATTACCTGAGGTAGTCAATCCTAAACAGGGGTTTATTGTTTCAGCAAACAATAAGGTTATAGGTGATCATTATCCATATATGATTGCAAGTTCATGGGATGCCCCATATCGTGCAAAAAGAATTAACCAGATGTTAAGAAAAAGTATAGCTGAAAATACACCTTTAGTAATTGAAGATGTAAAAATAATGCAAGATGATACGTTAAATTTACAAGCAGTACAGCTATTAAATATTCTTTTACCTGTATTGTATCCTGTTAAACATAACAAATTAGAAACGGAATGTATTAGGATCTTGCAAAAATGGGATTGTAAAGATACCTCATATAATGCAGCGCCATTAATTTATCATTTTTGGTGGTGGGAAATTTGTTGCACCCTTTTTAAAGAAAAAATGGGAACGTTTTTATTTGAGAAAATGGTTGATCGGATGAACATAACTGACGAGCTTATACGCAAGGCGGCGCAAGGAAATGATAGTACGTGGTTTAATAATGCTGGCGGGTTTGAGAAAGTAATTATAGAAAGCTTTAAAAAATCTATTATTACTATAATAGATTTACAGGGAAATAACCCTTATGAATGGAAGTGGGGAGAGTTCCATCATTTTATTACTAAACACCCGTTTGGTAAGAAGAATAAATTTATAGGGAATTTAATAAATCCCCAGGGAAAAATTCCTATTGGAGGTAGCTATGTGACGGTAGCATTAGCATCGTATGATAGGAAAACTGGTCATATTCTTGATGGTGCACCATGGCGAATGGTTGTAGATTTGAAAGATTGTCTGGGAATGGATATTAATGCGCCGGGGCAATCTGGTAATTTTTTAAGTCATTGGTATGACGATCAATCTTTACTATATGTGAATCAACAATTAGAAACTCAAAAGTTTAAACCAGAACAATATAGGAATTCCAAAATGAAAGTGAAACTTAAACCAAGTAAATCGATGTGAAAGGTGGAGTAATTGTGGAATTGTTTCAAAATACATTACTTTTAGAAATGACATCACTTGTAGAATTATTGCAATATCGTGCTAAAGAACAAGGTGATGTAACAGCATTTCAATTTTTAAGAGATGGTGAAGAGGATAAAATCTCATTAACTTATGGCGAATTAGATTTGAAAGCAAGAGCTATAGGAGCATGGTTACAAGATAGAGGAGCCAAAAATGAAAGAGTCTTATTACTATATCCACCTGGAATCGACTATCTAGCTGCCTTTTTTGGATGTTTATATGCAGGCGCTATTGCAGTACCAGCATATCCTCCATCTTCAAATAGGTTAATGCCACGTTTGAAAGTAATTTTAGAAGATGCAGAGGCAAAATATATATTGACACAGACAAAAGTTAGTGCGCGTATGAGAAAATCTGAGTACTTTAATAATTGTGCAATAGAGTATTTGAATACAGATGAAGTTCCTGTAGGTTGCGAGGAATATTGGGTATTTCCAGAGGTAGATAGAAATACAATTGCGTTTCTACAATATACATCGGGTTCTACATCTACACCAAAAGGTGTAATGGTAACTCACGGCAATATACTGCACAATTCAAAATTAATTCAGCAGTCATTTAAGACCACTGAAGACGATATTGGGGTAATATGGTTGCCTCCATATCATGATATGGGATTAATTGGAGGATTGCTTCAGCCATTAGCTGTAGGGTTTCCAGTAATATTTATGTCACCAATTGATTTTATGCAGCGACCAATACGCTGGTTAGAAGCAATATCGAAGTATAAAGCTACTGTAAGTGGAGGGCCAAACTTTGCTTTTGAACTCTTAATTGAAAAGACAACACCGGAGCAAAGAGCTGAGTTGGATTTAAGTAATTGGAGACTAGCATTTAACGGTGCAGAACCTGTTCGTGCTGAAGTTATTGAAGAGTTTTCAAAAGTATTTAGTGTATCTGGTTTTCGAAAAGAAGCCTTTTATCCTTGCTATGGGTTAGCTGAAAATACATTATTGGTTTCTGGTGCAAAAAGTAAAAGCCAGCCTGTAATACATTCTTTTTCAATTGATGATATGAAAAAGAATGTAGTTTCCATTTTAAGTAAAGATGGGAAGGTACGTAATCTTGTAAGCAGTGGGATTATAGCAGAAGAACAAGAGATTTGTATTGTTAATCCAGATACTGGTCAAGAATGTTCTAGTAATGAAATCGGTGAAATTTGGATTAAAGGCGAAAGTGCAGCAACAGGTTATTGGGGTCGAGAAGAACAAACAATTGATACATTCCAAGCTTTTCTGCCTAATAAAAAAGGACCATTCTTACGTTCTGGGGATTTAGGTTTTTTATATGATGGAGAGTTATATATTACAGGGCGTATAAAAGATTTAATTATTATTCGAGGCAGAAATTATTACCCACAAGATATCGAATTAATAGTAGAGAACAGTCATGAAAGTTTAAGGAAAAATGCAACCGCTGCGTTTTCTGTTATAGAAGAAGGTGAAGAACGGTTAATTGTGGCACAAGAAATTAGTCGCCAATACCGTAATGTTAATGTTCAAGAGGTTGCTAGTGCAATTAGACAAGCAGTAACTGCGGAGCACGGAATACAAGTACATTCAGTATTGCTTCTACAGTTTGGAAGTATACCTAAAACATCTAGTGGAAAGATCCAAAGACACGCTTGTCGTAACGGATATTTAAACGAAGAACTTAAATTAATTGGGGAAGATGTTGTACAAAAAACAAGTGGGTTAGATATAGAATTTGAAATTGAAGAAATTCTTTTTAATAGACAAGAGCTAGTAAAGTTAACTCAAGAAGAAAGGCAAATTAAATTAGAAAAATACTTACTTCAGAAAGTAGGTGTATCTTTAAAGATACCTGTTACTAATATTAGTGTAAATCAGTCACTAAATAGTTTAGGTTTAGATTCAATAACAGCAATACAATTACAGAGTCATATAGAGACAGATTTAGAAATTGTACTAGAACCAACTTTTTTATTAGAAGGTCCGAGTATATTACAAATAGCACAAGAGATGAATAATCAATTGTATAGAGAAAAATATTTGACTACTAAACTAGAAATTGATCAGATAAAAAGTGGAGAAATACCGATGTCTCGTGGACAACAAGGATTATGGTTTTTATATAAATTAGCTCCAAATAGCTCTGCTTATAATGTATCACGTGCTTTTAATATTGAAGGAAAGATAGATATAACATCCCTACAGAAGAGTTTTCAAGAATTAGTTAATAGGCATTGTATATTAAGGTCATCTTTTTATGAATATGAGGGTGAATTAATTCAAAATATAGCAAAGCAAAAGGATGTATCTTTTCAATTAATGGATGTAAGTAATTGGAAAACCGAAAAGTTGAATGAGTTTTTGAATGTTGAATCTAGTCGTAATTTCACTTTAGAACAAGGTGATACTATGCGTGTATATGTTCTTAAACGTAATGAATCCCAATATGTAATGTTGTGGTCTTTCCATCATATCGTAATTGATTATTGGTCAATCGATGTTTTATTTAATGAGTTGAAGACATTATATACAAGAATAATAGTAGGGGATGTAAGTACATTAAGAACCAATGATTATGATTATAGCTCATATGTAAATTGGCAGAATGCAATGCTTAATAGTTCAGAAGGTGCAAGTAAATTGGAATATTGGGAAGAGGAACTATCGGGTGAGTTACCAATTTTAAACTTACCAATTGATTATAAACGTCCACCAGTACAATCGAATAGAGGAGCAAACTTAAGGTTACGTTTAAATAAATCCATACACAACAAGCTAAAAGAGATTTCTAAAAATAGAGGAGTAACATTATATAATACGTTACTTTCAGCATATGGTGTTTTAATGTATCGTTATACAAATCAAGATGATATTATCATTGGTTCTTATATGGCAGGGCGAGTGAAGAAAGAGTTTGCTAATTTAGTAGGATATTTAACTAATGCTGTTCCAATACGATTAAACCTATCAGGGAATCCAACATTTAATGAAATGATTGAGCGAACAAATCATAAAGTAATTGGAGCTTATCGTAATCAGGATTATCCTTTTGAATCATTAATAAAAAATTTAAAAATTGATAGAGATTCAAGCAGACCACCGGTTTTTCAAACTGCTTTCGTAATGCAAAATGTGGGTGTTTATAATAAAACTCTCGCCCCTTTCACTGTAGGGTGTGAAACTACAAAGATTGATTTCGATAACGCTAGTTTAAGCCTATTTCCACTTGAGGATAATTCATCGTTATTTGATATTACTACAACAGTTGCAGAATCTGATGAGGGATTAATTTTTAATTTCCAGTATAATACAGAGTTGTTTAAAGAGTTCACAGTAAAACGTATGTTAAATCATTTTGAAATATTAATAGACAGTATAATAAAAAACTCAGATAATTCTATAAATTTAATACCTATTTTAACTGAGAAAGAGCTACTACAGTTAAATGATTGGAGTAAAAAAAGAGTAGAGTATTCTACACATTTATCAATACCGCAACTGTTCGAGAAGCAAGTTAACTTACATGGTAATGCTGTTGCTGTGAGATATATGAATCAAAGTTTAACTTATGAAGAGTTAAATAAACGTGCCAATCAATTAGCAAGATATTTAACAAATTTGGGAGTAGGTCCTGAAGTAATGGTTGGTATCGCCATGGAACGTTCCATAGATTTAATTGTGGGTATTCTAGGTGTTTTAAAAGCAGGCGGAGCATATATTCCACTTGATCCACATGCACCTGCTGGAAGAATCCAGTATATGTTAGAAGACTCAAATGTGCCAATTGTTCTTACACAAAAAAATTTAGTTAATAATGTACAAAATGACCTAACAAAAATTGTTTGTTTGGATACAAATTGGCAAGAGATTAGAGAGATGGAAGATACCAATCTAATTTCAGACATTACAGAAGATAACTTAGCTTATGTTATTTATACATCTGGCTCTACTGGTAACCCTAAAGGTGTTTTAATACCGCATAAGAACGTAGTCCGATTGTTTAAAGCAGCGGATAACCATTTTAATTTTAATGAAAAGGACATATGGACGATGTTCCATTCATATGCATTTGATTTTTCTGTATGGGAAATTTGGGGAGCTTTATTATATGGAGGAAAACTCATCGTTGTTCCATATTATGTGAGTCGTGATCCAGAGCAATTTTATGAATTGTTAATTAAAGAAAAAGTAACAGTTTTAAATCAGACACCATCAGCATTTCGTCAATTAATACACGTAGATGAAAAAGTAAATATGCCACATGAATTAAATTTACGATATGTAATATTTGGTGGAGAAGCATTAGAAATTCAGAGTCTAGGTGGATGGTTTGAGAGACATGGAGATGCAAAACCTCAATTAATAAATA
The DNA here is from genome assembly GCF_051776965.1 of Bacillus cereus group sp. BceL220. Taxonomy (NCBI): domain Bacteria; kingdom Bacillati; phylum Bacillota; class Bacilli; order Caryophanales; family Bacillaceae; genus Bacillus; species Bacillus cereus group sp. BceL220. The sequence continues at coordinate 32,771 of NZ_JBPWBC010000010.1, read as the reverse complement.
TGTATGGAATCACAGAGACAACAGTTCATGTCACATATCGAGCTTTATCAAAGGCTGATTTAGATAGTCAAGCAAGTGTAATTGGTACAGCGATTCCCGATCTTCAGGTATATATATTAAATCAAGATTTGCAGCATGTACCTATTGGAGTAATTGGAGAAATGTATATAGGTGGAGCAGGAGTTGCAAGAGGATATTTAAATAAACAAGAGTTAACTGAAGAACGTTTTGTGAAAATACCATCTTTAGAGCAAGCAGGGCTAGTATACAAATCAGGTGATTTAGCACGTTATTTACCAAATGGAGATATTGAGTACTTAGGGCGTATTGATGATCAAGTAAAAATTCGTGGATTTAGGATTGAACTAGGTGAGATTGAGGCTATTCTGAATCAATACTCGAAAGTTCGTGAAGGTATAGTGTTAGTTCGTGAAGATGTTCCTGGTGATAAAAAACTAATAGCTTACATTGTTGGAGATAATTTGATGCCTACTGCAATTGGCGAGCTAAGAAATTATATGTCAGGACAGCTACCAGAGTATATGGTACCAAGTGCTTTTGTATTATTGGATAAATTCCCATTAACAATTAACGGAAAAGTAGATAAAAAGGTATTACCTGCTCCAGACATGTTTGCGGTTGAAAGAGCGAAATATATTGAACCTGAAACACAAATAGAGAAAATTTTAGCTGATACTTGGGAAGAAGTATTGGGGATACAAGAGATAGGAATAGATGATAATTTCTTTTTAATTGGTGGTGACTCTATTAGAAGTATTAAAATATGTTCGCTTGCAAAAGAAAGAGGGCTAAATATTTCTTTAGAACAAATTTTTAAATATCAAACAATTAGAGATTTATCTAAAGTAGTAGATATGCAGAACAGCATAGAAGATAAGGACGTAACAGTCCCACCGTTTTCGTTAATCTCAGAAGAAGATAGAAGGATAATTCCTAATGGAATTGAGGATGCATATCCTATCCCAGCAATACAAATGACAATTTATTATCACAGTGAAGTTAATGAAGTGTATAGATCTTATCTAGAAACGTATCGTTTACGTGCTGATTTTAATGAAGAGATTTTTAACGAAGCAATTAATCGATTAGTAAAAAGACATGAAATTTTTAGAACTTCATTTGATATTTCTAGTTATAGTAAACCACTACAATTAGTTCATGAGAATACAGAATTAAAATTAAATGTCCAAGACCTTCGTCATATGAATGGAGAAGAACAAGAAAAGTATTTAAAAGATTTTGTGAGTAAGGAGGAACACACAAAATTTGATTGGTCTAAACCAGGATTATTCCGTTTTCATGTTCACTTATTATCTGATGAAATTTTCCAATTTACAATGTGTGAGCCTATACTGGATGGTTGGAGTGTTGCATCGACGGTTACAGAACTGTTAACCAATTATAGGGATTTGACAGAAAACCCTAATACATTAGAATCTAAAAAATTAAATGCTAAATTCAATCGCTATGTACAATTAGAACAACAGACAAAAGAATCGAAAGAAGCCAATGAATTCTGGGAGAGCAAACTACAGGATGTATCGACTATGCAGGTACCACGTTGGTTAAAAACGTCTGCTTCGAAAGTAACTGAAAACAATAGGTTGATGCTTCCAATTTCGCAGCAAGTTTCTGAAGGACTAATACGCCTTTCTAGAAAAGTATCGGTACCTCTTAAAGATGTAGTATTAGCAGCACATTTAAAAGTGGTTAGCTTACTTACTGGTCAAACTGATGTTGTTACAGGGGTAGTAGCCGGTGGAAGGCCAGAGGAACCAGATGCAGAAAAAGTACTTGGTTCGATGATAAATACGATGCCGTTTCGTTTAGATATTGGTAACTGTTCTTGGGAAGAGTTGGTTTGTAAAACTTTTGACGCAGAGAGGGAAGCTCATCCATACCGTCGCTATCCATTAGTAGATTTACAAAGAAAGTATAGTGGCGGAAAACGTATGTTTGAAACTATTTTTAACTATACTCATTTCCATGCTTATCAAGATATTGGAAAAAAAGCTGGTATTGAAATATTGAATGGAGAGCATCGTGAATCAGCTTATGTACCACTTACAGTACAATTTTCTATTGATCCTCAAACATCTCAGTTGATGTGTGTATTAGACTATTATCCAGAAGATATAAATGAGGAACAAATTAATTATATATCAGGTTATTATGTAAAAACTTTAGAATTAATAGCTCAAGGCTCCTCAGTTAATCATCATGAAAATTGTTTATTATCAAATGAAGAAATCGACCAAGTAACTTTAAAAAATGATGATGAGGTAGACTTTAGCGTTGATGAGTGCTTCCATATCCTTTTTGATAAGCAAGTGAAGAAAACACCAGATAATAAAGCAATAGTATTTCAAAATCAGGTAATTACTTATCAAGAGCTTCAAAAACGTTCTAATTGCTTGGCTAATTATTTGAAGTCCATTGATGTTAAACCAGGTATGTTTGTTGGTTACTTTGGAGAAAGAAATATAGATTGGGCTATAACAGTGATTGGTATTTTTAAAGCTGGTGCAGTTTATATACCTCTAGACCCTAAATATCCTGAAAGTCGTATTGAGTATTTGATTGAACATTCAGGTATGGATGTATTACTAACATATGAAAAATTTACTGATAGAATACCAAAAGATAAATTAAAAATAGTTTCCTTAGATAGTAGTAGGGAGCAAATTGAAAGTCAAAATATATTATATCAACATAATGAAGTAACTTTAAATGATTTAGCATATATCATTTATACCTCAGGTTCTACAGGAGTTCCTAAAGGTGTAATGGTGGAGCATAAAGGTATGATTAATCATTTATTTGCAAAAATAGATGTAATTGATATTAAAGAATCAGATATAGTAGCACAAAATGCTACTCAATGTTTTGATGTATCAGTTTGGCAATTACTATCCGCATTATTAGTTGGCGGACAGACATATATATTACCTGATGAAGCTGAACTTGATCCAGAAGTGCAACTGAATGAAATGGAAAAAGCAAATTTAACAGTATTTGAAACTGTACCTACGGTACTTCAATCAACCTTAGAAAGAATTTCTTTAAATGAAGAAAAAAGACCGAGCTTTAGTTCCTTACGATGGGTAGTGTTAAATGGGGAAACTTTACCACCTGAACTTTGCCGTCAATGGTTTAAGTATTATCCAGATATTCCGATGATTAATGCTTGTGGAGCAACGGAGAGTTCAGATGATGTTAATCATCATTATATTTTAGAGCCGCCAGCTTTAGAAGAAAACTTTATATCAATAGGAAAGGTAATTCCGAATTGTACGGTATATATTTTAGATCAATTTATGAATCCAGTACCTATAGGGGTACCTGGGGAATTATGTTATGGTGGTGTTTGTGTAGGACGTGGTTATCTTAATGATAAAGAAAAAACTGAAAAATCTTTTAGGAAAAACCCGTTTACTAATGATAAAAATGAACGTCTATATAAGACTGGAGATTTAGTTCGTTTACGTAATGATGGTGCAGTTGAATTTTTAGGGCGCATAGATTATCAAGTGAAAATTCGTGGTTTCCGAATTGAGCTAGGCGAAGTAGAGGCAATATTAAGTAAACACCCAGATATTATACAAGTCGTTGCTTTAGCGCATACGGATTCTTCAGGGAATAAAAGATTAATAGCTTATTTAACACTTGAAAAGAATTCAAATTTAACAACAAAAGAATTACGTAATTATATGAAGGAACTAGTTCCAGCTCATATGATTCCTTCTTTCTTTGTCTTTTTAGATGAATTCCCAATTACTTCAACTGGAAAGTTAGATAGAAAAAATCTACCTGATCCTATGTTTAATCTTAATGAGGATAATTTTGTTGAACCTAAAACAGATTTAGAGAAAAAAATTGCAAAGATTTGGGGAAATGTACTTGGATATCAATCGGTTAGTATGAGAGATGACTTTTTTGAAAATGGGGGAGAATCTTTAATTGCAACAAGATTGATTTCTTTAATTAGAAAAGAATTTCAAATAGATATGTCGTTACGTACTCTTTTTGAGGTAACAACTGTAGAAGGATTAGTTTTAGCTGTTAAATCTGAATTAGATTTAAAACAGAATCAGGAAATTCAAGATTTAATTAGTGATCTTCAAGGACTATCTGAAGAGGAAATAAATTTAATTTTAAAAGATGGTCAATAATAAGTTGTAAATAATGAGGTAGGTGGGAATATTAAAAGTCTATTCCCACCACCAATTTATGATATTAGGAGGATCAGAAAAAATGAGTAAAGAAAAGCTTATGGCTAGGTTAGCTAAATTATCTCCTGAACAAAGAATATTTTTAGAGAAACAATTGAATAAAAATGAATCAAGTATAATTCCTTCTCGAAAAACTAATGAACCTACAATTTTATCATTTGCACAACAAAGAATGTGGTTTCTTGAACAATTAGAGCCTGGGTCTTCTATATACAATATGCCGTTTTTAGTGAAAATAAAGGGAGAATTTAATATTAGTGTCTTTAAACGTTGTTTAAATGAAATTATATGCAGGCATGAAATTCTTCGTACTACATTTTTATCGTTAGATGGAAATTTACGTCAAAAAATACATCCATTTATGGAAATAGATTTTGAAGTTCATAATTTGTGTTCCTATTCCAAGGACACTGCTGAAGATATTTGTTCGTCACAAATGAAAAGGAAAGCAATCGAACCTTTTAATTTGGAAATGGGTCCGTTACTACATACAAGTATTTGGCAGATAACAGACGATGAATTTTTGGTTTTAGTAAATATGCATCATATTATTGGGGATGGTTGGTCAATGGCTATATTAATTGAGGAACTATCTATTTTATATAATAATTTTTTGAAAGCGGATGGTGCTAATTTATCACCTTTGAAGATACAATATGCAGATTTCTCAATTTGGCAAAAGAATTGGTTAACAGGTTCTAAATTTCAAACACAATTAGACTATTGGAAGAAACAATTTAAAGATGTCTTACCAGTACTAGATTTACCCACTGATTTTTCCAGACCAAGTAAATTATCATACAAGGGTAGTAATGAACTTGTTAAAATTTCATATGAAACTGTGCAGAGATTAAAAGAATTAGGTAAAAGTGAAGGTTGTACATTATATATGACTTTGCTTGCAGCATATTATACCCTTCTTCTAAAGTATACCAATCAGGAAGATATTATCATAGGATCACCAATTGCAAATAGGAATCATAGAGAGATAGAGCCTCTCATTGGATTTTTTGTAAATACATTAGCTTTACGTATTAATTCAAAAAGAGATGTAGCTTTTCGTGAACTGATTAATAAAGTAAAAGAAATATGCTTAGGAGCATATTCAAATCAAGATATACCTTTTGAAGCGATTGTGGGTGAATTAAATTCAGAACGAACAGCAAATAATTCAGTTTTGTTTCAAACGATGTTTTCACTAGAACAGAATATTAAAAAATCTCTCAATCTTGCAAATGTAAATATGGATTTTGAAAGATTCGAAACCGATACAGCAAAATTCCATTTAAGTTTAATAATTAATGAACATGATGATGAACTTATTTGCACGTTTAACTATAGTACAGATTTATTTATGAAAAGCAGTATACAACAGATGGCAAAACATTTTGTAACTATATTAAAAGTTATTATAGAAAATCCGAATGTTCAATTAAGTGAAATTTCATTATTAGATGATGAAGAAAAAAGAAAAATTTTAAATGGGTGGAATAACAATAAAGAAAACTTAAGTAGTATGTGTATACAAGAAAAATTTGAATTACAAGTAACAAAAACCCCTGATGCTATAGCTTTAATCTGTGAAAATGAATCATTAACTTATCGTGAATTAAATAATAGAGCAAATCAAGTTGCGCATTACTTGCGGAGAAATGGAGTCAGTTCGGGAAGATATGTTGGAATTTGCTTAGAGCGTTGTTCGGAGTTAATGATTTCAATATTGGGAATACTTAAAGCTGGGGGAGCTTATATCCCGTTAGACCCTTCTTATCCAATGGAAAGGCTGTCTTACATATTAGAAGAATCTCAACTTGATATATTACTTACTCAGAAAAGTTTTATGTCTAAGTTTAATGAATTTAGAGTTGATAATGTAGTGCAAATGGATGGAAATCAAGAGTTTAGTGAGGAAGATACTATAAATCTTGACCATTTTGTAGATTTAGATGATTTAGCATATATGATTTATACTTCTGGTTCTACCGGAAAGCCAAAAGGAGTCATGGTTCCACATCGAGGATTAACAAATTATTTAAATTGGTGCACTCAAAATTATTATAAAGGGAATGGTGGACAAGGTTCATTAGTTCTGTCATCAATATCTTTTGACTTAACAATTACGGGAATGCTTTCTCCATTATGTATAGGAGAAACAGTAGTTTTATTTCCTGAGGGATTAGATTTAGAAGAATTAGGAAGATGGGTTCGGAAAAGAAAATATAGTGTTATAAAGCTAACACCAGCCCATTTAGAGTTATTATCTCATCAAGTTTCTGAAGAAGATGCTGCTTTTTGTACAGATACTTTTGTAGTAGGAGGAGAGCCTCTACTCGCAAAACATGTTGATTTTTGGGTAAAGCATGCTCCAAATACAGTCATAATAAATGAATATGGACCGACTGAAGCAGTAGTTGGATGTACTAATTATATAGTAAAACCAGGAGAGAATTATAGTAAATCCATACCTATAGGAAAGCCTATTTTTAATACTGAAATGTATGTATTAGATACCTCTTTACAACCTGTACCTATTGGTGTTCATGGAGAACTATATATTGGAGGAGAGGGATTAGCAAAAGGGTATTATAAACGACCAGAATTAACTGCGGAAAGATTTATTACTTCTCCATTCAATAGTAATGAGGAACAAAAATTGTATAAAACTGGAGATATAGTGCGTTATTTACCAAATGGAAATCTTGAGTATATTGAACGCATAGATCAACAAGTTAAATTGAGAGGATTTAGAATTGAATTAGGAGAAATTGAAAGTATTTTAAGTAATCACGATGCAATTTCAAGTGTAGTTGTTAATGTTTATGAGGAAAATGAGAATAAAAAATTAATAGCATATGTTGTACCAAAATATAAACACATGATGCAATGGGATTTTCTTTATGAATATATGAAAAAACATGTACCAGATTATATGATACCAGCAAAGTTTGTAGTATTAGAAAAACTTCCATTAACTCCAAATGGGAAAATTGATAGAAGACGATTACCAAAACCAATATTTAGTGGGGATGACCAGAAATTTGTAGAACCAATAACTGATTTGGAGAAAGAAATTGCAATGATTTGGGGCGAAGTATTGGGATATAAGAAGGTTAGCATGAAAGATAATTTCTTTAAAAGTGGTGGGGAATCTTTACTAGCAACAAAATTTATTTCGCTAGTAAGAAACAAATTGAAAATAGAATTACCATTAAAGATAATATTTGAAGTTACTACCTTAGAGGAATTTGTTTTGATTGTGAAACAAGAACTAGAGCTGGAGCAAGATAAAGAGTTGATAGATTTACTAAAAGATTTAGAGGATACAGATGAAATGATGTCAGATAAAGTATTATCAATATTAATAAATCATCAAGAGTAGATAATTTATTAATTTCAGAAGAGTTTTATATTACGAAATATACTTTTTAATAATGGAGGTGCGTTTATGGAAAGAGAGGAAGATCTACTTGCAAAATTAGAATCATTATCCCCAGAGAAGAAAAAATTTTTAATGGATCGATTAAAACGGAATAGTCCTAAAAATATTATGAAAAAGAGGAGGGAAAGTGACCTTCCTGTTCTATCATTTGCTCAGCAAAGACTTTGGTTTTTTGATCAATTAGAACCCGGTTCTTCAACGTATAATATGCCGTTTCTTCTGAATATAGTAGGAGACTTTGATATTGATATTTTTGAAAAAAGTTTAAATGAAATTATACAAAGACATGAAATTTTACGCACTACTTTTTTATTAATGGACGAGCAGCCAATCCAAATTGTAAATCCGAATTTATCAATAAAAGTTAAATATGTTGATCTACGGGCGTATTCTAAAGAGGAAAGACAAAAAATGTCTGATGAACAGATAAAAAAGTTTGCAAAAAAACCTTTTAATCTTGAGATAGGTCCCCTTGTACGTGCAAATATTTGGCAAGTAGAAGGAAAAGAATATTGGATGTTGCTAAATATGCATCATATTGTTGGAGATGGATGGTCTGTTGGAATTTTAATCCAAGAAATTTCGAAAGTTTATAATGCATTTATAAAAGGAGACAATTCTCCTTTATTACCATTAACAATGCAATATGCTGATTTTTCTATTTGGCAAAAGGGATGGTTAAAAGGTTCCAAGCAACAAGAACAATTGAATTATTGGAAAAAACAATTGAGTGACAATCTACCTGTGCTTGATTTACCAAGAGATTTTTCAAGACCTAATAAAGCAACATATAATGGAGACGAAGAATATATCACAATTCCTAAAGGATTAGTAGAGAAATTAAGAACCTTATCCCAACAGGAGGGTGGTACATTGTATATGCTGTTATTAGCGGCGTATAATATTTTGTTATATAAATATAGTAAACAAGAAGATATTATTGTGGGTACACCAATTGCAAATCGAAATCATTTAGAAATTGAACCATTAATAGGTTTTTTTGTAAATACGTTAGCATTGCGTACTAGAGTGAGAAAAGATATGTGTTTTAGGGAACTATTACAAGAAGTAAAACAAACATGCCTAGGAGCATATTCGAATCAAGATATTCCATTTGAAAATATTGTTGCAGAAATTGTACCAGAACGTCAGAGTAATAGCTCTGTACTTTTTCAAACTGTTTTTGCTTTAGAGAAACAAACACAAAATATAATTGAAATGTCAGGTGTAAAAGTTAGGCCTGAGAAATTAAATATTAATGTTGCAAAGTTTGATTTGACCTTATCTATGATTGAGGAGGAAGATAAGGTATCTGGAACTTTTAACTACAACACTAGTTTATTTAGAAAAAGTACCATTCAACGTATTTCTAAACATTATCTGTCTATATTAGAACAGGTAATTGAAAATCCCAACATAAAATTAAACCAATTATCATTAATAAACAAAGAAGAATTGAATCAAATAATTAAAAGAAAACATAATGTAATAAATAATTTACAGATAGATACTACTCTACCTGAACTATTTGAAGAACAGGTCAAAAAAGTACCGAACAATATAGCAGTACAATATGGGGATGCTTCATTAACTTATGATGAATTAAATAAAAAATCTAATCAGTTAGCTCATTATTTAAAAGGTCAAGGGGTAGGTCCAGAAGTTATGGTAGGTATTTCCATGGAACGTTCTTTAGATCTAATTATAGGAATTTTTGGGGTTTTAAAGGCAGGTGGAGCATATGTACCAATTGATCCAAATGCTCCATCAGCAAGAATTCATTATATGTTAGAAGACTCTATGGTACCAATTGTTCTTTCCCATCAGGGCTTATCTAATAGAATTCATAAAGATAAAGTGAAGGTTATTTGTTTAGATACGGATTGGAATGAAATTGAAAAAATGAGGACTTCGGATTTAATAGGGGAAGTTCAAGTGCATAATCTAGCTTATGTAATTTATACTTCAGGATCTACTGGAAAACCAAAAGGAGTCATGGTCCCACATCGAGGATTAACAAATTATTTAAATTGGTGCACTCAAAATTATTATAAAGGGAATGGTGGACAAGGTTCATTAGTTCTGTCATCAATATCTTTTGACTTAACAATTACAGGGATGCTTTCTCCATTATGTATAGGAGAAACAGTAGTTTTATTTCCTGAGGGATTAGATTTAGAAGAATTAGGAAGATGGGTTCGGAAAAGAAAATATAGTGTTATAAAGCTAACACCAGCTCATTTAGAGTTATTATCTCATCAAGTTTCTGAAGAAGATGCTGCTTTTTGTACAGATACTTTTGTAGTAGGAGGGGAGCCTCTACTCGCAAAACATGTTGATTTTTGGGTAAAGCATGCTCCAAATACAGTCATAATAAATGAATATGGACCGACTGAAGCAGTAGTTGGATGTACTAATTATATAGTAAAACCAGGAGAGAATTATAGTAAATCCATACCTATAGGAAAGCCTATTTTTAATACTGAAATGTATGTATTAGATACCTCTTTACAACCCGTACCTATTGGTGTTCATGGAGAACTGTATATTGGAGGAGTGGGATTAGCAAAAGGGTATTATAAACGCCCGGAATTAACTGCGGAAAGATTTATTAATTCTCCATTCGATAGTAATGAGGAACAGGAATTGTATAAAACTGGAGATATAGTACGTTATTTACCAAATGGAAATCTTGAGTATATTGACCGCATAGATCAACAAGTTAAATTGAGAGGATTTAGAATTGAATTAGGAGAGATTGAAACTATACTTAATCAATATTCTAAAATACGTGAGGGTATTGTTTTAGTTCGAGAAGACATTCCAGGTGACAAAAGACTAGTTGGGTACATTATTGGAGATGATCTTACAGCTGATGAGGTTGAGAAACTTAGCAATTATATGTCAGAGCAGTTGCCGGATTACATGGTACCGAGTGCTTTTGTGTTGTTAGAAAAAATACCTTTAACAATTAATGGAAAAGTAGACAAGGAGGCATTGCCTGCTCCAGATATGTCCTTAATTAAACGAACAGAATATATCGAACCCAAAACAGATATTGAAAAAAAATTAGTTGAAATCTGGGAAGAGCTACTAGGTTATTCTGGGATTTCTGTATATGACAATTTTTTCGGAATTGGTGGGCACTCTCTATTGGCTGTTCAATTAATGTCAAAAATTAAAAAGACTTTTAATGTGAAAATTCCGTTAACTGTTATTTTTCAAAGTGGAACAATTGCTGCATTAGCGAAACAAATAGATAGAAATAAAATTTATAAAGTTAATAATTCAATAGTACCTCTTCAACCAAAGGGGAATAAGAGACCTATTTTCTTTGTTCATCCTATTGGTGGACATATTATAAGTTATTTTGAATTAGCTAAATATTTAGGGGTTAAGCGTCCTTTTTATGCTTTTCAGTCGCTAGGATTAGAGAGTGAAGAAACAATATTAACAAATATAAAAGAAATGGCTAATTTTTATATTAAGGAAATGCAGAATGTTCAGGAAGAGGGTCCTTATATTATTGGTGGATGGTCTTTTGGTGGGGTTGTAGCTTTTGAAATGGCGAGACAATTAGTTGAGAAAGGAATAAAGGTTGAAGCCATTATATTGCTAGATACATGGGCACCAGATATATATAATGATTCATCAGAATGGGATGACTTAGCCGTATTTATGAATGATTTAATGAAGCAATATAACCTAGAAGTATCCGAAGAATTAATATTAGGATACAAAAATTTAAGTATGCAAGATGAACGTATTCGCTATGTAATAAGTTATTTGAAAAATCATTCAAAGTTTAAGCAAGATATACAAGTTGAAGATCTAGAAAAGATGATTCAGGTATTTCAAACAAATCTTAATGCTTATCGGAGTTATCAACCGGAAAAATTGGATCAAGATATATTGCTTTTTACTGCAAATCATTCACATAAAGAAAATAATCATGCAGAAGATGATACCTTATTTTGGGGGAAATATGTGCAAAAAGAATTAAAAGTTATAGAACTAAACGCAACTCATTATAGTATGATGCAGTCTGCGCATGCTGAAGATATTGCATATCATATTGATATATTCTTAGAAGAGATAAGTAAAAAATTATACAATTCTAGTTCTAATTTAAATTAATTTTTAAAGGTGTGTTTGATATGAATAATATTTATTCACCATCGCTATATTTCAAAAAATATAATAAGGTAAATTCTTTTCCAACTAGTATGAGATTATTTTGTTTTCATTATGCAGGAGGAAGTGCCAGTAATTTTAAAAAATGGGCAACTAAATTACCGGAACAGGTTGAGGTAATTGCTGTTCAATTACCAGGTAGAGAAAATAGAATTATGGAGAAACCATTCAATAATATCCAATCTATTATATGTGAATTAGCAGTAGAGATTCTTCCTTTATTAGATAAGCCTTATGTATTTTTTGGACATAGTATGGGGGCATTATTAAGTTATGAAATGTCATGGTATCTAAAAGAAAATTTTTCAACATCTCCAGAAAAGTTAATTATTTCGAGTTTTAGGGCACCGCATCTATCGCCAATAACAAATAATATACATGATTTATCTGTACCTATATTTATTGAGAAATTAAAAGAAATGGGAGGAACATCTGAAGAAATATTAAGTAATCAAGAGTTAATGGAATTAATTATACCTACTATACGTGCGGACTTTGAAGTGTGTGAAAAGTATGTATATAAAGAAAGAAATAAATTAAATTGTCCTATTGTGGCGTATGGTGGAACAGAGGATAGTAGAGTTCGTTTAGAGCATCTAAAACAGTGGGAGAAACACACTAGTAAAGCATTTAAAGTTCAGATGTTACCAGGAAATCATTTCTATTTAAAAGAAGTTGAAAAAGAGTTGCTATATTTAATTTCTAAGGAATTATTAGAAAACAAATAAATGAATTTATTTAAAAATATGGATGATAAATGAAATATTATTGTGAGGAAGAATAATGCAAGAAAGAGTATCCGTTTTATATTTGAAAATACCTGAAAATATAAAAATATCAGATTTTAATTAGTGTTTGAATGTTTTAGATGTAGAATAACAGGTAGAATTTTACAGTTCTCTGGTAGAGCATAAAAAACTTGAGTTCTTACTTGGAAGGTTGCTGGTGAAGTCTCTATTTGCACAAAAATTAAATTTGTTAGTAAATGATATTTTGTTGAAAAAAAATAGTTTTGGAAAGCCATATGTAAATTGGGAGTTCAATAAACAACAAAATTCTATGTATTTTAATTTATTACATACAAGCCAGATGATTGTTTGTGGAATTGCTAAAGAAAAATATATTGGGATAGATGTTGAAAAGACCAATAGAAATTATTTAGATGTTATGGATGTAGTTTTTTGTGAAAGAGAAATTAAATTAGTATTAGATCAGATAAAGTCTACAGATAAGAAAGAGATGTTTTTTAGAATTTGGACAAGGAAGGAAGCTGTGTTAAAAGCCAAAGGAACAGGGTTTTACACACATCCTGTATCTATTTCTGTATCAGAAAATAGCGGGATTATTAAAGGAGGTGATTTTTTATATAATTCCTTTTTATTAGATCCTGATTATATTGTCTCAGTTGCTTTAAAATGTTCAAAAAATAAAAAATATACATTTAGTATTAAAGAAATTCTTCTTAAAAAATTAATAGATTTATATAAAACTTTATCTTAAATGATGATAATAGTTTCCAGGAGGAAATGGTATGCTAAATGACTTAAAAGTTATTCCAACGGAGCAAATATATTTACATGAAGAATATGAACATGAAAGGTTAAAAAAGTTAAGTCATAAGATTAAAAATGAACAGGTTTTAAAGAATCCCCCAATCGCTTTACAATTAGCTGAAGATAAATATCTAATCCTTGATGGAGCACATAGGACGTTATCTTTGAAGCAATTAAATTGTAAAAGGATGGTTGTTCAGGTCGTTAAAGCAGATTATTTATCAATTGGAGCATGGTCACATCATATATCAGATAGTGAGGGAGTATTAGAGGTATTAAAAAGTAATTCTAATATTTTTTTAAGTGAAAATATTGAAAGTGAAAATTTAATTGCAACAGTGTTTGTTAATGGAATAAAGTATGATCTAGCAATTAATCCAGAAATGGAAAAAGATATGGAAATAAAAATTAGAATTTGGAAAGAAATTGTTAATGCTTATACAAATAAATATCCGTTTACTAGAATAACAAATGACGAATTAATTCCTTCAGACGGCATAGTGTTTAGCTATACTTTGCTAGAGTTGTATCAAATCAAACAATTAGTAGAGTCGAATTTACTACTACCTGCAGGTGTAACTAAATTTAAATTAAATTGTGGACGTATTTTGAATTTAAACATTCCGTTAAGTTTTCTAATCCGAGAAGATTTTGTAGAGGAGGATTGGAATGAACTGTTGGAATTATGGGGAAAATCAATCAGGTTGTATACTGATCCCGTCTTATTATGTGAAGTTTAAGTTAAAAAAGATTGGAATAAGGGTATTGGTTTTTTATAAAAATTAAATGAGCTAATTAATGTGAAAAGGGGCAAAAACATGATTCATGATGACGTTCTTTCATTAATAGGAGATACACCTATTGTAAAAATTAATAAGCTGGTCCCACCTGAGAGTGCTCAACTATATGTAAAATTAGAAGGATTTAATCCTGGAGGAAGTTCGAAAGATAGAGTTGCAAAGCGAGTAATTGAATATGCTGAAAATAGTGGACAGTTAAAGCCAGGAGGAACAATTGTTGAATCCTCTTCTGGGAATCTTGCAATTGGTTTAGCGTTAGTAGCAAAGATGAAAGGATATAAAATGATTTGTGTAGTTGACCCTAAAATAAGTAAAGTGAATCTGAATCTTATTAAATCATATGGTGCCCAAGTCCATATGGTTGATGTATCAGATGAACACGGAAACTACTTAAAAGCAAGACTCGTAATAGCACAAGATTTAGCGAATTCTATTGATGGAGCTTATTGGCCTAATCAATATAACAATCCTGAAAATCCGGAGGCCTACGTGCATACTTTAGTTCAAGAAATTTATGATGATTTTAATGATACTTTAGATTGGATTGTATGTCCTGTAGGTACTGCTGGATTAATTACGGGTGTTGCAAAAGGAATGAAAAAATTAAATCCATCTGTAAAAGTTATGGCTGTCGATGCTGTGGGATCAGTTATATTCGGAGGAAAGCCTGGGGTAAGAAGGCTTTTGGGGATAGGAAATGCGATTGTCCCTGGAAATGTGAATCGAAGTCTTTATGATGATCTAAGTTACGTTAATGATGCAGATGCCTTTTTTATAACACGAGAGCTTGTATCAAAAGAAGGGATATTAGTTGGTGGATCTTCTGGTGCAGTTGTATGTGCTGCTCTAAGACTAATAGATAAACTACCAAAGTCTAAAAAAGTATTAGCGATATTACCAGATAGAGGTGATCGATATTATAATACTATATTTTCAGATGAATGGTTAGTTGAACATGATATTGAATTACCACAATCAATTAATGATTCCATTTTAGTTTAAAAAAAATAGATATTATTTTAAGGGAGTGTTAATTATGTTATTAGAAACAAAACCAGAATTAATTTATCTTAGTAAACAGAATATTATTGATTTAGGTGGTTATAAGGCCAACATTTATGTGCAAGCTATTACACAAGCACTAACATTACATTCAGAAAGGAACTTTAGTCAACCTTTAAAGCCTTATTTAAAGACTAATAAAGAAGGAGAGCATATCGCAGATAGAATTATTGCTATGCCAGCGTATCTTGGAGAACCTTCTATTTCAGGGATTAAATGGATCGGAAGTAAGTTTGATAATCCCACCAAAAAAAATATGGAAAGAGCTAGTGCACTAATTATTTTAAATGATCCAGAAACAAATTTTCCAATTGCCATTTTAGAAGGTAGTGTTATTAGTTCTATGAGAACAGCAGCTGTTACTGTAGTTGCAGCAAAATATTTGGCGAAAAAAGGATTTCAAAATGTATCAATTATCGGTTGCGGATTAATTTCTAAAATGCACATAAATTCTTTACTAGAACAGTTTAATCATATTAGACAAATTAATCTATTTGATTTGGATAATGTAAAAGCGAAAGCTTTTGCTCAAGAAATGAAAGAACGTTATAGTCATGTCGATTTTCAGGTAAAAGAATCAGCAAAAAATGCGGTAGAACAAGCTGAGGTACTTGTAACATGCACGGTAGCAGACACTCCATATATAGAAGCAGATTGGATACAAAAAGGAACTTTTGTAAGTAATATCTCTATAATGGATATAGAAAAAGAAGCTTTTTTAAAGGCTGATAAGGTAATTGTAGATGATTGGGATCAAGCAAATAGAGAAAAGAAGGTAATTAATCAGCTTGTTGTAGAAGGGAAATTCTCAAAAGAAATGCTCCATGCAGAACTTGGCGATATTATAACTGGTAAAAAATTAGGAAGAGTGACCGATGAAGAAATTATTATATTAAATCCTATGGGAATGGCTATTGAAGATATTGCATGTGCTCATGCCATTTATGAGAAGGCGAAACAAGAGGGATTAGGAAAAGTGCTAAGCTTATATTAAGCTTTTTTATCAAGAGGAACTGTAAACGGTCTTAATTACAGTTCCTTTATTTGATTAATACTTGCTTAGAAGTTTGGCTTTAATATTGTATCCCCTAAAAATAAGATTTTTATCGTTGATAACAAACATTGAAGTTTAGGAAATTAAGAGAGGTGCTAAAATCATGGTCTATGAAATCAAATTTATTCCATATGAAGAATTAATTTTTTTTGAAGAATATAATGAGGAACAATTAATTAAAATTAAAAGTAATATTGATGCTCAAAAAGCCTTGAGTAACCTACCAATTGTTATGAGAATTGAATCAAACAAATATCTTGTTTTAGATGGAACACATCGTATCTTGGCATTAAATAAATTACGCTGTATGAATATTACTGCGCAAATAATCGATGAGAGTATTGTAGTATGTAGTTCTTGGCTTCATCAGATTCCTAAATGTGAGGAGTTAATAAGTGATTTAAAAAATAACCCAAATTTTTATTTTACTGGAGAAAATTTATTAGAACAGAAGTATCTTGCAAGGGTTTATATAGATAATCAAGTCTATTATTTATATGATATGAATTCTAAGAAAAAGGAAGAAGCTATCTCATTTTTACATTCAATTATTAATGTGTATGATAGCAAGTATGGATATAAAAAGATAACAAAAGAAGAATATACTCCAAACTTAGAGTATATTACGATTGAGTTTCCGGATTTTTCTATACAAGAAATAATGAAAAGTATTGATAATAAATTGTTACCATTAAACGTTATAAGATTTACTTTTAATATTAAAAATATGAATAGTATAAACATTCCAATTAATGTTATAAGAAGTCCAGAGGCTTATGAGTTTGAGTGGAGAGAAATTATAGAGAAATTATCTTTACCTAGTCATTGATAAATTAATTTCCAAATGAAAAATTGTTGCAATATACTCTTTTAATAAAAAGTTACTAAGGAGTATTAATTGTAAAACGAGGGTGGGGGACGGTCTTTTTAGTTAGTATTATAGGGTTGGTTCAGAAGTTACTTGCAAGTCTACAAAATTAGCAAATGCAAAATCACAGCTTACTGTTATATTATTTGTAGTTCCTAGCTCTGTTCCTTGATTTGTGAAAGTCTGAAGATTAACACTTTTAACGACAAGTATTACTGTGTCAGTTGGGCTCAAATTATAATTTAATTGTAGGTGAAAGTTTTCTCCAGCCGTATTTAGCGCGTTACCTAAAGCTAAACTGCTTGGAATTGCATTGCACAAAGCATTGCAGTTATAATCACTACATAATATTCTTGGCAAAAACAAATGATTGGTTAGTTTGTCCTATAAATAATTCACAATTTCACACACTTAAACTTAAAAGGACAAGGTAAGACACCTTGTCCTTTTTTCTAATGCTTTTAACTTAATTTTTTAATGATTAGTGCTGCACCACTTTCAACTAGATTACACAAAGATATAGAATTTCCAAAGAGGCTTGTATTTCTTAGTGAAAAAGTTGATTTAGCAGGTATTCTTAAAATAGCCGTTCCTGAAAATTGGTCACACGATTCCCCTGTCGCAGTTCTTACTCCAAAAGATGTTTGGAAACCAGGAACTGGATTCCCATTTAGAATAGCAGTTACTTGCTGTTCTTGATTTGCTGTTTCAAAAACAACGCTTGTAATTACATAGCTAATTTCATAATCTCCAGCTAGCGGAATGAATATCGTCGCAGGGGGCAATAAAACAATTCCTCCTGCTTCGGCTACACTTTGGTTATTAAATGGGATGTCTTGTCCGTTAGGTATGGTTACAAATGTATTTTGCCAGAAGTTACGATAAGCTGGTGAAAACACCATAGTTGGGTGAATAACAGGTGCAGGAGGGAGGAACTTATCACAACAACCGCAACTCTTCGATTTAAAAAAATGGTCCAAAATAATTCACTTCCTTTTTTGGAATAGATATAATTATTTATATTCAATCCAAAAAAATCAGTTTGGATGTTTGTCCGCATGCCCATCAACTTAAGAAATTAAAACAGCCCCAAAACGAAAAAATGAGCTTTTTTATTACAAATTAGCACAAAATCTTGTTCAGGGGTAGTTGTATTTTCTTAGCTTGATAGCGGTGTGGTGCTACCCCTACGAGTGTTTTTCAGATATGCTGCTTGTGGGAGCAGCAATTCTAACACCAATCAGCAATAAGAGGGAATAGATATATATCCTCTTATTATTGATTAAAGGTACGAAACATAAAAGAAGAGACACTATACAGTGTCTCTTCTTTTATGTTGATATATCCCTAAAGAAAATGTAGTGATTAATCAAAGATCGTTGGATGCTTCTAGGTTAATTTTAGTATAACGTTAATTCGATTGCTTATATATAATGATTTATGTGTATTCGGATGTATTTTTCGATTGATACTTTTTTGTTTTATGCATAACAAGGATATTGAAAAAGGGCTGATAAGAATATCAAACCCTTTTGACTATCTATAATTATTTCACTGCCTCTTTTAATTCTTTTCCAGCCTTAAAAGCAGGTGCTTTTGAAGCCGCAATTTGCATTTCTTCACCTGTTTGTGGGTTACGTCCTGTACGAGCAGATCTTTCGCGTACTTCAAATGTACCAAATCCAAGGATTTGTACTTTCTCTTCATTAGTTAGTGCACTTGTTATTGTATCTAATACGGCTTGTGTTGCTGCAGCTGCATCCTTTTGTGTAAGTTCTGCTTTTTCTGCTACTACTTTTGTTAGTTCTGTCTTATTCATTTTTTGCACCTCTTTATATGTAATTAGGTGCCTATTATAACGTGTGTATACTCATGATGCAATTAATACTGAACAAACTCTCCTGTGCCGGATGTAAAGGTGATATGTAACAAAATACACTATTAATAGATGCCGATTTTTGGAAAAAGAAGGTAAGGTATTAGGTAAAGGGACATAGTGTTTATAATGGTCGTTAATCCTGTTTTGTAATTTAGGAGAAATATACCAAATAAGGAGTTTTTTTTGTGCCGAAATGAGCTAAGTGGATTGCCATTCTTGTGATTTTTATCTGTAGTATTTTAATTATCGACGCTCTTGTTGGTAGCAAAAAAGGCATAAAGGCTATTACAGCAGCAGTTGAGGAATTAACCGCAGATAAAAAAATATAGGAAATCAAAAGGAAGTAAAGCAAGGAGCCGAAACAAGTGATTATAAACATTTAGACAAGCAGCATTATGCATGGGTAATGGATGATTATTTAAAGGACCTATCTGATGTGGCGACCCGATTTAGCATGTTAGAGGCTGATGCAGAAATTAAGCGTACTATAAACCAATCATGGGTTTTAGATGTAGGCGATGTTTTCTATAAAATGTCTTATCTCATCTCAAGTGTACGATATGTAGAACCCCCAACAGAATTAAAGAGTCTACATTCATCTATTTTAAAGGCGATGGATAACTTGCAATTTGTTATAGACAACCTATGGAAATGCTGCGAGCCAAACAGATTTAGCGAAATTAGGAAAATGTTTAAAAGCGTTAAGAATTGCTAGGGATACAATAGACGAGGCACGTAGTGAATTATCCACTTACGAATAATTATCATAAAAACCAATTAGTATTACATAACATCCTCAGAAGTATATATGAAGTTTAGCGTTTTCTTTGTAGTTAAGGAAACAGTAATCTCAAAGATTTCAATTCTAATGTTTGGTACATGCAAGAGGATAGCAAGGAATGAAAGGTAGGAAAGATCAACGCTGTTGAGTACATGGACAAGGCGGGCATGAAGAAAGCGACATTTTACAAGAGAATGAGGGAATACGAGGAAATTAAATTATTAAAACGATATAAATGGATATTATAATTTCAGTGTTTGACATTGCAACCACAGTCATTAGATAGGATATAGTTGTCTGTGTAGCAACGGAACCAAAACTTACATTAAGTATTAGCGAATATTCATTTCGTATATTAGTGGATATAAAAGACCGATTTTGAGTGTTATGATGTCCGCTAATGATACTTATAGGACATTCTGAAATCAAAAAACGAGAAGCGTGCGGTCAAAAATCATTTGTGTACCCAAAAATCTATATAATTTTAGTCATTTTCGCCGTTTTTAATGTCCGCTAATGCTTATAGCGTGATTTGGTTCCATGTGTTACACAAAGGCTTAATTGTAGTATTGCATGCAGATGATACCGGAAAAACATCATTTAATCCGCTTGTTCATATGTGAGTAGTAACTAAAAATAAAAGGATGGTATTAACATGAAGTCAACAGGTGTTACAAGAAGAATAGATGAATTAGGGCGGATTGTTCTTCCGAAAGAGTTAAGAACAACGTTAGGAATCTATGCGCTTTATTTTCTTTTTGCACCAGAACCGTCTTTATAAGTTCTATGTCACTATAAAATGATGCATGCAACAAAACTATTTTCTTTATTAATAATAATGGTAATTTTCACACTAGAACTCTTGGTATTGCGTATTAAAGTTCCTCTATTAATATATTTAAAGCTTTTGACTTAATTCTTTCATATTCCATAGCCCCAGCAAGTTCATCAGCAAGTAAAGGCGACTTTCTAACATATCTTTCGCGAATTACATCATACAATTCGTATGGAAATAACATATCAATAAACATAATTTTCTTCTGCTCAGCTGTTAAAGGAGAAACTGACTCATATGCGTTAATCATAATTTTAAATTGGTTTTCATTCCAAACACCAGTTGTATCTAATAGAGGAATAATCATTTTACGCAAGTCTCGAATAGGTAAATCGTAAGAAACCGTATCTAAATCAATTACCCAAATTTGATTACTTGGGTCTAATAAGGAATTTCCTGTTCCATAATCTTGATGACATAAATTGGGGGATGTTTGTAATTCATCAGTCCATTTAGTATATTCAGATTCCAATAGTCTTTGGTGCGTTTGTTTTGCTTCTAAAATAAACGCATCAATTTCGGCCAAATATAGCTGTGAAAATGGATCATCTGGCATAGTTGCGGATAAAGTTTTCCAAATCTCCATCTGTTGAAATCTTTTAATGTAATGATTGGGCCAACGTCCTAGTTTGGTAAATATAGGTATGCCTGGTGGGGGCTTATAGCCAATAGAGGCTACATGGAAATCTGCTAATCCTTTCATAATCATTTCAAGATCTTCTTGCATTGTAAGCTCAAATGGTCTTCCCTCAATCCAATCATAAACAACAAATAAAAATGGACCGTGCTTTGTATACAACTGATTCAATTTGCTTGGGATTATGCTCGGAACACGCATGCCTTTGTTGGCTAGATAATCTTGAGCATGAATGGAAAATAGAGCTTTTTTTTCGGGGCGATGAATTCTCTTTAAGCAAAATGGTCCATCTGCAGTTTGAATTTTCCATACTAAGGCCAGTTGTCCACCTTGTATTAATTCGATTGTAGTTGCTTGAATATCCCAATGCTGAATCATTGTCGCTGCCAATTCTACTAGTTTTTGTTCCTCTTCGGGCGATAATGTATACACCGCTTCTTCGTTATTATTCTCCACATATATCACCATCCTTTTATACTCTCTTATTACTGTATGGTACATGACCATTTTTGTTCTAGCCATTTGCCTTTAAGAAGAAAAAGTACTATTGACTAATTTTCATAATAAAGGATGAAAAAATGGTCGATAAATCACAAACACAAAGTTTTTTTCGTAACATATGAAGAAGGTTGTATTTTTATGAAACAGGGAGGCGCTTTAATGAAAATAGCCATAATTTCGACTGAAAAGCTACCTGTACCAGCTGTACGAGGTGGAGCTATTCAAATTTATATAGATTCTGTTGCTTCCATTATTGCTTCAAATGGAAAAAATGTGACAGTTATTTCTATAACAGATCCAAATTTGAAACCAGAAGAAAAAAACAAAGGCGTAAGGTATATACGGTTTCCAGAAGAGGAATATCTCCCTTATGTTATTAAACATTTGAAACAGGAAAGATATGATGTAGTTCATTTATGCAATCGTCCAAATTGGATTACCATTTTAAGTGAGGCAGCACCACAGACGAAATTCGTGTTAAGTGTGCATAATGAAATGTTTGCATATGAAAAGATAAGTGATGAAGAGGGAGAAGCATGTATTGCAGCTGTTTCAAAAATTGTAACAGTTAGTGATTATATAGGTAGAACAATTACCTCGCGCTTTCAAGCTGCAAAAGCAAAGACGAGAACAGTATATTCTGGTGTAGATGTAAATGAGTACTATCCTTCGTGGACTGTGAATGGAACAAAAGTTAAAAGTCATGTGCAAAAACAGTTGGATTTACAAAATAAAAAAATAGTTTTATTTGTTGGACGCTTGAGTAAAGTAAAAGGTCCTCATATTTTGCTACAAGCTCTTCCTAAAATAATTGAGGAAAATCCAGACATTGTAATGGTTTTTATTGGTTCAAAATGGTTTGGAGATAACAATGTAAATAATTATGTAAAACACTTATATACCTTAGGCGCTATGTTCCCAGAACATGTAGTCTTTATTAAATTTGTTAAGCCAAAGGATATTTCAACACTTTATGCTATGTCAGATATTTTTGTTTGCTCTTCACAGTGGCAAGAGCCCCTTGCTAGGGTGCATTACGAAGCAATGGCAGCAGGTTTACCAATAATTACGAGTAACCGAGGTGGCAATCCTGAAGTAATTGAAGAAGGAAAAAATGGATATATTGTCAATGACTTTGAAAACCCTGATGCATATGCAGAAAAGATAATTAATCTTTTAAATAACGAAAATAAAAGAAAACAGTTAGGGAAATATGGACGTAGTAAGGTTGAAAAAGAATTTAATTGGAACCGAGTTGCTATGGATTTAATGAAAGTGTATAGGGAAACCTTATAAATTTTAAGAAGGGGATGATCAAAGGTGGAAGAAACAACTGGATTAGAGAGTGAACATTTAAAAAAGGTCCTTAGCTTTTATCCATTTGAAATAAGTAATATTTCTTTACAATCAAGCAGAAGCGGGAGAACAATGTGGGAAGTTGAAACAGAAGAAGGATTAAAAATATTAAAACAAGCACAAATGCACCCCAAAAGGATGCTATTTATTGCTGGAGCACATTTACATCTCCTTCAAAATGGATTGCCAATTACAAAGATTCATAAAACAAAAAGAGGTGGCTTTTGTATTGGATCTAATGAGTATGCATATGTACTATATGATAAGTATCAAGGAAAAGAAGTCATTTATTATAATAAAGAACAATTAGAGAAGGTACTAATATATGCAGGTAAATTCCATCAAGCATCGGAGGGGTATATTCCGATGAAAGAAAGTAAAATTCGGAGTCGATTGGGAAAATGGCATAAATTATACAGATGGAAATTACAAGAGTTAGAAGGAAACAAAAGAATTGCACTTTCATTTCCAGATGATGTATTTTCAACTATGTTTTTAGAGTATGTTGATAAGATGTTAGCACGTGGAAAGAAAGCATTACAAGAACTAAATGATCCATATTATGATCAATGGACAAAAGAAGTTATTGCATCTAATAGTTTTTGTCAGCAAGATTTTACCTTAGCGAGGTTTACAGAAATAGATGATACTATGTTTATGAAAGAGCTACATTCTATTACAAGTGATTTACCAGTGAGGGACCTACGTATTATTTTAAATAAAGTAATGAAAAAAATGTCAGTTTGGGATACTAATTTAGCTATTCATATGTTGAGTGCATATAATTCGGAAAATTCCTTTTCAGAAAAACAATTTCGTGTTCTTTGGACTGATTTATCGTTTCCTCACTTATTCTGTTCAATTGCACATAAATACTATTTAGGACAAAAGCGTTCGTGGTCTGACGAAAAGTATATTTGGGCATTGCAAAATATTATTGCACTTGAAGATTCTAAGGAAGAATTTTTACGAAATTTTTCTGATATTTATCATGAAATCAAGAGCAATAGTGGGGGGAAATAAAATGGGTTCAGAACAAGAAGAGATAGTAATCCCTATTTTAGATTTAGAGAAATTTGTATTTTCTCCACCTGGGCCAATGGGATGGGAATTGTCAGAGTATGAGCAGCAAAAAAATATTGTACTAAATGAATCTTCGGTGCTAGAGAATTTAGCGATTATTAAGGAAGTGGAATTAGAGGAGTTACCCAAAATCGGATTGCTAGATTTAGAAGAGAAGTTACCACCAAAAACTACAATGATTGATGAAGTACAAGATAAAGAGATTCAAGATGTAATAGAGCTGGAAGAACAAATTGAGGAATTAAATGAGATCGTTTTAACGCAAATAGAAAAGCCAAAAATAAAAGTCACTATTATTACTCCGGATCATCCATTAAAAGGTCCATGGGTATCAAAATTGGTAAATAATGCTAAGGGGAACGGTTAATGAAACTTCCGCAAATATATTAATCTTTTTATACTCTTTCAACATAGTATATATAAATCTATATGAAAGGAGTTAGGTAAATGGCTGATGTGAAAAGAGCAAAAATAAAACTAGATGTTGAGAATGGCTTTAGTGTTAATCCTGGTGATGATTTACAAGAAGTTCTAAAGTCTCTAGCTGAAGTAATACAATCAGGCACGCATAATGGTGTAGAGGTTGAAATTCAATATGTTGATGAAACAGAAATTACTTTTACAGACGAAGAAGAGGAAGAAGAAGGCGAAGAAGAAGAGGAAGAAGAAGGCGACGAAGAAGAGGAAGAAGAAGGCGACGAAGAAGAGGAAGAAGAAGCCGAAGAAGAAGAGGAAGAAGAAGCCGAAGAAGAAGAGGAAGAAGAAGACGAAGAAGAAGAAGAAGAAGAAGACGAAGAAGAAGGCGAAGAAGAAGACGAAGAAGACGAAGAAGAAGAAGAAGAAGACGAAGAAGACGAAGAAGACGAAGAAGAAGAAGAAGAAGATGAAGAAGACGAAGAAGATGAAGAAGACGAAGAAGACGAAGAAGACGAAGAAGACGAAGAAGATGAAGAAGACGAAGAAGACGAAGAAGACGAAGAAGACGAAGAAGACGAAGAAGATGAAGAAGACGAAGAAGACGAAGAAGACGAAGAAGACGAAGAAGACGAGGAGGGCGAAGAAGAAGACGAAGAAGACGAAGAAGACGAAGAAGACGAAGAAGATGAAGAAGACGAAGAAGACGAAGAAGATGAAGAAGACGAAGAAGACGAAGAAGACGAAGAAGACGAAGAAGACGAAGAAGACGAAGAAGATGAAGAAGACGAAGAAGATGAAGAAGACGAAGAAGATGAAGACGAAGAAGATGAAGACGAAGAAGACGAGGAGGGCGAAGAAGAAGACGCATAAAATAATTGATACTTAAAAACGCTTGGTTTCCCCAAGCGTTTTTTGCTCTCTACATATATAATAGGTGAAAATGTGAACTTCTAAATATAGGAATAGGTTGACCCTAGGTAGGTATTAGCCTATATTTTTATTTTATAGTACAGAAATTTCACAAAGAAACGAGATGCAATCCATATTAATCGATAAGGTATAGAAATTTGCATTTGGCCGAATCAAGGATAAAAAATCTTAATTGCGAGAACAATTATTTGTAGTCATTTTGTATTTAATTGTTTCCTTGCTATATTAAATCATCTCGTTAAAGAAACGAGGAAAAGATTAACGCAGCATTCTTACTCCGTCGAGTTTATCCTATAAAAAATTTTGTACGGAAAGAAAATTGTATTTGTATCAAAAATATTTAATTCTATTTAGCTCTATGTCTAAATTTTGTAGACCTGCACAAAATGGATAATAATCGTATTTTAAATGATTTGAATTTTGAGAGGGCGTAATAAGTTTTTAGAAGGTTGATTTGTAGATTCTGCGACTTGTTTATATACCTGATCAAGTTTTGTGGCTGTATGTTTAAATGTAAAGTTTTCTTCTACAACCTTTCTTCCGTTTTCAGCAATCCATTTTGCAAATTCTCGTTGGGATAGCAAAGCGTGGACAAGTCTGGAAAACTCCATTGGATTATTATACTGTTCTATTAGGCAGCCGTTATATTCATCTGTTATAACTTCAGCATTTCCCCCACGGTTTGTTGTAATAATTGGGATTCCAGCAGCCATTGCTTCATAATGAACACGTGCCAATGGTTCGTTCCATTGTGAGCTACATATAAATATATCCCCCATTAGAAAAATATTATGAATTTGATCTGCAGGAATAAATTTGGTGAAAATTACGTGTTCTTTAATTGGCCTAGCCATTTTATATAGCCTTTTAACATATTTATTTACTCGGTTATCACTAAACCATTTACCACCAACAATTACAAGTACCGTATCCTTATGTGTTTGAATAATTTTCTTCATAGCATGAATAAGTAAGTCAGGTCCTTTATTTTTGCATAATCGGCCAACAAATAGAATTACCTTTTTATCTTGGATACCGTATTTTGTACGATATGCATTTCTTATCTTTTGTCCTGTTGGTGTCCAGATGGAGGGGGATTGTTTTAAATTTACACCAGAGTAGACAATAGAAATCTTTTCTTCAGCTTGTGGAAATCTTTCAATCACAGTTTGTTTAATATAATTGCTAACGGTCACAATGGCGGTAACCATTTCAAGAATAAGATTGCCTTCATAAATGGATAGTTTATGCTCAGCAAACATATCGTTATGAAGACCTAATACAAATTTACTGTGTGGGGAAGCTTGTTTATATAGAGGAATATTTTTAGGTCGATTAAAGACATGTATAATATCAAAGGTATTGGTTTGGAGTGTTCTTATAACATGTTGTTCATATTCTTTTTGAGGTAAATACACGTAATTGACATTATCTTGTGTTTTTTGATTTGGAAGATTTGGATCTGAAATAGAAAAAATAGTAAGTTCATAATCTTGACTTATATAGGGGGACACCCCATCAATCATCATTTGAATTGCTCCACCTTTAATTGCTGGAGATGGTAATTTTTCTGTACATATATATGCAATTTTCATAAACTAATCTCCTTTGTATAGTTGTTTTACATAATGAAATTCTGCTTCCAACCCATCGGATAGAGAAACTGTTGGAGAATATTGCAGTAATGTATTGGCCTTAGATATATCTGCCCATGTTTGCTTCGGTTCCCCAGGAACTGATTTTAGAAATTTTTTGGTTGCTGATTTTCCTGATATTTTTTCTAAAATAGAAATGATGTCTAAAATGGAAGCTTGTTCTTTTCCACCGATATTGATAACTTCACCTATTATACTTTTTTTTGTCTCTAAAGCTGCCACCGTTCCTCGTATACAGTCATCAATATAGGTGAAATCGCGTGTTTGTGTTCCATCACCAAATATTGTGAGAGGTTTATCTTCTAACAGTTGTTTAATTAATCTATGAAATGCCATATCAGGACGTTGTCTTGGCCCATAAACTGTGAAATATCTTAAAATAACAATTGGTATATGAAAATTTTTGCGATAAACATGACATAAGTGTTCACCACTTAATTTGGTAACACCGTATGGAGATAGGGGGGTAGGTAATAAATCTTCAGAAACTGCGCCAGATTTTTCACCATAAACAGAAGATGTTGATATATGAATAAATTTATCTAATTTTATGTGTTTACAGGATTCTAGCAACTGCTGTGTAACTATTATATTATTTGAAACATAAGACTGAAAATCTTTTCCCCAACTTGTTCTCACACCAGGAATAGCAGCTAGATGATAAACAACATCTATATCTTGTAATAGTTTTGATAAATCTATATTTAAAATATCTTCTTGTATGAATTGAAAACGTGAATTCAATTCGAGAGATTGTATATTATCTGTCTTTAAAGTGGCTGGAGTAGGACCGATGAAATGATCAATTCCAACTACATGATATGCACTATTTTTAAGTAACGCTTGACACAAATGTGAGCCAATGAAACCAGCGGCTCCTGTTACAAGTATTTTCATGACCGACCCACTCCAATATATTGTAATCCGTATTTTTCTATTTCATCTTTTTCAATGCAATTGCGTCCATCTACGATTGTGCGTCCCTTCATAACTTGTTTGACTTGTTTCCAATTAAGTGTTTTAAATTCATCCCATTCCGTTGCGATAATAATGCAATCGGAATTTGTGATTGAAGATTCTAGGTTATCATGCTGTGTAACTTGTCTTTTTAAATGTGGAGGAAGAAGAGCTTTGGGGTCATAAGCATGTAGATCATAGCCATGAGGAATTAATTTTTCAAGAAGTATTACGGCAAGGGAGCTACGAATATCATCCGTATTTGGCTTAAATGCAATTCCTAACACCGTTATTTTTTTTGAAAAGGGATTTTTTATAGCTTTTTGAATCTTTTCAACATAGAGATCTATTTGTGTGGAGTTAATGGATTGTACAGCTTGTAAAATAGGAACCGCTACGTGCTTATCACTTGCTGTATAGATGAGTGAATGTAAATCTTTTGGAAAGCATGATCCTCCATATCCCATTCCCGCCTGAAGAAAATGAGGGTTAATTCGAAAGTCATGGCCAATTCCTTTTGCCACCTCAACAATGTCAATGTTATATGCATCACAAATCCGAGCGATTTCATTTATAAATGATATTTTTGTAGCTAAAAATGCATTGGATGTATATTTAATCATCTCTGCTTCATTTAGACCAGTACAAACGAAAGGAGCACTAATTCCTTTATATATATTCTGCATAATTTTTAACGACTTTTTGTCACCTTTTTGGGTTCCTATAATAGTTCTATCTGGGTTGAGCATATCACGAACAGCAGAACCTTCACGAAGAAATTCAGGATTAGAAACAATATTGAATAGGGATGATGAAACACCAGATTTAATAAGCTTTTCACATATTTGCTGATTTGTACCTGGTGGAACTGTACTTTTGGTAATAATAGTTTTATATGATGTTATAGCTGGAACTAGTAGATCGATAACAGAATAGATATATTTTAAATCCGTCTTTCCACTTGATGTAGAAGGAGTCCCTACAGCAATAAAAATAATGGACGATTGTCGAATAGTACTATCAATATCACAACTAAATTGTAATCGTTTTCGATTTTTATGAATAAGTTCTTTTAAATCTGGTTCATAAATGGGGCATTCTCCCTTTTGGAGAGAGTAAATTTTATCTTGATCTTTATCTACGCATATCACATCATGACCTAAGTCTGCTAATACTGCTGCTGATGTAATACCAACATAACCAGAGCCTATAATACATATCTTCATATGCTAATCACCTTTCTAAACTTAGTACTAGTTGTAACAGTATATTGATGGACAAGTTAAATTGGTGACAAGTAAAAGGGCCTATTCATATAAGCAATGAAAGTAGGCAGAAGGTAAAGGCCTCTTTTAATTTCATTATGCGCAGGTACAGAGGGTGCTGAATACATTGTTATAAACAGTTGAAGGAGAGAAGATTAGTGATTAAAAAAGCAATTATTCCAGCAGCTGGTTACGGCACGAGGAGCCTTCCAATTACAAAGGTAATTCCAAAAGAAATGTTTCCTATAGGTAATAAACCGGCAATTCATTATATTGTGGAAGAGGCTGTGAAGTCAGGTGTTGAGCAAATATTAATTGTACTTTCTAGCAGAAAGGATTTAATAGTTGATTACTTTGATCAATCATTAGAATTGGAGGCTTTTTTGGAAAAAGAGAAAAAATCGCATCTGTTAAAAGAGCTTACTGTCCCTAAAATTCAAATTCATTATATAAGACAGCCATATGCGAAAGGGCTTGGTGAAGCGATAAAATTAGGTGAAACATTTATTGGTAATGAACCTTTTGCTGTACTCTTACCAGATGATATTGTAGTTTCTGATAAAGAAACCGCTTTAAGCCAGTTAATTAAAATTTATAAAGAGAAGAAAAATAGTGTAATAGGCATTCATAGGGTACCAAATGAATGTGTAGAAAAGTATGGTATTATTGCAGGGGATATTGTAAAAGGAGATTGTATAGATGTTACAAATATTGTTGAAAAACCAAAAGTAAATCCTCCATCTAATCTTGCAGTAATAGGTAGATATGTTTTCACACCGGATATCTTTCCATTATTAAAAAATCTTCAACCTGGTGTTGGGGGGGAATATCAATTAACAGATGCGATACATTCTTTAATTATGACTAAAAAAGTATATGGAAAAATGATTAAAGGGAAACGATTTGATATTGGACAAGAAGATGAATATATGCAACTCCTTAACCTTTTATATGCAAAAAATAAAGTAAGTAAATATTGATTTTAACAAAGTAGTTATTTAGTAAGCATAAAAATAGGAGTGCCTGAAGAGCACTCCATGACGCCAATAACAACACTATAAAAGTATATGAGTGGTTTAACTAAATATGTTTTTATTTTTATACTTTAAACAAAACACTATTTGGTAAGTAATTTGAAGAGCACTTAGAAAAGTGCTCTTTTGTAACGACTATACAATCTAAAAAGAGAGGATACAATATATCATATGTAGTTATGTTTGTTTGGTTGTGTGTCTTTTATATAAAAAATTTATTTTGTCATAAATAAAAAGGTGATTTTTTTTACAAACACTTTCAGTAAAGCAGAGCACTTTTTTCAGAAATGGAATATGAAATAGTCTGAAAAAATTATAGGATATAATCTCATCTTTATAATTCAAGTGACGAGCTTAATTTATAGTGAGTTCTCGGTTAATTTTTTCTCTCTCAAAAGTAAATAAAAGGATAGAATATACAGTAGAGGACGTTCAAAGTTATTAGATAAGCTATTTACATAATCAATATGATTATGAACTAGCATACAAAAAATATATAAATAATTAATGGTTATTCAAAAAAACTGTGCATAAAAACTTGCATTATAACAAGTTTTTAGCACAATTTTTTTTATTTTATGCCTTTCATTAAAACTTGAATCTTTGGGGCCATAAAATATAAAATTACACTTAAAATGATTGAAAGGCCACCAATTACACCGAAATAAATAATTTCTGTTTCAGGATTATATAATCGAACTATTTGAGCATTTATAGCTTGTGCAGCTGCACTAGTTAAGAACCACAGACTCATTGTTTGAGCAGAGAACGCAGCTGGTGCTAATTTTGTTGTAATTGATAAACCTACAGGCGATAAACAAAGTTCCCCGATTACTACTAACAGGAAGCTAATCGCTAACCACATAGGGCTTACAAGGGATTCTGTACCATGTATATATGCAGGGATAATCATAACTAAGAAGGATAAACCAGCAAATAATAAACCAATAGCAAATTTATTAGCTGTACTTGGTTGACGTGAATTAAGCTTTACCCATAACCAAGCAAATACTGGTGCTAACAAAACAATATAAATAGGGTTTAATGATTGAAACCATGAAGATTGAAGTTCAAAACCGGCCAACTTTAATTGAGTACGCTGATCAGCATATGAAGCTAAAATGATAGCTCCTTGTTCTTGAATGGCCCAAAACATTGTAGCAGCGATAAATAATGGTATGTAAGCAATTAAACGAGACTTTTCAATTTTTGTAGTTTTCGGACTACGATACATAAAAATAAAGTAACCAGTTGGAATGAGAATACCTAAGATACTTACTAATAAAGTGAATCGATTAATAGTTAAAATACCTGTTGGTATCGTTAAAATACAAAATAGTACTATAGCTATTGTACCAATACTAAACTGTATAATAACTTTTTTTCTTTCGATGTCTGTTAAAGGATTAGGTACTTGTGTTCCTGCTAAACCAAGGTTTTTCTTTTTTGTAAGAACGAAAATAATTAAGCCTAATAGCATACCAATTGCAGCGACACCAAAACCTAGGTGGAAGTTATACTTTTGACCAAGTGTTCCTATAACAAAAGGGGATAAAAGTGCACCTAAATTAATACCCATATAGAAAATACTGAAACCTGAGTCACGTCGAGTATCTGTTTCACTATATAAATCACCAACAATGCTAGATACATTAGGTTTTAATAAACCTGTACCAAGTACTAAAAACACCATAGATATGAATAAAGTACTTATAGTTCCTGGTAGTGCTAAAATCAGGTGACCTATCATAATTAAAACTCCACCCCAAAAAATTGTTCTACTTGAACCTAGTAGACGATCTGCAATCCAGCCACCAATAATGCCAGACATGTAAACGAGAGATCCATAGATGGCCATAATTGACGCTGCGGTCGCATGATCCATCCCTAAACCACCTTGTGAGATTGAATAATACATATAGTAAAGTAATATTGCTCTCATCCCATAGTAAGAGAATCGCTCCCAAAACTCTGTAAAGAATAGGGTAAACAGCCCCTTAGGGTGTCCGAAAAAACCGCTTTGCGGAACAGTACGAATAATATCGCTTTTACTAATCTTCTCCATACGAATGCACTCCTTATATATAAATATAATAATACTAACTTAGTATAAATCAATAATTAGAAAATTAAAATAAATATTTACTTGGTTAATTATTAGAAATTTTTCAAAAAATAATTTTATTATTGATTTTCATGGGTATTTTAATTATATTTT